>JALHFC010000098.1 GCA_022839445.1 Pelotomaculum sp.
ATAATTGGCCGTTTATCCACACTAAGCTCTAAGCGGCTTTTTCCCCTTGCTACTTTTGGAGCCTTCCCGTCCTCATACCGGCAACACAGAAGAACCGCCCCCCCCGTGCCTTGACGCCTTCCTACCCCCACACCGGCAGCACAAAAGAACCGTCCCCCCGTGCTGCCCAAAAGAACCGTCCCCCCGTGCTGCCCCTGTACAAAGTCGTTACTTTTTAGTAAACAGGTTTTTTAAGTTGATTTCCTGCCACCCGGCATAATCTAAACCACGTATCCAAAGAGTAAGTTCCCTAGGCGAGGCAATTACTTGATATACTGTGCCCCGGTGAACGGCCCCACCATTTTTTACTTCAATATCCATAAGGTCTTTCATGCTGTTTATATCCAACTTACCAAAGAATTTTTCGGAATTAGCCAGCTTTATAAGATTTTGATAACGGGGATCTAGCTCAGGCGCAAGGGGATCAATTACCTTGCCTTCCCATTCTTTAGGGTACGGGGGAATAAAATTATTATAGGCCGCGAGAACGCCGTCTTGTTCAGCTTCCCGCACCCGGGCGCCAAATGTTGGTCTTTCAACGGAAACACAATTTTCGGCATCTGCCACCTGAAGGGCATAGGAAAGGTCGGCAGGGATGCCGGCTAAATATTTTGCCGCTTCACCAATCGTGCCGCACTGGTTAAGGGCGGTGGAAAGCACGGAAACGGTATTTTCGCGGTCATCTATGTATTGAGGATCGGACAGCGACCCATTATTTAGTTCAATAAACAGTCCCTGATCATTCATGCCGGTTTCCAGATAAACATTCCCCAGGGGATGGACATTAGCTAAGCTATAGCCCGAGTCAGGGTTGAATACCACTACGGACAGGTATTTCATATATTTTTTCATTGATTCCCTATCGATATCCCAGTTCCTGCCAAAGATTAGGTTGCCGTCCGGTGTAAACTCGCCCCAGACCGCTAGACCGCTACAAGACCTGGGTTCCTCTCCCCCCAGGGCCAAACCAGAAAGGTTTAGCATCCCTGCATTTAATATTAACACTTCATCCATACTGAGTCCTGATGTTTCAGACATACCTATTAATAATTCATTTAACTCCGGGTTTAAGGTGGAAGCCAAACCTTTGGCATTTTCAAGCTGCGCAAGGTAATCCATTCCCCGGTTTGTCACATCTTCTGAGATATCCTTGTAAAACCCTTGCAAGTCATCTTTAACAAGCCCTCCGTACTGGCGTCCCATCTCACGCCAGGTACCCCGCAGACTAAGCGCCCAATAAGCATCCGCACCGGTTTTATATGCCGAGCCGCCTTCAAATATTTTTTCCTCCATCAATGGCCTTGTATTTTTTTGTGTATTACAGCCGGTTAAAAAACCAGTCAAAACAAATAAGAACATGAAGATGACTATTGCAAAGGAATACTTTGAATAATGTTTATGGCATTTCATTCATACCGCCCCCTCTTTTTTCATTTTGCTTGCCACGCCATTTAGAAAAATCCCCCTCTGAGAATATCCCTTTGGGGGAGCATTTGGCTAAGTTGCCTTAAATATTTAGAATCGATCCTCACATTTGTAAAATGCCATACCGTTTTTTTCAATACCCATACCTATCTGCGCCACTTCACTAGGTTTAAAGGAAAGCATTTTGTTTCTCGACCAAAAAGTTTACCACCCATATCAATCTCTAAAAAATAGCCTGCAGGCTAAAGATTGATCGGGATGTTTTTCACCCCCTTTTCTCCTGCCTTTATTTATTCTTTATTCTCTATTCTCTGCCAATTTCCTGGTTAATGATTACAAAAAAACCGGGTAGGTTTACGCACTCACGACATTGACAAGGGGATGGAGTTGTTATCAACCCTTCGATATTAAATTGTCCTTGTAAGAATAAATTTTCTGGTATAATTATTAGGTATGATGTTGGCCGATCCAAAATTATAACTATAAAAAGAAAGGCGGTGCGGGCCTGGTTTTTTCGTTAACATTACAGGACGGAGTTGCGCCTTTGTGTGGGCATTTGCGGTTTCCAAGAATATGCTGCATAACCGGGTACGGACGTAAGGCGCAATAGGTGGTAGGAAAACAATTTTTTAGACCGGGCACTTTAATTAAAGGGGGGGGTCAAACCCCTCCCGGGTTTAACCCTGGCGGCGGTTATAAACCACCCACCTAGAGCACCGGCGATAACTAGCAACCAAGCAGCTTAAACCCTATAAATCCTGTGATGTTACCCCCCGTTTGTCGAACGGGTGAGAACCTGTTAAACAGGTTTTAGAAGCCAGGTGGTTAATTATATGTTAATCCACGAGGTGTTGGTAGTGGGCGGCGGTCTGGCCGGTCTGATGGCGGCCCTGTCTGCTTCCGAAAAGGCCGGTGTGGCGGTATTGAGCAAGATCTACCCCACCCGCTCCCACAGCGGGGCGGCGCAAGGGGGCTTTAACTCCGTGATGGGGGAAGGCGACAGCATTGAGGCTCATATTTTCGATACAGTAAAGGGGAGCGATTACCTGGGCGACCAGGATGCCATAGAAGTGCTCTGTTCCGAAGGGCCGGAAGTGATTCTAGAACTGGAGCGGATGGGTGTGCCATGGACCCGCGATTCCGCCGGCGGTATCGCCCAGCGGCCGCTGGGCGGCGCCAGTTTCCCCAGGGCCTGCTTTGCCGCCGACTTTTCCGGGCACGTGGTACTGCACACCCTGTATGAAAGGGCGCTTCAAAGGGGGATCAAAATTTACCCCGAACGGAGCCTGGTTGATTTGCTGGTGGAGGACGGCCAGGTAGCCGGGGCGCTGGTCTATGACTTGGCCCGGGCGAAGTTGGAGGTAATTCGCAGCAAGGTAGTGATCCTGGCGACGGGTGGTTACGGCCGGGCCTTTGCTAAGACGACCAACGCCCACTCCAGCACGGGAGACGGTATGGCCATAGCTTACCGGGCGGGGGCTACTCTATCAGATATGGAGTTTGTTCAGTTTCACCCCACTACCCTTTATGGCGCCAACCTCCTTGTTTCCGAGGCCGCGCGGGGAGAGGGCGGTTACCTGCGCAATGCCGGCGGGGAACGCTTCATGGCCGGGTATGCGCCCCAGAAGATGGAACTGGCGCCGCGGGACCTGGTTGCACGGGCCATTTTCCAGGAAATAAAGGAAGGCAGGGGAATTGACGGGCAGTACGTGCATCTGGACCTGACCCACCTGGGTGAAACCCTAGTGGCGGAGCGATTGCCCCAGGTCAAGGACCTGGCCATCCGCTACGCCGGTGTCAATCCCGCGAAGGAACCGGTACCGGTAGAGCCGGCGCAGCACTACAGCATGGGCGGGATACGAACCGACATATGGGGCGTGAGTAGCTTGTCCGGTCTTATGGCTGCCGGTGAGTCGGCCAATGTCAGCGTGCACGGGGCCAACCGGTTAGGTGGCAACTCCCTGCTGGAAACAGTGGTTTTCGGCCGCCGGGCCGGGCGAAAGGCTGCTGAATTGGCCGGCCATTTGTCCTGGCCGGTACTTTCCGGGGAAACTATTGCTTGTAGCAGGGAATCATGGGAATCCATCTTTGCCGGGAAAGAGCAGGGCGCCGGTGACGATGACGTTTTTCGAATCCGGCAAGAAGCGACCGGGATCATGACCCGCCAGGTGGGCGTATTCAGAGTGGGCAGCGAGCTGGAAGACGCCGTCAAACGGCTAGCCGGATTAAAGGAGCGCTACAAAAGGTGCACGCCTCGCGCGGCAAAACAACCCTTCAACTACGACCTGATGGACTATCTTGAACTGGGTTATCTTTTAGATTTGTGCCAGGTTATCGCCGGGGGAGCGCTTCGCCGCACCGAAAGCCGGGGCGCCCACTATAGGCTGGATTACCCGCAGCGGGATGACCGGCGCTGGCTCTGTCACACGTTTGCGCGCCGGGGCGAAGCCGGTCCGGAATTCAGTGACGGGCCGTTGCAAATCACCCGCTACACGCCGCAAGAAAGGGGATACTGATATGGATGTGGTATTGAACATAAACCGCTTTAACCCGGAGGTGGACCGCGAGCCGTACTTCCAAAAATATATGGTTGCGGTGAAAGGACATCAAACGCTATTAGACGCTATGCTCAGGGCCTGGCGGCAGGACCCCGGTCTTTCCTTTCGCCGTTCCTGCCGTAGCGCCATTTGCGGCTCCTGTGCCGTTTGCATAAACGGTGTCCCCGGCTTGGCTTGCCAAACTTTAATTCGAAACGTAGCCGGTGATAGCGGGCGCATTACCCTGGAACCCCTACCCCGTTTCCGGCAGGTAAAAGATCTGGTAGTGGACCTGGAGCCCTTTTTTGAATCCTTAAAAGCAGTTGTACCCTGGTTAGTCACCCGCGAAGATTACAGCGGGAACATGGATCCGGAAGCGTCTAGAAAACTGGAAAGCCCGGTTACCTGCATCCTTTGTGGTGTTTGCGACGCGGCCATGGATGTTCCGGGAAAAGTAAAGCCCGCCGCCCTAGTCAAGGGTTTGCGGATGGCCCTAGATCCCCGTGACAGCCTGGGCGCCGCCCGCCTGCGCCTGATGGAAGTACCGCCCGAAGTTCTAAAGCTATTTATCCGTGATTTACCAGACACATGCCCCAAAGGCATCAAAGGTTGACAACAACCCCGTCCGAGACCACTGAAAA
>JALHFC010000328.1 GCA_022839445.1 Pelotomaculum sp.
TGCTCATCGCCGATGAAGTTGCCGTGGGGTTCGGCCGCACGGGGAAAATGTTCGCCTGCCGGCACGAGGAAGTGTCTCCGGACCTGATGTGCCTGGCCAAGGGCATCACCGGGGGCTACCTTCCTTTGGCCGCCACCCTGACCACTGATGAGGTTTACCGAGCTTTTCTGGGAAAACACCGGGAATGCAAAACATTCTTTCACGGCCACACCTATACCGGAAACCCGGTAGCCTGCGCCGCCGCCCTGGCTAATATCAAATTGTTTGAGGATGAGAAAGTGCTCGAAGACCTTGATGAAAAAATTTTATTTCTGGAGCAAGGTTTGAAAAAATTTGCTCAACTTGACCACGTTGGTGATATAAGGCAAAAGGGGATGATGGTGGGGATTGAACTGGTGGAGGACAAGGAAACAAAAAAGCCCTACCCCCGGGAGGATAACATAGGCCACAGGGTGATCCTGGAGGCTAGAAAAAACGGCCTGGCGCTCCGCCCCCTGGACAATGTGATCGTGCTGATGCCGGTGCTGTCAATGACCATTCCGGAACTGGGCCGGGTACTTGATATTACCCGTTGCGCCATAGCCAAAGTGACCGGGGAGGTGGGCTAATGCTTAGCCAACTGGCTGAAAGATTGATCTCCGGCAGGGAGTTAACGTATAACGAAGCTCTGGCTTTGGGTGAACTGGAGGACGACCGGTTAAACGAGCTTTTCCTGGCAGCCTTAAAGGTGACCCGTCATTTTCACGGCAACAGGGTGGACATCTGCTCGATCATGAACGCAAAGTCCGGCCGCTGTTCCGAGGACTGCGCATTTTGCGCCCAGTCGGGACGATACCGCACCAATGTTTTGAAAAGGTTCTTAATATATATAAAACCCTGAGAAACAAAACGGGCTTAAGCCTGTGCGCTTCGCTGGGGATCATCGACTACGATAAAGCGTTGCGCTTAAAAGAAGCCGGGGTGACCATGTATCACCACAATATCGAGACCTCCTGCAGCTACTACCCCAGAATATGCGCCACCCACTCCTTCCGGGAAAGGGTGGAAACCATTCGCTCGGCAAAAGACGCCGGACTGAAGATTTGTTCAGGAGGGATCATCGGCCTGGGCGAAGAGTGGGAGCACCGGGTGGAAATGGCTTTTCAGTTAAAAGAATTGCAGGCTGTCTCGGTCCCGGTGAA
>JALHFC010000329.1 GCA_022839445.1 Pelotomaculum sp.
CGGGGTCGGGAACAACCCACTTGTCCGATGACTTCCAGTTCAACATTACTGTATATAAGAGCAAAGAGGTTAAACTGGGATCGGGCGCCGGGGGTATTGTAATGGCCACCGTTAAGGAACCGGTCGTAAATAAACTGAAAAAGTATGTGGAATGGATACCGTTGGAAGATGTTAATGTCCGGATAAAAGGACAAAACGGCGGTTATGAATCGAGTAATCCCTATACAGACAGTTACGGGACGGCATATTTTAGAGCAAATGTTGATCTGGGCAGTTGCGGCTGGATGCAGAAATATATCCGGGATTATGTAACTGTTTATCTCGCGGGAGTAGAAATGTGGAACAGCGACAGCCCGCTGGCCAAACTGGACATAGCATATGCGGTTGTAAATGATGTGGTCGGGGATGTAAGTATCAGCGACACCCTTGGGCCGGATTCAATCCGGTTTTACAAAGGATATCAATGCGCTATGGGGCAGACGATAACTTTTGGCAGGGTTACAGAGTGGAGATATGGTTTGCCAACGGAGCTTGCATGAAGGTAGGGATGAAAGACAGGCTTGTCAGTGGTTATGCCGTGGCCCTGGGGGAAAACGGCTTGGACGGGCCCAAACCCATGATGACCCTGATCGAAAAAGAGTTCCACGCTTACACTGCCAATTTAAGCCCCCGGGTTGGTTTGGCGATTGAAAAAATTGCAGGTTTCGGGGTTGACCAGACAGTTGACGCCGCCCTGGGGTCCATGGGAGTCGGTTTTGTCCTTAGAAAAGGTTTCAATTACACCATAAAATATTTGGACAATAGTGATAAAAAACAAAAAAAATCGGCTATGATGTTCACTAACTCGGCAATGTATCCCGGTTATAATCTTGACAGAGCACAAGATGGACAAACGGAAATGCTGCTCATGGACGACGGGGCGTTGATCGTCAGAAATACGTTGCAACCGCTTATAGTAAGCAGGGATGGCGGCGAGGGGGGTAAGAGCGAAATGCTTGTGCCCCAGGCCAAGTATGTGGCGATAAATACTGCCGCAGACGGGGGTTTTTCCGGCTTGATCGATATTCCGGCGGATGAAAAAACCACATATAACTTTTCTATTAGCCCGGTTAACGGTAGCGCGCTGGATACCAGGACCCCGGTGATTGCCGTGAATTATCCTTATAACCTGGACCAAATTAATCCATCCACCTTCATTTGCCGCGTAAATGGGAAACTTATTCCCAACACCCTGATGCGAACTGAACAAGACAGCCGGGGCTACCAGTACGAGTGGACGGTTCCCCCTGCCATGCAGCTTAAGGATGAAGTAAATAATGTAATGAAAAGCCCCTGCCGCCGAACGGCATTACGGCTGTAGAGGAGAATTCAAATATATGGATTCAGTGGAACCCCTGCGCCAGGGCCGATTTCCAGGGGTATTCGGTTTACCGGGCCGAGTACGGTCAGCCCTTTGAAAAACAAAACCGGACATTGCTGCAAGGACCCGAATTCAGGTCGGAACTGGAAAAGGGCAAAGTGTACTCATGGGCTTTGACTGTAACGGATAATTTAAACCGGGAAAGTGATCTCAGCAATGCTTTTTACGCGCTGGTGTTAAATTATGACGATAGCCTGTCGGGGTCGCCAAAAGTAGAAAGCATCGATCCAAGGGACCAGGATACCGGTATTCCGTTAGAAAAAACA
>JALHFC010000330.1 GCA_022839445.1 Pelotomaculum sp.
CCGCCGGGGCGCTATTGATTACATCGGTCATTTATATCGCTTTCAAGTTGCCTGCTATGGACTTGTTTTTGATATTTATCCTAGGTGCAGCCGGATCTTTGCCTTTTGCCGGGATTGGCTTGATTGTCGACCTTTTGCGGCCTAATCTGGACTGGACCGACCCGCAGAGAGCGATCAAAGGCTTCAACGGCTTTTTAGGCTTTTTAGCCAGCCTTCCCGTGTTTGGGGTAATGGGCTTGGCAGGCGCCGCCATGATTTATTACGGATTGCTACCTTCCCTGGTCTACTTGTTTCTATTGGCAGTCTTCCTGTTGCTGGGCCTTTTGCTTTACCTGGTGGTAATACGGTTGGCTGAAAAGAGATACTTTGAGCTGATGGGTTAGGCAAACAGTTTCAAGCCTTCCATATTGTTGACAACAACCCCGTCAGGCAGCGCGAAAAACATTTGTAGAAAATTATTTTTCCACTTTGGCATTGTTACGGGGGGTTTTTGGTCATTAGCGTATAAAATGTTGTCAATTTGAGGTAACTCCACCCGCTTTTAATGCAAGATGGTCGATCGAAATGCCCCTGGGGAAGAATCGTTCATATAATGGAATGGAGTAGATGATGGAGTATTTGTGGTTGAGCCTGGTTTTTTTAACCGGAGCGTGCGTGGGTAGCTTTCTTAATGTGTGCATTTATCGAATTCCACGGGGGAAATCGGTGGTTTTTCCGC
Source organism: Pelotomaculum sp. (assembly GCA_022839445.1). Classification (GTDB taxonomy): domain Bacteria; phylum Bacillota; class Desulfotomaculia; order Desulfotomaculales; family Pelotomaculaceae; genus JALHFC01. The sequence continues at coordinate 719 of JALHFC010000330.1, forward strand.
CGTCTTATTGTCCTTCCTGTGCGAACACCCTCCGGTTTGTTGACTTAATACCTTTAATCAGTTACCTGGCGTTAAATAGAAAATGCCGTTACTGCGGCTGCAAAATATCTCCCCGGTATCCGTTGTTCGTCCTGGCCGTAACAAAATACGGTTTAACCCTGGCTGCCCTGCGGGCAGTGGTATTGTTTTCGCTGTTAATACCGGCAGCGCTGATTGATTTGAAATATAAAATAATACCGGACAAGCTCAACCTAGCCGGGGTGATTCTTGGCATACCTTTAATTGTTGAGTCGAAGGAAGTGTTCTTTTCCGGCGTCACCGGCTTTCTTGCCGGCGGCGGGCTGTTGCTCCTGATCGCGGTGGTTTCGCGGGGCGGCATGGGCGGCGGCGACATCAAACTGGCGGCGGTGATGGGGCTTTTGCTGGGTTGGAAATGCCTACTGGCGGCCCTATTCCTGGCCTTCGCTACCGGCGGCGTGACTGGGATATTGCTGCTATTGCTCGGGTTAAAGAAAAGGAAAGACGCCGTACCCTTCGGCCCGTTCCTGGCCCTGGGGGGTATAGCCGCCGCGCTGGCGGGGGACAAGCTGGTCTACTGGTATGCGGGGCGTCTTGGGTTTTAGGAAAGAGGGG
>JALHFC010000099.1:0-4549 GCA_022839445.1 Pelotomaculum sp.
TCTTGCTTCCTATGTTAAATATAATAAACTTCTGAGAGGAAAATAAAAACACGGCTCGAATTTCTCCATTTAGACGAAGTAATTAAGAGTAGATTCACAATCAAGAATGACCGGTGATATTCTAAGTATTTTAACTAATACGTGTCAGTTGTATAATGGCATCACCGGGAAGAGAGGGCCGGATTAGATTATGCACTTTTTTTTTAATGACATAGCGTATACGCTCGGGTTTAGCCAGTCACGCCATATTACAGTTTCCGGCTCTGTAGCGTCCGGCAACGTCCTGGTGGTGCAGGGCTATTCGGGATCGGGGAAAACCACCTTGCTTCGGATCCTGGCCAGATTACAGCACTGCAACGGCGGGGAGGTTTACCTGGAGGGAAAGAACTGGCTGCACATACCGGGAACGGCATGGAGGGCCGATGTGCATTATCTGGCCCAAAAGCCCGCTCTCTTCGACGGGACGGTAGCCGGCAACCTGTTTAAACCATTTGAGACAAAGCTGCTGTGCAAAAAAGGTCCAGACCATGACAAGGCCAGGGCTTATATGAAAAAGTTGCTGCTGGAAGAAGGATTGTGGGACCAGGACGCCAGGACCCTTTCCGGAGGTGAGGCTGCCAGGCTGGCCTTTGTCAGAGCGCTGCTCATCCAACCCAAGGTTATGCTGCTGGATGAACCTACCGCCGCTTTGGATAGAGAATCGCGCAGGGCCTTGCACCTGACACTGTCCCAATGGCTCGAAGGCCCTTCCAGGGCCGCCATCCTGGTGACCCACAACAATGACTATGAAGGCTTGCACAGGGTTTCCTTCCTGGACATAGGAAAACAGCAAAGGGAAAATAAATTGGGAAGCAACAGAACCGTCCCTGTGCTTCCAAGGGGAGAATGAATTGGATAACGCCACCATACCTATTTCAAACTTTCAATTGGCTTTTACAGTCCTTTTAGTCCTTATCACCGGGGGGATTTCCTCTTTCTTGAAACTGGGCCTGCTGAAGCCGCTAATCTGGGGCGCCTTCAGAACTTTTGTGCAACTCACCCTCGTCGGTTATGCTCTTAACTATATCTTTAAGTTCAACAACCCGTTCCTGGTTATTACAATAGTAACTGTAATGAGCTTCATCGCCTCAAAAACAGCGGTAAAAAGGACCCCCAACGTTGTAAACTACCCAACCATGCTGGCCTTCGCCTCCCTTGTGGCCAGCACTTTTCTGGTCGGTTCCTTCGTCACCGTTCTGATAATCTCCGCTGAACCCTGGTATTCCGCTAGAATTGTCATCCCAATTTTTGGAATGATTTTGGGTAATGTGATGAATGGAATAGCCGTCTCCTTAGACCGATTGTATAGCGAGGCCAGGTCCGGCTCGGCTTTGATTGAAGCTATGCTCACTTTTGGAGCCACCCCCTGGGAGGCCGCCCGGATTAGCATCCGCGAAGCCGTCAGGGCCGGCATGACCCCCACTATCAACTCGCTGATGGTGGTAGGGCTGGTCAGCCTGCCGGGTATGATGACCGGCCAGATTTTGAGCGGTTCCGACCCCCGGGATGCCGTACGCTACCAAATTGTGGTTATGCTTATGGTTTCGGCCGCCGTAGCCATTGGCTGCTTTATCCTCGTCGGCCTGTCTTACAAAAAGCTGTTTACCGAGGACGGCGCGTTGAAACAGTCCATCCTGCAAAGCAAAGGGGGTTTACCGTAATCCTCACTATCTTCGCTAAAATTAAGTTCCGATTGTTGCAGTGCACAATATTTTGCCAATAGTTTTATTCAGAAGTGTTAATGCTAAACTAAAAATGCGTCAAATACTGTTTGTAAAAACCGGGTGGTAATATGAGGTGCGGAAGAAGAATTTGGGAAATAGATTTACTAAGGGCTACGGCAATAATCCTTATGATTATTTTTCATACGGTAGTTGATTTAAATAAATTTGTTGGTATAGATATTGATTATCTAAGCGGATTCTGGTATTGGGAAGGCAAAGCATCGGCTTTAACATTTATATTTCTTTCTGGAATAAGCAGCGGTTTCAGCAAGAATAATGTAAGAAGAGGTGTTAAGGTAATTGCATATGGAATGGCAATTACCCTTATCACGTACATTTTATATAAAGAACAATATGTTCGATTCGGTATACTGCATTTATTAGGAATAAGTATGATTCTTTTCCCGCTATTAAAGAAAATGAATAATATGCTTTTGTTTATAAGCGCAGCGGTTATAGCACTTGTAGCAATACCGCTGAAAAATACTTTAGCCAACACGAGTCTTTTGCTTCCCCTTGGCGTTATGTATAGAGAATTCGCTACACTTGATTACTATCCCTTAAGCCCTTATCTTTCGATGTTTATACTGGGCATTATTGCCTACAAAATGTATTATTATAAAAAGCATAGCCTTTTTAAATTCGGTTATGAAAATAAATATATAACAGCGATAAGTAAAAACTCACTGGCAATTTACCTTATTCATCAACCGGTTATTATTGCGACGATTTTCTTAATAGGGGGTCGTATCACACAATTCTAAATTTCAGTCAATTTGACCAGGGATACGCAGCCAGTTTTGATGTTTCAGTTCTGCATCCCTCTACCTTCCCATTGCGCATCAATCCGCAGTATGATAACATTGTTTACAACAAGCTCCCATACTATAATTGGTTATGATCGTGGGAGGAGGTTACATTATGCCGAGCAAATGGCGTACTATTTTGCGTTTATCCGGCCTTGTTTTTATTATTGCCGGGATTTTTGCGGGACTTCCTTTTCCCTGGCCCGCGATCCTTGGGCTTTTGGGACTAGGGCAGGTCCTGGCGGCAGGTGGCTTTGGCTGAAGTAGGTGTTAAGAGTTGGTCAACTCTTAACAAACATTGTTCCTAAACAGTTAATCCGGGCTTCTTACATGGTATAATTTATTTTATGGTATGGCCAATGTGAACTAAAAATACATTTTGGAAGTGAATATATGAAGGATTTTCCGATTGAGGGCAGCGGTGAGATCACCTGCGCGCAGGAAATGGAAGTGCGCTGGGGAGATTGTGATGCGGCAGGAATTGTGTATTATGCTAAATACTTTGACTGGTTTACAGACGGCAGGATAGCCTTGCTTAAACAAATCGGTCTTCCCTACCAAAAGTTTTTTCATGAACAAGGTATTGTCGTAGTTGTCATTGAAGCATCCTGCCGGTACCGGAAGAACCTCAGATCAGAAGAAAAATACATGCTTAGCACAACATTTACCAAACTGGGGCGCACCCGCATGGTTTATGACTATCTTATCACCAAACCGGAAGACCAGTCGGTAGTAGCCGAGGGAAGGACCGTGCACGCCTATATTGACGAAACGGGCAAGCCCTTCGACATCAAAAAAAGACGCCCCGACTTGTGGGAAAAACTGCTGCTTCAAACCGGACAATAAAGGAAGGGAAGGAAGCACGGGGACGGTTATTTTGCTTCCATTGGAAACAAAATAACCGTCCCCGTGCTTCCCATGCCCGACTTTCACAGCGTGTCTTTGCGACATGGAAAATACTACATTGCAATTTTAGCAGTTTTTTTGGATAATTACAACCTTGAAACCACAAGAAACAGGTTTTTTAATCTCCTGTTATATTGTTTTTTAAGTAGGTATTAGCAGCTATTTTGTAGCTGCTTCCAACCCTACCCTGTTGAGGATTCTCTTTAGGAGAGGTTTATTATTTTCAATAAATATTGTAAATTGTATCGAATAATCAAGCAAGGAATAATACAATGGCGCGACACTCTCTTTTATTTGGGGGATGTCCAGATACGCCTGTTCCCCTAAAAACTCTATCCGGTAAACACCGGACTTGTTTTCCTCGATTCCCAAAGCGCTGATCCCGTTAGCCGGACCTAGCATATTGTTAAATTCAGTAAGCACAACAAAAACCCCTACCGCAACCACTACGACTAACAATAGCAGCGTGGCCTTATGTACCGTCCAATTCATGCTTTTGACTCCAAATTTTTACTTGTATTATTGTAATATTTGTTGTTTTCTATTCCTCCCCGGCAATAAACCCGGCCAGGATACCGGCTAGAAGGCGGGCAGAGCGTACAGCTTCTTCGGTGGTATTTTCCGTGCTCCCTATTTCCACTAGCACGGCGCCGGGGTGGAGGGACTGGTTGTAGATGCCGTCCTTGACCCTGACGCCTTGGGAAAGCCCCGGGTATTTTTCATTCAGTTTGTCGGATAGTCCGGTGGCAAAGGCGTAGTTTTGCCGCCAGTTGGGAAACGGCCTGCGGGTGTCCGTGCCAACTACAAACAAAATAATCGCCGCTTCCTCCCCACCGGTGTTTACTATACTTTGCTCTCTAGTCTTCCCCGAATCACGGTGGATATCGAGGATTGCCCTGGCTTTTGGGTTGGCGTCCAGCAGTTCCCGCGCCGTTTTTTCCGACTCCAGGTAAGACGTGTTGTAGCAAGCGTCATTGATCCGGTCGGATCTGGATACTTTAACCCCATACTTGTTTTCCAGTTCGTCCTGTAAAGCCGCCGCTACAGTGACTACCCCGCCGCGCCCACCGTCTA
>JALHFC010000099.1:4616-6138 GCA_022839445.1 Pelotomaculum sp.
CCGGGCGCCACATAACTAGGACTGCCACCCACCGCCACGCCCTGTAGATCCATTGCGGCGACTAATGGAATCTGCGACTTTAAAACTGTCTCCGGGCTGTACAGGTTAACCCTTCCGAAAACCTCGAATACACTAAAAAACACCTGATCCAAGGCCAGGCTTCCGCCATCACCTTCAAAACTGCTACAACCAAGCAGCGGCATTGCCGTTTGGACAATCCTTAAAGGTTCCTTCTGGTATGCTTTGATAAAACCATCTGTAACTTGCCGGATACTGTTAACAATCAAGGGTTGCCCGGGAATTAAAAGGAGTGCTCTTATAAAGAAATAAACTATCAGGGAGATCAGAAATAGGCCTGCTGCCAGCCGGCGCAACCATCCCGTGCTTATCCTTCTGCAGCGCCATACGGGGGCAGAGTACATGAAAACCCCTCCTTATACAGGCTTATCGTAATTCTTATGCCTGCAGGGAGGGGTTTATGAGGGCTATTGTTAGCGCAAGGCGGTCGGCACAAAAGCATCTATTAGTCCGATAATAAAAGCAGCGATCAAAGCGCCGACGATGTTTACGCTAAGCATGCTGGGAATAATAAATTGAGCAAGGTAAATAACTACTGCCGCCGTTATAAAACCAACTAAGCCCCTACTTTGCGGCGAAATACGCTCGCCCAGGAGAGCCTCTGCGATATACCCCAGCACGGCAATCACAACGGCGGCTATTAAGGCGCCGACGAATCCTCCCTTCACCACAAAACCAGGTGAAAGCCAACTCACAACAATCAGGACAAGCGCTGAAACGATAAATCTGATAATCAGTCCCAACCATTGCATACCATATCACCCCCTATCTTTTTAATTAAAATTAGCTTTAACCAAAAGAGTAAAGGATATACCGGTAGCTCTTGCATTTTTTTTCTGCGCATGTTAAAATATTTGCCGTTGGGAGGTGATAATAATATGCCGAATATCAAATCAGCGGCCAAGCGGGTTGAAGTCATCCGCAAAAAGACAATGCGCAATGTCCGGATTAAATCAGCCCTCAGGACTTCCATAAGAAGATTCGAAGATGCAATGAAAGGACCGGATCAGGAGGAAGCCGCCCAAAAACTTTACAACGCCGTGAGAGCAATTGACAAGGCCGTTACAAAAGGCATTTTACATAAAAATGCAGCCGCCCGCAAAAAGTCCCGCATGACCAAAAAGTTTAACAAGATAACAGGATAATAAAGAAAACCACCCGTACCTCGCAACAGGGTGGTTTGTTTTTTATAATGATATTTGTTTTCGCGGGGCAAGGCTTGCCGTGCCCCCACGGTGTCCCGCTATTTCATTTCCAATAAAAAAGTCTCAATAGCCGGGTAAAACTCCCGGCGCCCGGTTTTAACCGCTGCATCCAGCTCCGCTAAGCTGATCAAAGAGCAAATCAAGCTGTCCCGGCTAAAATTTTTACACTGGCCTATAATTTTCTGTGTAACATAAGGGTGCAGTTTAAGCCTGGTCTGAACATCACGAGCCTTAAAACC
>JALHFC010000331.1:0-827 GCA_022839445.1 Pelotomaculum sp.
CTATGAGGAATAAATATTACTTATAAACTACCTGCTGCAAGGCAGGTTTAATTTTTACTTGACAAATACATTTCAAATTTATTATACAAAAGGGTATCTGCTCGACAAGAACCGTCAGGCCTGTCGTCCTGCCGGTTTTTGTTAGGGGGGGGCGCACCCTCACGCATTACTCACGCATTTTAATCAAACAGAGATATCTGCTTCACATCCGATGCCCGGAACACGGCCTTTTCCAGTTTCTCGTCATCTTGGACAGTGCTTTCGTCCCGTAGTATTTCTTCAAACTTTAAATACTCGTTGCTGCCGATAGCGCTGGTTCGTATTTTTAGCATGTAGATCAGGTTAAAGCAGTTCATGATCGAGTTTTGTTTGAGGTCGGACAGGCAGATGAGCTGGGTGCGGTGCTTTTTGGCAATCTCAAAAAGCGGGTTTAACAGGTGTTCCGAGGAAATTGGACCGAACGGGTTGTCCATCACCAGCACACGGGTGTCGGTATCGGAGTCCGCCCCGGCCGCCTCCATGGCGCGGGCCCGGGTATAGGTGATTAGGGCGGAAAGCACGGAAAAAAAGATCACGAACTTTTCCCCGCCAGAATTTTCACGCACGGCGTCCTCCCAGAGTTTTAGCCGGCTGTTCTGCATATTCAGGTCGATCTTGAACACGCTGACCGGGATGCGGGGGTTGCCCAGGAACACGTTAAGCAGCTCGCGGTTGGACATTAGCTTGGCTACGGTCTTTCTGACTTCATCCTCTCTTTTTTCCTGCCTGGTTTCCTCCCTTACTTTCATGATGCACTCTTCGATGTAGTCTTTCACCCGCTGCATGGC
>JALHFC010000331.1:832-2005 GCA_022839445.1 Pelotomaculum sp.
ACCGGCCTGGCTCTGCCCTGGAGGCGCACCTTCGAGTTATCGGAAATCCACTGGATTTCTTCAAAAACTCTCATGCCCTGGTAAAAACTCTGCTGCACCATATCCTTTTTGTTTTGCTCCAAATTGGCCAGTTGATCCTCATAAAGCCGGATCAATTCGGCCAGTTTATCCGCATGCAGGCTCATGCGCTCAAAGAGGTAGAAAAAATCGTCAAATTCCAACCCGGCCTTGTCCCAGAGCGGGTCAAGCCCTTTGAAAATATTATCGAAGTTGAGATTTCTACCCCAATAATTTGCCTTAAGCCCGGCATAGCTGTTTCTGAGCCTGTTGGCGGCCTCACGGTTTTCTCTTTCCATTTTAAGATAGTCCTGCTCGAACCTGCCGGCCTGGGCGGCAACATCCCGGTCGGGGACAAAACCTTGCTCCGGCCTAGCGGCGCCAGGCTCAATCAGGCGCTCTATATTTTCTTTTATTCTGCCGTATTCATTGATTTGCCCGGAAATCTTTTTGTTCCCTGCTTCCAGCTCTTTTACCCGCAAACGCGCCATTTTGCGCCGCTCTCTGAAATCGCCTTTTATTTCGCCTGGTGGGAGGGGCTCCCCGGCGCCCAGCCTTTTTACCTCATAAAGAGCGTTATCAAGTGCGTTTTTTGCTGCCCCCTCTCTACTAGCTGCATCCTTTTCCTCCTGGCGTCCTTCCTTCAGAAGCCCCTCAAGATTAGTAATTTCCTTGCTGATCTGTTCCGCGACCAGCTCATCATAAACTACACCGGCATATTCCTTTTCCCTAAGGCCTAGCCGGTCAAGATCCTTCCGGCGGTCGAGCGCTTTTCCAGCAGCCTGATTTCTCCGCTATATTGCTCTTTTAAAGATTTAAGCCTTTCTTCCAGTTCCTCAGCGCTCCCTACTACCGTTTCCGCCTCTGGCGCATCTCGATAGGGGTCGTACCGCGCCAGGATTTCCTGCTGCTCTTTACCTTTTTGCCAAAGCTCATGCTTAAGCCTATCAATATCCACCCGCAAACCGTTTAAACTGTCTTCCAGCTCCGCCTTCCTGGCTGCCAACACCGCAATGCTGTCGTTGGTAGCGGTCAGTTTCCCCCGGCAGTCCTGGTAATCCCTTTCTCTTTCGATAAAGCCGGCAAAAGTCGACACGTCTTCCCCGGCTTTTTGCA
>JALHFC010000332.1 GCA_022839445.1 Pelotomaculum sp.
TCAGCCAAGCTGGCGGCAATAGGAGAAATGGCGGCAGGTGTGGCTCATGAATTAAATAGCCCCCTAACGGCAATTATAGGTAATTCCAGCTTAATTTTAAGAAGAACTTCTCCTGATGACAAACAATATAAACTATTGGAAGACATCAAAACTTGCGGTCAAAGGAGTAAAAGAATTATCCAAAACCTGCTTACATTTTCCAGGCAGGACAGTTATACGTTCGAACAGGTTTCCATGAACAACATTATTGAAAGCAGTCTTCACCTGGTTTCTTACCAAATAGAAAAGAACAACATATCCATTGTTAAAAAACTATCTTCCCGCACGCCGAATTTCATGGGCAATAAACTGCAGTTGGAACAGATTATCATCAACTTTTTGCTAAATGCCCGAGATGCGCTTGAGGGTATTGAGACCGGCCGGATAGTAATCAGCACAGATATNNNTCCAGCGAGATTGGAAAGGGCAGTGTTTTCTCATTAATCATCCCGCTGTAAACGATATGCTTTTATCATGACGGACAACTAAATGTAATGAATGGGGGAAGTTATGAATAAACCTGAAATTATTGTTATTGATGATGAGGTTGAGGTTGGAACATTTTTTGAGTATTATCTCAAAGAAGAAAGAGGCTATCCGGTGGCGGTTGCCAGATCGGGTAAAGAAGCCAGGGCATTGATACAGGAAAAGTTGTTTGATCTGGCGCTGGTTGATTTGAAGCTGCCCGATACGGACGGCATTTCGTTGTTAAAGGAAATAAAGGAATGCAATTCCGACTGCGAAGTTATTATTATGACCGGCTACAGTACTGTCAAGACAGCTGTGGAAGCCATGAGGCTCGGCGCTTTTGATTATATTGACAAACCGTTCGATGAACTGGATGAATTGGACAAGTTGTTGGACCGGGCCCTTCAATCCGTTAAAAATAAGCAGAGGTATATCCATGACGAAATGAAAGAACTTGCTTCCAAGTACGGTATCATCATGGCTGATAACAGCCCCTTAAAAAACTTGCTTCTCCTGTGTAAAAAAGTGGCCGCCAGGAAGATATCTGTTTTAATTGAGGGCGAGACCGGCACCGGGAAGGAAGTGCTGGCAAAGTACATTCACGCCAACAGCCCTCGCGCTGATAACCTCTTTATCGGTGTTAACTGTGGGGCATTAACCGAAACACTGCTGGAAAGCGAGCTTTTCGGGCACGAAAAAGGCGCGTTTACCGGCGCCCAGGGTATAAGACGAGGAATATTTGAGGTGGCGCACAAGGGTAC
>JALHFC010000333.1 GCA_022839445.1 Pelotomaculum sp.
GGTGGGGGAAATTTTCCAGCGTCACCCCGTGGGCCGGCCTCATGCGCGGCACAGATATCGTATGCGGGCCCACACCGTATGCTTCCTCAAGGTGCAGGGCATGTAGCAGCGTGGCCAGGACCTCGTACTTGTAATCGTACAGCCCGTAAAGCACGCCGATGCCTACGTCGTCTATGCCCCCTTCCATAGCCCGGTCCATAGCGCAGGTATGCCAGTCGTAGTCCCTTTTGGGCCCTGACGGGTGCATTTTAGCGTATGTGGGCCGGTGATAAGTTTCCTGAAACAAGATATAGGTGCCGATTTTGGCCTCTTTGAGTTGCCTGTAATTTTCAACCGTGGTGGCGGCTATGTTCACATTAACCCGCCTGATGCTTCCGTTCTTTTCTTTAACGGAATAAATTGTATTCAAGGCTTCGAGAACGTAGTCCAACGGGCAGTTCACAGGGTCCTCGCCGCATTCCAGCGCCAGGCGCTTGTGGCCCATTTCCTCCAGCACCGTTACTTCATCCTCAATTTCCTGCATTGTAAGCTTTCGCCGGGGGAATTTATTATCCTGCCGGTAGCCGCAATAAACGCAGTTATTGACACAGTAGTCGCTGATATACAGGGGCGCGAAAAACACCAGCCTTTTTCCATAAATTTTTTCTTTAATCCTACTGGCTGTTTGATAGATTTTTTTCAGTGTTCCAGGATCATTAACTAGCAGCAGCGCCGCAACTTCAGCGGGTGTAAGCCCCTTGGAAAGGGCGGCTTTATCAATGATCCTGTCTAACTCCGTCCCCGGTACTTCCCTGGCTTTGTCCAAAAGGCCGAAAATCATCAGCCTTTGTTGCGTACATAATATTCACTTCCCCTTAAATTTTTCTTACCCGGGTGTATTTCTCCCCTCCTGCCTCTAAAAACAAGAAGGGAAAATCACTCTTGAAAAGCGCAGTACCTGTACATTTCTCCCATCCCACATCTACAATCCTCATATCCCGCGCCCCAAATACCATCTACCCGATCTAGTGTCCGTAATCTGTACTCATACCCGGCTCGCCTTAGTTATGAACGATTACCAACGGGCGTGTGTCCGTAATCTGTACTTATACCACGGTTTACACTTTCTACCGTTATAATCGCGCCGGTGTAGCTTTCTTCCGGGGTGTCAGACAGACCCGGCTTGCCTGGGTATATAAGATAACTGTCCCGATACCGGGCCGGGGTCATGTTGGGCATTATTACATTTGCCCCGCATTTTAGGGCTTTTGCCCTTCCCCGGTGATGGACCGTATCCATTGCGGTAGTTGCCGCAAAATGGACGTTGGGTAGCGCCAACCGGGCGGCAGCCAGGGTTTTTAGGGACAGGTCCAACGTACCGCCTGGTTCACCTGCCAGGGGTGTTTGTTTATTTGGAATAAAGGGCCCGATGCCGGCCATTGCAACTCCCAAGTTTTGCATCAGGAGTATATCGCCGGCCAGC
>JALHFC010000334.1:0-813 GCA_022839445.1 Pelotomaculum sp.
AAACCGGGAAAAGATTGGCAAAAAGATAGCGGTACTGGTGGAAGGTTCAAAAAGACACAGGTTATATACAGGCAGGAGCGAGGGTGATGCGCCTGACATAGACGGTAGTGTATTGATCCGGTCAGATGTTGATTTGAAGCCGGGGGATATGATCGAAACGCTGGTTGAAGGCGCCGGCGCGTATGACCTGACCGGGGTACCGGTATCATGAATTTGCCCAATCGCTTAACGCTTACCAGAATCCTCATGATTCCGCTGTTTTTACTGGTTGCTTCGATGAATTACCACTATGCGGACTATATTGCAGCCGCTGTGTTTGTTATTTGCGCCGCCACTGACGGCCTTGATGGGTATATTGCCAGGAAAAACAGGCAGGTTACACTTTTAGGCAAATTTTTAGACCCTCTTGCCGATAAAATACTGATTTCGGCAGCATTGATTGCGCTAGTTGAGTTAGGCAGGTTGTCCGGGTGGGTAGCCGTGGTGATTATCGGCAGGGAATTTGCCGTTACCGGTCTCAGGACGATTGCCGCTGCCGAGGGTGTTATTATATCCGCCAGCAAACTTGGCAAAATAAAGACAATCACCCAGATCGTGGCCATTGTGGCCGTGTTTATTAGGAATTTCCCTTTCAGTCTGATCAATATTCCTTTCGGTAATATAGCCATGACCTTTGCGGTGGTCTTTACCATCTGGTCCGGAATGGACTATTTCTTAAAAAACTGGCGGGTATTAAAAAGGGGTGGCTATTGATATTCGCTTTTTCTCACAATTTTTAACCAGCCATTTACTAGGGAAATGGAAATGCCTTTG
>JALHFC010000334.1:829-1695 GCA_022839445.1 Pelotomaculum sp.
GGAAGGGTTTAAATATTACGGTAATAATTATTTCCCTGCTGGCGGGGATGGCCTTGTTTTTTGGCGCCCAGCTTTTATACCAAAAATACAGCTTTCAAAAACCTCTAAACACCGCTTTGCATGAGAACAAGGCGGTTGAGTCATTTCAGGTGATTAATGAAAACCGGATGAAGCGGGTTATCGTATGCATACGCTACGATGCGGACTTGATGCAGGCATACAATGAGCTGCAAAAGGATCTAGAGAGGGCAATGTACAAAAGACCTTTTGTCCTTGAGCTAAATGACAACCGTGATGAAACTTTGAACGAGATTTGGTACGAAAGCCAGTATGCGATTTACCAGGCCATATCCCAGGGGAGCTTTCAGGATATGGCGGCCGTGGTTGAAAGTAAGTCCATGTCACGCGGCGCTGAGGCTTACATTTATATTGATACGGCTAATGTTTATATAAGATTACAGGCCGGGCCAACGGCAATGTTCAGGCGTCTGCCACCGCTGGAGGTGCAAATAATGCTCAAAGAAATTAGCATCGGTTTAGCCCTGGCAGCGATCATATCCCTGATCATAATGGGCTATGATGTCACACCCTTTATATTTCTAGCAGCAGCGGGGGGAGGGCTTTACTATTTCGCTAGAATGAGGGGTTTAATTAGCGCAAAAAACTTTGAGAGTAACGTTAATCCAGGATGCCAAGGGGTTTCCTTTAGCGATATAGGGGGACAGGAATCTGCTATCCAGGAGCTAAGCGAAGCGCTGGATTTCATAAAAAACCACCAGGACATCCGGCGCCTGGGGATTCGTCCGCTAAAAGGTATCCTGCTGACAGGTCCTCCGGGCACGGGAAAAACTTTAATGGCAAAGGCT
>JALHFC010000335.1 GCA_022839445.1 Pelotomaculum sp.
GCCTTACCCTCAGCCTTACCCTCAACCTTACCTATAGCTATACCCTCAGTCTTACCCTTTCGTTCGGCTCTCCTCAAGGCTGAAAGTTGGTCTGCTCTGGCCATCATCCGGGAACGGTAAATTGCCCTGGTTTCCGGGTCCTGGCTGAGCCGCTCCCATTCGTTTACGGCCTTGTTAATGATGCTGTCGGTCATGGCGATCTCCTCCAATTCCTGTATGATTCGCTCGTCTTCGGTAGCCATCAACAGCAAAAACCACTTGATTAACGGGTCGGTGCTGTTTTTGAATTTTCCCGCCTTCCATCTCCGGTACATCTTCGGCAGTTCGAGAAAGTGGATTTCGGCTATATCAATGAGCAAAAATCTTTCTGTCTCTTCCAGCGGCAGGAATACGGTGTGATATTTCTCTGTCCGGGACCAGAGTCGATAGTTAAGGATGTTGATGCCGATCGTCTTTTTTAAATCTTCATAAGCCATACCTGCATGCATTTGGGAGGTAAAGATGCTTGACCAGTAGTAGAGGGCCCGCTTTTCCATATCATGCTCGTCGGTCATCTGGATTTCAATGGTGAATTGCCTGCCGTCGTCTGCCTTGGCCACAATGTCCATGATCGCTAACTTGTCGTCGGCGAAGTCTCTTTCTTTGATCGGGTTGGTGACGGTCACTTCGCAGATTCGCTGCTTTATTGGCGGTTTGAGAATGGAGTTGAGCAGATCGACCAGTAAATCTTCGTTGCCGGCGCTGGAGAACAGTTTCTTGAACAGAAAGTCGTTCTTGGGATCCAGCCGTTCGTATTGGATTTCGTTCCGTTCGTATTGGATTTCGTTAGTTTTGCTCATCTCGTTTCTCCTTCGCTTCTATTATATCATTTTACCGGGTCAAGGTTAAAGATCATCCTGTTCTATATAACTACAATTTCTGCTGTGCGCTATGAATTCAGCGCTACCTTGCGGCGATGGTTTCGATGGCTTTTAAGGTTTTGTCGATATCGTCGAGGGTATTGAAAAAACTAATGCCAAACCTGACCGTGCCTGTGTTTTGTGTGCCTATGGTTTCATGGGCCAGATAGGCGCAGTGCAGGCCGCCCCTGGCGGAGATGCCGTACTTTTCATCCAATTCACGGCACACCTCATGACAGTCTTTCCCGTCGACGGTAATTGATATGACACCGATCCTGTGTTTAGTATCTCCGCTCCCGTGCACCTTGACTTTTTTGATTTCGCCAAGCCCCTCCAGCATATACCGGGTAAGCCGGTTTTCGTAGGCCTGGATATTTTCGAC
>JALHFC010000100.1:0-1624 GCA_022839445.1 Pelotomaculum sp.
CCTACTGCATTCTCTAACTTTGCGCGAGGCGCAGGAAAAAGTCTCGCAGCTTTTGGGGGGGATAAAAGGGGTAGTGGTTTTGTCGGCACACCCGGAGGTAGGTGTTGATGTGGATAAACCGGGGGACCTGGAATTGGTGTTAAAGTACATGGGAATTTGAGAACCGGCGTTAGGCCGGTTGTTTTTATAACCGGAACGAAAAATTTTCCTCCGGCATAGCCTAAATTATGAGCCGGAGGTGTTGCAGTGACCGTACAGGTAATAGAAGTAACGTCACAAAGGGGAATAGAGGCTTTCAATAAATTTCCGCAAAAGATTTACGGGGATTTTTACCGGGCGCCTTTATTCCCAACGCTTGACTGTAGAAGCCTGCTGTTTGATCCCGTGTTCTGTAGAGTAGAGGCGCAGCCCTTCCTGGCATTAAAAAACGGTTTTACGGTAGGGCGGGTAGCGGCTTGTATCCACCATGCGTTCCCCGATGGGGAATGCGGTTTTTTTGGTTATTTAGAAGCGCTTCAAGACCCTGCGGTGGCCCTGTCGTTAGTGGAAGCGGTGTCCCGCTGGCTGGCCGTTAGGGGTAGAAGCCGGATGTCCGGACCGGTTGATCTTAGCCCCCACGAGCGCCTGGGGCTTTTGGCGGAAGGGTTCGGGGGGCGCCACCATCCGGGCATGCCCTACAACCCGCCTTACTACGCCTCGCTCCTGGAGAGGTGTGGGCTGGATATAGAGTTAAATCTTTTTGCTTACCACTTCAGCTTGCGAGGGAATTTGCCGGAAAGATTGCTTCGCGTGGCCGGTCGCGCCGGCCGGGACGAAGGGTTAAAAATAAGAAAAATTAACTTTAACGACCTGTTGCGCGAGGGGGAGGTATTTTCGGAAATTCACAACGGATCAATGGATAAGCTTTGGGGTTTTGTACCACTGGCGCCGGGGGAAGGTACTGCTATTTGGCAAAAGCTCAGAGAGTTTTACGACCCGGATTTAATCCTGATCGCTGAAATTGCGGGAAAGCCGGCCGGCCTGTGTCTAGCGTTGTGCCCCGTGAGCAGGGCGCCCTTTTTGCGGAATGCCTGGTTAAACGCCCGCCTGGCTGTCCTGGCGGTGTTGCCCAGGTACCGCTTCAAGGGGTTGGAGGCGGCCATGCTTCTGGAGTGCGCTCACAGGGCGCGGCGTAAAGGCGTAAATGCTGTCGAGCTATCCTTGGTGGCTGAAAACAATTCCATGATGAATAGGATTGTCCGAGGGATGGAAGGAATTAAAAGAAGTAGGGCCTATAGGATTTATCAAAAATATATTTAAAAAATTAATTAAATAAAAAGAAAAATTTTTGTGATTTCTGGAAGTAGGCAGGGATTCACCGGTTGCTGGAGAAAAGGGATGTTATATAGAGCGGTAACCGGTAGGGGGGGGTGGTAGTTTTCATGGAAGTTACCGACGTAAGAGTGCGGAAAATTATAGCTGACGGCAAAATGAAGGCGATTGTTTCGGTAACTTTTGATGAATCTTTTGTTGTTCATGATGTTAAAGTTGTAGAAGGCCAAAATGGGTTATTCGTGGCAATGCCTAGCAGAAGGACACCGGACGGAGTGTTTCGCGATATTGCGCACCCGATTAATTCTTCGGC
>JALHFC010000100.1:1652-6740 GCA_022839445.1 Pelotomaculum sp.
ATTAAAATTTTTGGTTTGTTTGGGAGCGATAAGCTCTCTTTTTTTAACGGATAAAAGGAAATGAAAAATCTTTGTTGAATAAGCTAATAATGTTGTTAAAAGCATCAGGGTTTAGCATTTTTGTAATAAGGGGGTCGCCGGATGGGACTGGCGGCGGTTATACTAGCGGCTGGTAAGGGTACCCGGATGAAATCGAAATTACCGAAAGTTTTGCACAAGATTTGCGGTAGACCGATGGTTTCGTATGTGTTGGATGCTGCTGCATCGACGGGTGTGGAAAAGACTGTGGTTATTGTGGGGTACGGCGCAGAAGCAGTTGCCCGTGAGGTTGGGGAAGCGGTAGAGATTGCTTACCAAGCCGAGCAACTGGGAACAGCACACGCGCTGATGCAGGCCGGGCCACTATTAAAGGGGCGCGGCGGGCGCCTGCTTGTCCTGTGTGGTGACACACCACTAATAGAGGCTACGACCTTGTCTGAATTAGCCCGGCGCCATGCAGAAGCGGGCGCGGTAGCAACGGTGTTGACCACCATGCCAAAGGACCCTACCGGTTATGGCAGGGTGATCCGTGACAACCAGGGCAGGGTATTGAAAATCGTAGAAGAAAAGGACGCGTCTCGGGAAGAAAAGCGGGTAGGGGAGATTAATACCGGCATCTATTGCTTTGAGGTCAGCGGGCTTTTTGAGGCTTTGGAACAGGTTGGTCCTGCCAATGCCCAGGGCGAGTATTACCTGACAGACATTATTGGAAAATATGTATATGAAGGGCGGAGAGTGGACGCCGTCACGGTTGAAAACCCCGCAGAGGTGGCGGGCATAAACGACCGTGTGCAAATGGCTGCGGCGGAGCGGTATATGCGCGGGCGAATAGTGGAAGATTTGATGAGAGCAGGTGTGACCGTGGTGGACCCGCCGTCCACTTTTATCGATAAGCAGGTCCGTGCCGGCAAGGACACGACGATTTACCCCTTCACATTTATTGAAGGGGATACAGTGATCGGCGAGGACTGCATTATCGGTCCCGGTACGCGTATAGCCAGGAGCGTTATTGGCGCCGGTGTGCACATCCAAAATGCGGTTGTCACTGAGAGCAGCGTCGGGGACCGCTGTATGATTGGGCCCTTTGCTTACCTGCGTCCCGGGACAAAGCTAGGCAAGGGGATCAAGGTAGGGGATTTTGTTGAAATTAAAAATTCTCAGATCGGGGACGGCAGCAAAGTGCCTCATTTAAGCTATGTTGGGGATGCTATAGTAGGGGAAAAGGTAAATATCGGGTGCGGTACCATCACCTGTAACTATGATGGGCGGGACAAGTGGCTCACCTGCATCGGAGACGGGGCTTTTATCGGTAGCAACACTAACCTGGTTGCGCCGGTGGAGATAGGCGCCGGGGCTTATACCGGGGCTGGTTCCACCATTACCAAGGACATACCGGCAGGTGCGCTGGGTGTCGAAAGGGCCGGTCAAAGGGTGGTGCCGGACTGGTCCGGCAAGAAGAAAAGAAAAAAGGACTAGCACCTTAAGGCCTATTTATCATGTTGGGGGTAGCCATGGGAGTACATTTGACTGTCCTGCACAAAAGATTTGGGGGTAAGTTTATGTCATCGCGCAATAGGCTGCGGATATTTACAGGTAACGCCAACCCTGAGCTGGCGGAAGAAATAGCCCGGTACCTGGGTGTTTCTGTTGGGTCGGCGAAGGTTACGCGCTTTTGCGACGGGGAAATTCAGGTTAAGATTAATGAAAGCGTGAGGGGCGCGGATGTGTTTATTGTCCAGCCCACCTGCACGCCGGTTAATGATAATTTAATGGAGTTACTGATCATGATTGACGCTTTACGGCGTGCTTCCGCTAAGCGGATCACTGCCGTGGTTCCTTACTACGGATATGCCAGGCAGGACAGGAAAACCAGGGCACGGGATCCAATTACCGCCAGGATGGTTGCCAACATACTCACTGCCAGTGGCGCCAGGCGGGTCCTTTGCATGGATCTTCACGCCGGTCAGATCCAGGGCTTTTTTGATATTCCGGTGGATCACTTGCCCGGGGTGCCTATCCTGGCTGAGTATATTTTACAAAGCAGGCTTGAGAACATTGTAGTAGTGTCCCCCGATTTGGGCGGCGTCACCCGCGCCAGGGAGCTGGCGGAACGAATAGGCGCCACCATCGCAATAATCGACAAGCGCCGGCCGGAGCCCAACGTTGCCGAGGTGGCCGGCCTAATAGGCGGTATTAACGGCAAAACCGTTGTGATGGTGGACGATATCATCGACACTGCCGGCACAATCACTATGGGGGCGGCGGCCTTAAAGCTATGGGGGGCCAAGGAGATCTATGTCTGCTGCACGCACGCCGTCCTTTCCGGACCGGCCACCAAACGCCTGGCGGACGCCCCGATCAAGGAGGTTATAATTACCAATACCATCCCGGTGCCCAAGGAAAAGATGATCGATAAGATCAAGGTGCTTACTGTCGCCCCTCTCCTGGGCGAGGCCATCATCCGCATCCATGAGGACCTTTCAGTGAGCAAGCTGTTTGATTAGACCCCGGGGCATAATGTTTTTTAAAAAAGTGCAAGGAGAGATATGTCTTGAGGCGGGTATTGCCGGTACTTATTTTTATAATAGTGTTTATTTACATATCTCCGGCATGCGGCGCTACGCCGAAGTTAGAAATATATAGAGAGTCGCCGGAAAACGAGCCGGCAGGCCAGGTTATCTGGCGGCTGTCCGGCCTGGATAAGTTAGTCGGAGACATTATGTCCATCCCGGAAGGAAACCTGTTGCTGCCAACGGGGAAAAAAATGATCTTTGTGAATGCAAAAGGCGCCGTGGTATCTGAAATAAAAATGCCCTCCGGTACTGGAGCGGGTAACCCGGTCCTTACCGGCAAGGGCTCTATTTTTACTGCAACGGCATCATCCATCCAGGAAACAAAGCTAAACGGCGCTCGGGGCTGGGGCCTGTCCGTGTATCCTGCGGGCAAGGGTGCAAAAAGCTCTTTGCTGGCCGGCGGCCCAGGCGACTTGCTCTACCTGCCACATTCCACAGCCCTTTATGCCGTGGATTTGTCCGGTCGCCTGGCTTGGATGCTTCCGTGGAACACCACGGACACACGCATGACAAAACTGCCGGACAGGGAGTTTCCGGCTGTGGTTTCCGGAAAAAAAGTTGTTTATACGGTTTACGGGAGCAAGAAGGAAGGGTTCAGGCTGGCGGCGGCAAATGAAAACGGGGAGTTTCTTTGGAATTACTGGTTGGGTGATGTAAAGCAAGCTTATCTAAAAGTAGGCCCCGGCGATAGGCTTTTTGCCACGGTCAGCCCAAAAAGTATCGACCGTTTGAATAAGGGCACAGTGTATTGCTTTAACGCTAATAGCGGCGGGAGGCCGCAATGGTCATGCCGGATAGCATATAACGACCTCTCCGCGCCGGCTTTGTGCGGGGATACCTTGTATATGTCGGCGGGCAAAAAAGTGTATGCGGTCGATGCCGGGACAGGGTCTATCATATGGCACGATCCCATTAAAAATTTGGCTTCACCGCCTGCAGCGGACAGTGGGACCGGGCGGGTTTACGCCGGAAGCAGCGACAACTATGTTTTTGTGCTAAGCTCAACCGGGCGCTCACACTGGCTAAGGGAACTGGACGGCCAGGTAACCAGGGCGCCCCTTGCCGGCGCTGACGGCTACCTGTACATTTTTACCGATAAGGGTAGCCTTTATAAAATAAAAGATAACTGGAAGGAATAAAAGATGACAGGGGTTAAGAGGCCGGTATGGCTGGTTGTTGCTTTTTTAATTTTATTTATGGCTTACGCTCCCGCGACGGCGGGGCTGCTTGACGGTACGAATCAATGCCTGTCCTCCAGGTCCCTGTGCCGGGTCGCCGCCCTTGGCCTGATCAAGGGTTATCCGGGTGGCGGCTATGGCCTGGAACGGCCGGTTTCCCAGATGGAAGCGGTGGTTTTATTCATGCGGACAAGCGGTTTTAGTTTGGACAAGGGCCAGAAAAAAAACAGCCCGGGTAATACCGGGGTTGCCCCAAAAGTAAACTGGGGCCAGGATTACCTGGATGTGGCCGTAGAAAAAAAACTACTGCCCGACGATATGGTATCATCATTTAACGCCGACATACCGGTGACGCGCGCCCAGATGGCGGCCGTGCTATGCAAAATAATCCGGTTGCCGGTAACAGAGCGGGAACCTTCGGAGAGCTCTTGTGTTTTTAACGATTTAAGTGAAGCTCCCGCAGGTTACGGGCCATATATCATGGCTGTAAATAATTTTGGTTTTATGAAAGGTTGTGGCGACGGAACTTTCCGGCCCGCCCGGAACCTTTCGCGGGGCGAGGCAGTGGAAATACTGTCGAGACTGGTGGACCGGCAGCTGGCGCAAGCACAGGCGGAACGGGTGCTGGAAGGTTGGATTGAGCAGGCCGTGCGGTTGAGGTAGTTTTAAACGAAAAAAAACAGGCTGCCTGTATTACCTTGCTTGACAAAAGGGACGGCAGAAAGCCTGACGACAAGATGATAGGGACAGTAAAATCGCTGGTACTGGGCAAGGACAGCCTGCTGGTGTTAAGCGACCTGGACTGTATCGACCGCTCCTTGCCGCTGGCATGGGATGCGGTGCTAGAGGACAAGGGCAAAAAAAGCGCAAAGGGTTTTCAAACTTTAAAGTCAGGTATTTTTGTCGAAGTGTATTTATCAGGCGGTGAAGTTAAGAAGGTAATCCCCCTGGCTACGCAGTCAATTTCCGGGCTAGTTAATAAATTAACTGATTTAAGGCTTTACCTGGATGGAAAAGGCTCATCCAAGGGAGGGAAGCCTTTGTGGTTTAACCATTGGGACCGGGCGCGGGTTGTCGATAAGGACGGAAAAAGATCCTTTGTAAAGCGCGGCGATAAAGTAAATGTTGTTTACCTCGACCCCATCCCCGGCGAAATTGACGATGAAATCCCCTTGGAGATTGTAGTCACGGCCGGCCCGGCGCTTAAAAAGGTAAAGGGAATAGTTAAAAACACCAACACCCGTTACGGGTCGCTTAAGATCACCTTGGAAAAGGACAAGGGTTTTAACGTTGACGAC
>JALHFC010000101.1 GCA_022839445.1 Pelotomaculum sp.
CCAGACATCGGTTACTACTATGTCCGCCCCGGACACCGCCTCCACCGGATCGGTTCCAACCTCCACCCTGCTGCCGGTGAGTTTGGCGTCCTCTGTGGCTATCCGGACAATTTCTTCCCTGGGCTGGTAACCGTCAGGGGAGGCCACGCTGATATTTATGCCGGTCTTGGCGCAGCCGATCAGGAGGGAGTGGCAGACATTGTTGCCGTCGCCGGCATAGGCCAGCTTGAGTCCGGCCAGGCGGCCCTTCCATTCCTTTATGGTCAACAGGTCGGCCAGGATCTGGCAGGGGTGCAGCAGGTCGGTGAGCCCGTTTATCACCGGGATACCGGCGTAGCGCGCCAGTTCCTCTACATCAGCCTGGGCATAAGTGCGGATCATGATCCCGTTAAGATAGCGGGAAAGCACCCTGGCAGTATCGGCTACGGTTTCACCGCGCCCGAGCTGCAGGTCACCGGCATTTAGGTAGAGCGGGTATCCTCCCAGCTGGTACATGGCCACCTCAAAGGAAACCCTGGTGCGCGTAGAAGATTTATGGAAAATCATACCCAGTGTTTTACCCTGCAGGTGCGGGTGGGGTATATTGCGCTTTTGTTTATCTTTGAATTCCCCGGCCAGTTCCAGAATGGCCGCGATCTCTTCCGGGGTATAATCGTGCAGGGTTAATAGATCACGCCCCTTAAAATCAAAATTCTTACCTTTCACGTTAAATCTGCCTTTCCTTATAAATATTTGATGTTAAAAATCTTGCCGTAGGTAGCTTTTTATAAACAATTTAGCGTCCCGCCGGCATGCTCCAATTCGGCCATGCTTAGCGGCGGCGGGTCATCGCCGTCTTTAAGGCAACGCAACACTACGGCCAGCGCGCCGGCCGTATCCAGTGAAGTAAGGCAGGGCGCCCTGTGCTCGGAAGCGGTCCTTCGCAGCAGGAAGCCGGGCCGGCTCATTATCTTACCCCTCGTGGGGGTATTGACCACCAGGGCCACATCCCCGGAACGGACAAGCGAGAGGGGTTCCACCACTTCAAAAACCTGCAGGCCCGCCTTTTGGAAACATGCCGCCGTCCCCGGAGTAGCCCGCAGGGTAAACCCGAGGGCGGCGTATTGGCGTGCTACGGCCACTGCTTCCCCCTTATCGCGATCCGCAACGGAAAAAATAACATTGCCGCCGCGCCAGTCCAGCTGCAAGCCGGCGGAGCGCATGGCTTTGTAGAGGGCGTGGGGGAACGCGCGGCCAATACCCATTACCTCTCCCGTGGACTTCATCTCCGGTCCCAGTGAGGTTTCCACGAGACCGAGCTTTTCAAAGGAAAACACCGGTGCCTTGACAGCAATATGACCCGGCGCAGGACCCAGCCCCGGGCTGTAACCCATTTCGGCCAGGCGTCTCCCCAGCATGGCGCTGGTCGCTACCTGGACCATAGGGACCCCGGTAACTTTGCTCAGCACCGGCACCGTGCGGGAAGCACGCGGGTTCACTTCCAAGACAAAGACCCCACCGTTTCCGACCACGTACTGGATGTTGATCAGCCCGCAAATGTTTAAGGCCTGACCGGTCCGCACCGTGTATTCTACAATTTTATTTATCTCCTGCGGGCTTAAAGTCTGGGGCGGGTAAACGGCAATGCTGTCACCCGAGTGGACCCCGGCCCGCTCGATATGCTCCATGATCCCCGGGATAAAGATGTCCTGCCCGTCGCCGATAGCGTCTACCTCAACTTCCTTGCCGCGGATGTATTTATCTACCAGCACCGGTCGCTTGGGGGAAACCTGGACGGCCTCCGTCATGTATTTGTACAGTTCCTCCGGGCCGGAAACTATCTCCATGGCCCGCCCCCCCAGGACGTAGGACGGGCGCACCAGCACAGGGTAACCCAGCTTCCCGGCAATGGCCGCGGCCTCTTCTACATTGACGGCCGTCTTGCCTTCAGACTGGGGTATGCCCAGGCCGGTAAGCAGCTTTTCAAATTTATCCCGGTCCTCCGCTGCGTCAATCCCCTCCACGGGAGTGCCCAGGATTTTTACACCGCTTGCGTTTAAGCCCGCAACGAGGTTTATTGCCGTCTGCCCCCCGAACTGGACGACGACCCCCAGGGGTTTTTCTTTTTCCACGACGTTTAAAACATCTTCCAGGGTAAGCGGCTCGAAGTACAGTTTATCCGCCGTGTCAAAGTCGGTGCTTACCGTCTCCGGGTTATTGTTAATGATAATAGCCTCGACTCCCTCACGCTGCAACCCCCAGGCCGAGTGCACCGAGCAGTAGTCGAACTCAATGCCCTGGCCAATCCGGATGGGCCCCGAACCCAGGACCAGCACTTTCGGACGCCCGGAGACCATTACTTCGTCCTCGTCTTCATAAGTGGAATAATAATACGGGGCGCCTGCCTCAAACTCGGCGGCGCAGCTATCCACAATCTTATATGAAGGAACGATGCCGTATTCTTTTCGCAAGGCACGGACATCCCAGGCCTTTTGCCCGGTGAGACGTCCGATCAGCGAGTCGGGGAGACCGCCGGCCTTGGCCTTTTTTAAAACACCGGCGGGTATCCGGGGGCCAATAGCGCGCAGCTCGTTTTCGATTTTTATAATACCTTTAATTTTACTCAGGTAAAAATAGTCGATCCGGGTTAACTGTGCAATCTCCCGCATACTCCAGGATCTCCCAAATGCCTCTGCAATGGCAAATAAGCGGAGGTCGTTAGGGGAGGAGAGCTTCTCCTCCAGTTCCATTTCCGTCCACCCGGCGGCGCCACGCAAGTGCAGGCCGTCCACGCCAATTTCCAGGGAGCGCGCCGCCTTCATCAGCGCTCCTGCAAAGGTGCGGTCAATGGCCATAACCTCACCCGTAGCCTTCATCTGGGTGCCCAGAACCCGGTCCGCGCTGCCAAACTTGTCGAAAGGCCAGCGGGGTATTTTTACCACCACGTAATCGAGTGCCGGCTCAAAAGAAGCATACGTATTTCCGGTAACAGGGTTGACGATTTCATCTAAAGTCAGGCCGATGGCGACCTTAGCCGCCATTTTAGCGATGGGGTAGCCAGTGGCCTTGGAGGCTAAAGCACTGGAGCGGCTGACGCGGGGATTGACCTCGATCACGTAATAGTCCATGCTGTTTACATCCAGGGCAAACTGGATATTGCAGCCGCCCACGACCTTCAGAGCCCTGATAATCCGCAGCGACGCCGCGCGCAAGAGGTGGTGCTCCCTGTCGGAAAGGGTCTGGGTCGGGGCAACGACGATGCTATCCCCGGTGTGTATACCCACAGGGTCGATATTTTCCATGCTGCAGACGGTGACGCAGTTGTCCGCCCCGTCCCGCATCACCTCATACTCAATCTCTTTCCAGCCGGCCACGCTTTGCTCTAGGAGGACCTGGCCGATCCTGCTCATCTTCAGTCCCTTCACGGCTATTTCGGTCAAATCGGCCGCCCGGTAAGCAATCCCCCCGCCGGCGCCGCCCAGGGTGTAGGCCGGCCTGACGATAACCGGGCAGCCATTTAAGCGGGCAAAGGCGAGGCATTCTTCCACGCTTTCCGCAATGGCGCTTTCAGGCACCGGCTCACCGATCTCTTGCATCAGGTTTTTAAACAACTCGCGGTCTTCAGCTTTGCGTATGGAGTCCAGGGGTGTGCCTAAAAGTTCCACGCCGAATCTTTCCAACACACCCTTTTCCGCCAGCTCCACCGCGATGTTTAGCCCGGTCTGGCCGCCCAGGGTGGGCAGCAATCCTTCCGGACGTTCCCGCTCGATGATCTTCGCCACGCTTTCCCAGCACAAGGGCTCAATATAAACCTGGTCGGCGATATCCAAGTCGGTCATGATCGTAGCCGGGTTGGAGTTGACCAGGACTACTATTACTCCTTCTTCCCGCAGGGCCTTGCAGGCCTGGGTTCCGGCGTAGTCGAACTCGGCGGCCTGGCCGATAACAATCGGGCCGGAACCGATCACCAGCACTTTTTTTATGTCGTTTCTTTTTGGCATCAGGCGCCCTCCGGTTTTGGCCGTGATTTAGTTGGCGGACGGTTATTAGTTATAATGATCATATGCGCGTTTTCTATATCTTTATCCCCGACATGACTTCGTCCAGTATTTTCACGGCACACTTGACATCAAAGGAATCAATGGTAAGAGGGGGGATAAACCGGAGGACATTATTGTTCACACAATTTATTAATAGTCCCTTTTCCCGGCAGCCATCCACGATGGCCTTACCTTCTATTGCCAGTTCCATCCCCAATAGCAGGCCCATACCTCTGACGTCTTTTACAAATTCGTATTTTCCCGCTAGTTCAACTAGTTTTTTATATAACATATTCCCTACCGCATTGACGTACTCCACTACCCCACCCTCGATTATCTCCTCCAAGGTCGCCAGGGCGGCGGCGCAGGCCAGCGGGTTGCCGCCGCAGAGCGCCTTTGCCCCTTCCAGGTAGTGCCCGGATGCGACGTTGACACCGCCCTCCCCCTGCACCGGCTCCAGCAGTACGGCACATGTGGCCGGACCTACGGCATCCATGAGGGCAGGAAGATCGTCGAAGGGAACATACTTAAACCCCCCGGGCAGCGGCTCAAAACCCTTTTGGTATTTGGGCTGCCCGGTCGCGGTAATGGCGGCCAGGGTCCGCCCGTGAAAGGAATTCATGGCGGTTACTATTTCCACTTTTTCCGGCCCGTATTTAAGCTTGGCATGCTTTCGCGCGAGCTTCATCGCTGCCTCGTTGGCCTCAGCGCCGCTGTTGCAAAAAAACGCCCGCTCGAAAGCGCTGTTTTCCACCAGCATCTTGGCCAGTAACACCTGGGGCTCGATATAGTAAAGGTTGGAGCAGTGGATCATCTTTCTGACCTGGCAGTCAATGGCTTCAATCACCGCCAGGGGAGAATGCCCCAACGCGTTTACTGCGATGCCGCTGACAAAGTCCAGGTACTCTCT
>JALHFC010000336.1 GCA_022839445.1 Pelotomaculum sp.
TTGTATGCTGCTTTCAATACCAAAAGGAAGCGGAAGTGTTTTATCCTGCACTCAAAGAACGGTTGGCACGGTTCAACCTGGAACTGGCAGAAGATAAAACCCGCATTATTCCCTTTGGGCGACACGCCGGACGACAGTCCCAAAACAAGAAACCGGACACCTTTGACTTCCTGGGATTCACCCATTATTGTAGCAAAGGAAAGAAAGGGCAGTTTCGCGTTAAACGCAAAACCAGTAAGAAGAAATATCGGGCCAGTCTTGTACGGGCAAACCGTTGGTTGAAGGACAATAGACACATGCCGGTAGATATACTGATGAAGAAATTACGGCGGAAATTGCTGGGCTATTACCAGTATTACGCCATCACAGATAACTACACGCATGCAGACAAATTCCAGGATGAACTGAAACGGCCAGGATGAACTGAAACGGCGCCTGTTTTGATGTCTCAATCGCCGAAGCCAGTGTCGGAGCTTCACCTGGGATAAATTCATTCTCTTTATAAAACAGTACCAGTGGCCACGTCCGAAAGCCAATCAGATAGATATCTACCAACTAAGGCCAGAGCTGACGTAAATTTGGTAAACGATAAAGTGAGGTGCCGGATGCGGGAAATCTGCACGTCCGGTTCTGTGAGGGGGGTTAGGCACAAGCCAAGGACGCAGAGCTCTGGTAAGGCCTACCTCTACTCGCCCCTTATGGGAATTTCCGGAGATTTATCGAAGGAAATTCCCCGGACAATTTTTGTCGATCAACGGTAATCATCCAAAAATGTCTCAATTGGAATATCCTCGTCCAAGAAATCCCAATGAATACCTCTAGGTGATATTCTATATTTCATTCGCAGCTCAGGCCCCGCAGAATGTAATATCGGAAACCAGCTTAACGGTGTGTGAATAACCCTACCGTCCGTTAAATAAATTACTATTTTTTCACTGCCCATTTCTACCTTGGATATGCCAGTTGGTGAAATAGGTCGCTGGAAATGATCTTGCAGTTTGGTTCTAGCCATGAAATTCCCCCCATTCTTTTAAGATGTGTTCTTCATTTTCACTTACCAGCACATCAAGTTTATTTAATTCACGAGTACTAAAACCAAAGCTTTCAGCTAATTTTACAGGCTTTACCCA
>JALHFC010000337.1 GCA_022839445.1 Pelotomaculum sp.
TCTGATTGCCGCGACCAGCAGCAGCAGCGCCGGGATGAGCAGTTCAAAGGTATAGGCCTCAAATGGCCAGAATACGGATAAATACCTGAATATTTGCAGGTAGTTCTCGTAGAGAGTTTCACTTAAAACGATTGTAAAAAGGACAACAGGAATGATCATCAGCCTGTAACTTTTAAGCCCGAGGGTGTTCGCCGCCGCGACGCAGGAAGCGTGGTAGAAAACCGCCAGCTTGATGGCGGTTCCCGACATCCAGGCGATCACGGTCAGAATCTCCAGGCGCTCGAGCACGCCGATGGAAACGTACGCAGCCAGTTCGTTAACGGGAAAAACCATACGGGCGACCATTGGCGCGCCGAAAACGCCAATCGTCGTAATATAGGCGCGCCGAAAACGCCAATCGTCGTAATATAGAGGACAGACCCCATAACTGCAGCCATGATCACCATCCCCGCGGCGGACTGGAGCGCTTCTTTCTTTTGATTGAGGTAGGGAAAGAGCATTAAAATCATGACTACCTGGCCCCGCCAGCCGGCCACGGCCATGCTGCCCTTCAGCACCGGCCCCAGGCCGTTTTCCAGTACCGGCAGCAGATTTACCGCATGAAAATCTTTGATGACAAACGCAACCAGCAAGAGAGACAGGAAAATAAACAACGGGAGTACGAGCTCGTTTTGCCGGGCGATCACCTCGATACCCAAATACACCCCGTAAGCGGCCACGGCCGCCAGCAGCAAGTCTATCGGCACAAGGGGTGTTTCCCTGAAAAAGGCGACGTGAATAAAGCGGGCGCCTTCGTTCAGGACCAGGGAAGCAATGTGGATGAAAAAAGCGGCATAGGCGGCAGCCAGGATTTTGCCCGGCAACCGGCCGGCAAGCCGGGGCAGGTATTCTGTTAATGTCTGGGCCGGAGCTAAAATCGAAAGCCAGCCGTCCGGGCCGGCCTCTTGGGCGACGATGGCCGGGAGAATGACAAAAATAGTACCCACCTCAGTCATGAAAAGAAGCAGCATGAGCTGCACACTGCTGATCCGGCTTTTGTCCGGCACCTAACTCCCTCCCCCTTCACGCGCGCCCCTATCAACACGGTT
This sequence comes from Pelotomaculum sp., assembly GCA_022839445.1. Lineage (GTDB taxonomy): Bacteria > Bacillota > Desulfotomaculia > Desulfotomaculales > Pelotomaculaceae > JALHFC01. Next base: position 1,089 of record JALHFC010000337.1, read on the forward strand.
TGGAGGTGGGTGGGGCTTATTACCGGCGGGCTGCCTTTCCGGCGCCGCAGTTCCGGTTAACCGCGGCCGCTTGCGCATCATCCAGGCAGGTACCCGGACAAAGCTATCCTTTAAGTCACCGAGGCTGAGCGGAGCTATAGGAGAAAAATAGGGCACACCGAAAGACCGGAGCGAGCATAAGTGAAATGTTAATATCAACATTGCAGCCATGACGCCGAATAAACCGAAAGCAGCCGCAGCGATCATAAAAGGAAAGCGCAGCACACGGACGGCGTTCGCAAGCGGGACGGTGGGTATGGTATATGAGGCGACCGCCGTCAGGGCCACCACGATCACCATTACCGGCGAGACTATGCTGGCGCCTACCGCTGCCTGCCCAATCACGATCGCCCCCACAATGCTGATGGTTTGCCCAAACGGGCGCGGCAGGCGGACCCCCGCCTCCCGCAGAAT
>JALHFC010000102.1 GCA_022839445.1 Pelotomaculum sp.
TTCTGTGTTGCCGGTATGAGGACGGGAAGGCTCCAAAAGTAGCAAGGGGAAAAAGCCGCTTAGAGCTTAGTGTGGATAAACGGCCAATTATATTGGGCTTCTGTACCATTCTTAACGACACAAAAGAAGAACCATGAAAATGCTTTACACAGTAGAACGGATGAAAGTATCCATTTATTTCCGTACTTTCACATTAACCGTCCCCTTGTGTCCCCCTTGTGTCCCAGAGAAATTTTTTTTATGGACATAAAAGGTTTTTTAATATAATGTATGTATAAAGGATGTAATGATCGGGTGGTTTTGCAATGCCGGCTTACAATTATCCAATGGTCTATATCGGGAACCTGGCAAATCTGAAGGCGTCCCTTACCATTTCCGACAGGATTTTTTGCCGTGTATACGACAGCGAAGGATCAATTACCAACAGGTGCCAAAATGGCAGTGTTTATAACCTGGTAGTAAAACAGGATGTTGTGTACGGCGATCTCCGGGTTGACTTGGCCGTTTACGAAACAGCAGCTGCCGGTACACCGCGTTTTGCGCTGTCTCACGGTACTTTTAGAAATAATGTGCGCGGCTTGTATTATGATAATCCGGACCTTGATAACTCCTGGGCCATTGATAAGTGGGAAGAGGAAGAAGTCCAGCTTCCTTGGGGATTGATGGCGATCAGCCAGCGCGCCGTCCCGAAGCAATTCCCGGTGTCTGTATTCGATAACCTGGAATTCTGTGAACTGTTAATCTTGTTTAATGGAGGTTGTGTAGTCATTAATAAAGGCCTGGACGCTCCGGATGACGCCGGCAAGAAAAAGATTGCCCATTTACATGACGCACTAACCCTGTTAACAGGTCGTTGATTCAACCAAAGCAATTAATTTTAGGGGTGGCTGTATATATGTTTGCATCTGAAGCGAAAGAGCACCTTAGGGTCCTTTTAGCTGATCCCGAAGTCCCCACCGTGATGTTGTGGGGTCCTCCCGGGGTAGGGAAGTCTAGCATCGTCAGGCAGATAGCCGCTGAAAGCAACTGGGGTTTCCTCGATCTGCGGCTTTTGCTTTTGAACCCCATCGACCTGCGCGGTATCCCCTATCCTAACAAGGAAACCCGGCAAGCGGACTGGCTTGCCCCTTCTTTCCTGCCCCATGTCGAGCGCGACGGCGAGGAAGGGATCATACTTTATGACGAGATTACCTCAGCCCCACGGGCTGTGCAGGCTGCCGCCTACCAGTTGATCCTGGACCGGCGTGTCGGCGAATACCTGTTGCCGGAAGGGTGGCGCCAGGTGGCGGCGGGCAACCGGGCCCAGGATAAAGGCGTCGTCAACCAGATGCCCGCGGCGCTGGCCAACAGGATGATCCACTTCGAAGTTACCTGCGCGCTGGAGGATTGGAAGCGCTGGGCGATCCCCAACAGGATTGACCATAAAGTGATTAGCTTTTTAAACTTCAGGCCTGAACTGCTTTACCGGCTTCCCGGCCAGGCTGCTGAAATCAGAGCTTTCCCCAGCCCGCGCAGCTGGGAGTTCGTCCACAAGATCCTTCCCTCCTACGGTCAGGTAGAAAAGGCTTTCCCGGCCATCTGCGGGGCGGTCGGCGAAGGTCCCGCCACCGAATTTGCCGCTTTCTGCCGGATGTTGGAACGGATACCCGACGCGGATGAGATCCTGGACGGCAGGACGACGGTAGTCCCGGATTCCCCCGATATGATTTATGCCTGCATCGGGGCCCTGGTCAGTAGCCTGTCTAACAATAAAACCACGGTTCGTTTAAGAAACTTCTTCGCCTTTGTCTCCATGTTGATGGCCGAGTACCAGGTGCTGGCGATTAATGACGCTGTGAAAGCCGACCTCCGGACTGAACTGGTTATGCTGCCTGAATTCCGCGAATGGCTGGTCAGGAACACGGATGTCCTGGTGGGAGCAGATTAATAATAGGGAGGTGGCGCCGGTGCCGGATTCTTATTATTTGATCAGCAAGGCCAGGGCCCGGATGCTGATGAAGTATCCCTTTTTCGGCACCCTGGCCCTCTTCCTGCAGCCCAGGGAGGACCCGTCCACTCCGACCATGAGGACCGAGGGTTTTGACCTCATTTACCATGATGATTTTGTGCAGGGCCTGGCCAATACCGGCGGTATGCCTCTGTTGATGGGCGCCTTGGTCCACGAAGTAATGCACGCCGCTCTCCAGCACATCTGGCGCCGGGGTACCCGGGACAAGGAGCTCTGGGACATGGCCTGTGATTATGTCGTAAATCAAATCGTCAAGGAACAGGGGCTTCAGCTTCCGCCCGGCGTTTTCTTATCCGATCGTTTCAAAGGCATGTCAGCAGATGCCGTGTACAATATCCTGCTCCAGGAACTGCCGCCTGAATCCCAGGGCGAGGCGGGCAATGCCTCACAGTCAGGGCAAGGCAACCCGGATAAACCCCGGCAGGATAAAAAGCCCGAGGGCAGGCTTTTAGACGATCATTCCAAGTGGGATAAGAACAAGAGCGGGCAGGACGAGTCCACTGATTCCAACGCAGATGCTTCGACCTGGAAGATGCGCACCGCCCAGGCGGCCCAGGACTCCCAGCAAAGAGGTCACCTGCCTGCCGGTATGATCCAGGTAATCGAAAATATTCTTTACCCTAAACTAGACTGGAAGCAGGCTCTGGCTTCTTTTGTCCAGCCGACCCGGTCGGACTACACCTTTATCCCGCCCGACCGGCGTTTCGACTATGTGTTCCTGCCGGAGTTCGGCAGTGAAGGGTTGGAGGAGGTCGTTGTGGCCATAGATACTTCCGGTTCAGTCTGGCGTTTCTACAAACAGTTCATCTCGGAAATGGTCAATATTGTTTACTCCTACCCGGAGTTCAAGGGCTATATCGCCCACTGTGATACGGCTGTCCAGCTCTTCCAGGAGCTTGATACGGACAATATCCCGATGAACTTTAAGGGTTGCGGAGGGACAAACTTCCGCCCCTTATTTCAGGAAATCGAAAAACGTGGCATTACCCCGTCGTTGATGGTCTTTCTTACCGACGGGGACGCAACCTTACCCGAGGAACCGCCCAACTACCCCGTGCTATGGGTCCTAACCGGAGAAAACTGTCCCGTTCCCCACTTTGGTAGCGTAGCCTACATGTATTTATTTTAGGGATGGGACAAGGAGACAGGTCCCTTGTCCCCAAAATTTATTTACGCGATGTTTAGGTTGGGCAAAACTAACAGGATGCCGGTCTTGACGGTTTTATCTAATATCAGCCGTTCTGTAGCGCGTCAGATAACGGCCTTAAACTAATCTTTTCCTCCGCTGTCCCTCCCCATCGGCGGCAAGCAGTGCGTGGATGACCATTTCCGGGGTGATATTTCCCCCTTCGTGGTGGATGCTTTCGTCCTTAATACAGGCGCGGACGGCTACTTTTTTTAGCCCGTCAAGTGAAACGCCTGTTAAGCCCAACTCGGACAGGGTTGTTGGTAAGCCTACGCTTTCACAGAAACAATAGACCTCGTCGATTAAGGCCTTTGATTTACCGTTTAGGAACAGGGAAGCTAAAACCCCTAGCGCAACTTTCTCGCCATGGTAATAGTTGTGTGTCCCGGGAAGCACTGTCAACCCGTTATGAATAGAGTGGGCCGTAGCCAGACCGCCGCTTTCAAAACCAAGGCCGCTTAACAGGATATTGGCCTCAATTACATGCTCCAGGGCGGGAGTGACAACATTAGCTTTACATGAGACCAGCGCGGCCACGCCGAATTCTAAAAGGGTGTCATAACAGAGCCTGGACAAGGCATAAGCGGTCAGGGAACCCAACTCTCCCGCCTCATTTTTGGATTTTGAGTTTCGGCATGATTCAGCTTCAAACCAGGTGGCCAGGGCATCCCCCATGCCTGAAACCAAAAAGCGTTCCGGCGCGTTGGCGATGATTCCTGAATCTACCAGGACGAGGTCGGGATTTCTTTTCTGGTACTCAACCCGGACTACAACACCCTCCTCGCTGTACACAACCGCGCAGGCGCTGCAAGGGGCATCGGTGGAGGCAATTGTGGGGACAACAACCACAGGGGTACTCAGCCGGTCCGCAACTATCTTGCCGGTATCAATGGTTTTCCCCCCTCCAACAGCAACTACAAACTGCGCATGGCATTCATTTCCTAAACAGGCCAGGCGTTCTATTTCCCTGTCACAGCATTCCCTCTTAAATTCCTCAAATACTAGGCGGAGCTCTGCTGTTTGTTCCGGTATCTTGCCCCTCAGCATTTTCATGGCCGAGGGCGCCATAATACATAAACCCACTTTGCCGAAGTTAGACAATTCACTTTCCAGGCGCTCAATCGCCCTTAAACCTTGTATGTAGCGCCCGGGGAAAAATGTTTTAGTAATCATCTTTAAAACACCCTCGTAATTCCGCAGTAATTCACCAAACATAACCAAAGAGTAACATATACACGCGGAAAAGTCATTAGCATTGTAAAAAAGCATTATTCACGTTTTCATATATCGAAAGCCGCGCTATTTTGGGAAATACATTACTCATTTTTTAAGCAATTAATATGAGCTTGAAACCCCCTGTTCTTAAGGGGTTTCAAGCTCATTGTTTGTTTTTTAGTGTTAAAGACGGATTTTGCCGGCTTAAAGCTATGAAAAATCAACTACCATCTTCACAGCTTTACTACCCTAGAGATCTAACTTGCGCCAATACTTTTGGCATAGCAACTGTCGTTTTATCACTATGCCTTTCTAATGTTAACTAAGAAAGCTTTGTATTCGGGAACAACAACGTTAGCGTCACCGATAAACGGTGTTAAATCGTTCCCAACGTCCCCCTGAGATAACCCCATGTAGCCCCAGCTCCATGGCAAGGAAACAATTTCCACGGGATTGCCGTTGACAATCAAGGGTTTAACAATCGGCAAAACATTTGCCTTCATTTTTATTTCTGCCCGGGCGCTGCTTACAACTACCTCATTTCCGGGTTCTATTCCCAACTTGTCGGCTAAAGTTGGCGATATGGTAGCAAATTGTTCCGGCATCAATTCTATCAGCCAGGGGCTATTTCTTGTTCTTACCCCGGTTTGATAATGTTCAATGTAGTGGACAGTAGTAGCCACATAAGGGAATTCTTTGCTGCCGGTTTCGGCCAATTTAGCAAATTCGCCCCCCCATCTCATAGCCATAGGGTTATTTTGCTGCTTGCTGATTAAATTTTTCACAGGGCTTTCCACCGGTTCATAGTGTTCCGGCATAGGTCCTTCTTTCAAGCCGGAAGGATTAAAGAAGCGCGCCTGCCCTTCAGGAAGCATAATGAAAGGAGCATTGGCTGTTTTTTCCGGTGGTACCGGCGCTTTTGTAGCCGCGTCCGTAACGCCGAAATCGGGAACATCGTTGGTAATCCACTTTGTTCCGTTCCAGGCCATCAAGGGCTTGTCCTTTTTCCAAGGCCGGCCGGCCGGGTCGGCGGAACAACGGTTATAAACAATGCGCCGGTTTGCCGGCCAGACAAAGGTCCATTTCGGATATACGCCAAGCCCGCTTTTATCCTCCGTGCCGTGCCTTTTGGTAGCGGGCACCTTTAACAACGGGTTCTGCTCTTGGGGGTCAACGTAATAATAACCAGCGTAAACCCATACACCGCAGGCTGTAGAACCATCATCTTTAAGGTCACCAAAAGTACCCAGAACCCGGCCGTCTGCTATGTTATAACCATTAATTTCAATTGCTATTTTTTCAATATCCGGCTCATCCTGTCCCGGCTTATCATAATTCCAAACCATGTTTAAAATAGGATCAGTAAATTTACCCCCGCTTTGGTATTCCTTGCGGACAGCTTTAAATATCCGGTCGGCAATCCAGAGGCTGCTTCTTGACTGCCCGGGCGGTTCAACGGCCTTCCAGCGCCATTGAATATTGCGTGCACTATTAGTTCTCGTGCCTTCTGATTCGTATATGTGAGCTCCCGGCAGCAGGAAAACTTCCGTTTTTATATCCGCCGGGTTTACTCCTGGACGTTTCCAGAAAGCGGCTGTTTCGTTTTCAAATATATCAACACAGACCATCCAGTCCGCGTTCTCAGGGCCTTGGCCTCGTGAGAAGCATCCGGCCCGGCTACGGAAGGATTTTCTGCCCAGCAGAAGACGCCTTTGATTTCTCCTTCTGCCAGGGAGACATAGGAAGACATGTGGGAGTGGTCTTTTCCGTCTGATTTAGGCAGCCAGTCATAGCAAAAGTCATTTTCTTTGGTGGCTTTTTCCCCGTACCAGGCCTTGAGCAGACTGGCCAAGAACTTGGGTTTGTTGGACCAGTATCCCGTCTTGGGCGTTTCCACCGCCAGGTAGTCCTTATACGTGGGATGTTTTGACGCAACGGGGACACTAAGATAGCCCGTAATATTATTCCACAACATTCCCATGTCACAGGCGCCCTGAACATTTGATTGCCCCCGTTGGGGGTTAAGGCCGCCACCGGGCATTCCCACATTGCCCAACAAAAGTTGTACCATGCAAGTTGCCCGTGTGTTTTGAGTTCCGTAACTGTGCTGGGTAATTCCCAGTACGTAAATTAAATTGCCTGCTTTATCCGGTTTTCCCGACTCGCAATAAGTAGAGTAAGCTTTCCGTAAAATATCTTCCGGGGTACCCGTGACTTTACTGACTGTTTTTATGTCGTACCGGGAAACATGCTTTTTCATGATTTGCCAGACGCACTGGGGATCCTGTAAAGTGGGGTCCTTTTTAATATTATCGCCGTCTTTTTGGTAAGCCCAGCTTGCAGTGTTATAGGATAGTTTGCCGCCTTTTTCCTCTAAACCGGAAAAAAGACCATCTGCAAAATTATAATCAGGACTGATTAAGTAAGAAGCGTTGGTGTAGTTATGCACATATTCGTGCTGGTAAAGATCATTTTCAATGGCATACTTTATCAGACCGTAAAGAAAAGCAATATCTGTCCCCGGACGCAGAGGAACGTAAATATCTGCCTTGGCCGCTGTTTTGGTAAATCTCGGGTCAACGACAATCACTTTGGCTCCCTTTGCCATGGCCTTGCCAATGTGACGCATGGCCATGGGGTGGGCTTCGGCCGGGTTGGCTCCGATAATTAAAAATATGTCCGCATTTCGATAATCACTAAAATTATTAGTCATTACTCCCCGACCAAATGTATTAGCCAGACCGGCTACGGTTGGGGCGTGTCAGAGACGGGCGCAGTGGTCAAGATCAACCACACCAAGGGCTCCCCGCATCAACTTATTAACTAAATAGTCTTCTTCGTTATTGATGTTGGCGCTACCCATCTGGCAAAGGGCTAAAGTGCGGTTAACCGTTACACCGTTAGCGTCTTTTCCTTCAAAGTGTTCATCCCGGGTCTTTTTTATCCTTTTAGCGATTTCAGGTATAGCCCAGTCCCAGTCCTTTACTTCCCATTTGGAGCTACCGGGGGCACGGTAAAGGACCTCCGTTAAGCGCCCGGGGTTTAGCACACGCTGACGCTTTCTATCTACAATATTATAGATATCCGGGAGGGCTGTCCCTTTAGGGCACAAACTCCCTTCATTAATAGGACTATCAGGGTCTCCTTCAATAAAAATCACCTTATCGTTTTCTGAATAAACAATTGTGCTACAGCCGCATCCGCAATAAGGGCAACCGTTGGAAGTTTCTTTAGTTTTCTTTAGCTTAAGAGGACCTAGTTCAAAAGTAGGCAAATTTTCTCCGGCAAAAGCAGATGTTGCGCCGGCTCCTTCAAGTAAAGCCGTTCCGGCGGCGCCTACTCCCAAATACTTTAAGAAATCGCGGCGGCTAATACCTTTTTTCATATTAGCTTTTTGTTACCTCCTTATACTTTAGTTTAAAATAAACCAATAAGTATTTTTTCAGGCATTTCACCCCTCTTCCTTAAAGTCCCTTAATATCGATTTGCCACGCATCAAAAAACTTTGTCCAGCATTTAAGGATGAACAAAGTCATATATAGAGTGACCGGTATAATTACGGTAGGGGCATTGGACCCTCACAGGCAACTGTACCGTTAACTCTAAAAACTATGTTCTCCTTTCCGCAATGGGAGGCATAACCGTTTCCAGATACACCCTACAGACCAGAAAACCTTGAATTAACCGGGTTAACTGGCTCGGAGATTTTGATAAATGTAAAAGTCCACTTTGTTAAGAGTTGCTAACTTGCTCTTGCAGATTAATTCTTAACACGCACATTAACCTTCGTTAAAAATAAAGAAAACTTTGTCCCAATACAAAAAGTGGACAAAGTCCTCACTAGCTACCAAGAGCAATTACTTGGGTGGTTAGCAACATCCGAGCGTTTGCTCTCCCGGCAGCATTTTAGTAAAAACTATGTTCTCCTTTCCGCAATGGGAGGCATAACCGTTTCCAGATATACCCTACAGACTAGGAAACCTTTCAAACAATTCAGGTAACCTAGCTCGGAGATTTATATTTGAAATACTATAAGTTATTCGCTTTAAAAACAAAAACTCCTTTTTTTAAAAAAAATTTTGCCCAAAAAGCCATGTCCCTGGTATATAGATCAATTTATCTCTGATTTGAGTTTCAAAGCAGTTACTCCTATACCGGCGGGGGAAACAAAACCTTTATTTTTATTCCAGTACCGCCTTTTTAAAAGCCTCAATGCCGATTCGTTCAATAAACCTGGATATTCTTTCCCTAGGCTTGGCATTATTTTTGTAATACTCCAGGCATTTTTGCGCTAGCCCGACTGCTTGATCATCAGTTAACCTTTCCGCAATAATGTCACCGATACGAGGTCTACGACCGGAAGTTCCGCCTACAATTAAACTCCATCCATTCTTTTTTCCAAATAAGCCAATGTCACGCAAATAACCCTCACAGCAATTGTTGGGGCAACCTGAAACACCGATCTTGGTCTTTCCCGGAAGTTCGATGTGCTATGATCATAGGAAAAAAATATACCCGTGAAAATGGTTGCCCCATATTTGCGGGTATTATTTATCAATTTACTTTTGATTAAATTTTCGAAGCAGTTACTTCTACGCCGGCGGAGTGGCATTTTTGCCGGTTTCCATGCCATTTCCCACAGGGGCGCCGCTTTTGTCCGAAGGGGTATCCAGATCCGGATCAGTCGCCTGGTTTTCCATATGGGTTTCTACGGAAGCGCCATTTTCAGGGTTTTCATTTTCCTCTTTACTTATTTTTGCACGAGTGCTTTCTTCCTTTTCCCCCGTACCGGTTTTTGCCTCCCTTTTGGCCTTTTCCATCGATTTGTTAATGCTGGTTCCTAGATCCTTAGTTTTTTGCACGGTGTTTTCCCATAAATGACCGGTGGATTCCTTGATGGTTTTAACCCTCTCCTGGATCCCGCCCTCCAGTTTGAAGGTGTTTTCGACACCTTCATTGGTAATGACCACCACTTCTTTTCCTAAAGTACGCACATATGCGATATCAATAAATGCACGTCCCCGGATCATACCGTTAAAGAAATTGCCCGAAAACTCCAGCCCGGCAATGGTACCCGTAGCGGTATCAACGTAGAATTCATCAACATACCCCAGCGTCTTACCATTTTCCGAGACGATTTTAGCGCCGGCGATCCTGACCCTTTCCTTTAACAGGCCGACGATATCCGGCAGCCCGGCCGCCTTTTCTACCCCGGTAGTTTTTTCAATAGTAACGGCGTCTTTTCCTATGCTGTGAATTCTATTGTAAGGGATGAACCTTTGCTCTTTAAACCACCCTTTTTGATCGACGATCAGCGCGGCCACCTTTTTACCGGCGGGATCCACTACAATTTCCTTTACCGTACCGATCTGCCGGCCTTCTTCCAGGCTGATCACCGGCATGGAAACAAACCGCTTACCTTTTCGCATTTCACGACCCCCCTAAATCCAAAGGTTTCTTAAGCTAATTCATATTCAGGTCAAAGGATAATTATGACAGGGGCCGTGTACTTTATAAAATCATCCCGAGAAAGCCCGCGTTGCATAAAAAACAAAAGGCCGACTAAAAAGCCAGCCTCTTTTTCATCCTAAACAGCCACAACTCGTGTTACTTCTGGAATCTCTTGCTTGAGCACCCGCTCAATTCCCTGCTTTAGGGTGATGGTGGCGCCGGGTCACCCTTTGCAGGCCCCTTTCAGCCTCACTTTAACCAGACC
>JALHFC010000338.1 GCA_022839445.1 Pelotomaculum sp.
GGATTTAAGAATAATACATTTGTATGTAAGACGCGAATTTAATATAATGGAGAAAATTATTTTGGAGGTGGGCGCCGGTGGCTGTTTTAGAAGTAACGGTAGTCCCTATTGGGACACCGTCCGCGAGTTTGAGTGAGTATGTTGCCGGGTGCGTCGGGGTACTGAAGGAAGCAGGCGGGATCACTTACCGGTTGACTCCTATGGGCACCATTATCGAGGGAGAGTTGGACCGGGTTCTGGAAATAATTCGTCTGATGCACGAACAGCCTTTTAAAAAAGGTGTCGCCAGGGTAGTAACCACCATTCGTATCGATGACCGGCGGGATAAGGAACTGACCATGTCCGGCAAGATGGCGGCAGTTGAAGCCAGGCTCGGGGATTCTTAAAGGAAAACGCAGTGGAGTATTTTAAAGAGCTTTTGAATAGCCTGCAGAGGGGTGTCCTTTCACCGGTTTACCTTTTTTACGGGGATGAAGTCTACCTGCGGGATCTAGCTGTGTCCCGGTTTAAAGATTTCCTTGCCGGCGGTGATAATTCCGGCCTCAACTACGACCCGGTTGATGGTGAGACGGCGACGCCGGCGGATATTGCAGCCAGGGCGGAAATACCTCCTTTTTTAGCCGGAAAGCGCCTGGTTGTGGTCAAAAACCCACCTTATTTTGCCGGGGAAGTTGGAGCCATTGCTGGATTATTTAAAGGAACCATTGGAGACAACGTGCCTAATATTTAATACCAGTGAGCCCGTGGACAAGCGAAAAAAGCTTTTTCTTGCGGTCCAGAAAAGCGGCCGGGCAATAGATTTTACTTTACTTAAAAAGGAGGATCTCAAACAATGGCTGGCTCAAAAGGCAAGGGCAGCCGGTAAATATTTTGCTGCCGGGGCGGCGGAAGCGTTGCTGGACGCGGTAGGGCCGTCCCTACAGTGTCTGGTATCGGAGATCGACAAGCTGTTTTGCTACACGGCGGGGCGTGAGGTAATCAATCCGGAAGACGTGCGCATGGTATGCCCGCCGGGTTTAGAGGAAAGTATTTTTGACGTTGTGGATGCGATGGGTAACAAGCGCTATGGCAAAGCGCTTAATGGGATTAAAGATATGCTGGCGTCTAAGGAACCGTCGCCTAAAATATTAGCCATGATATCGAGGCAGTTTCGTCTTTTATTGCAGGCCCGTGACCTTTTAGAGCAGGGTTTTAAGGCTCGTGATGTTCAGACCAGGCTTAAACTGCACCCTTATGTTACACAGAAAATTATAGGCCAGTGTAAAAATTTTAGCCGGGACAGCTTG
>JALHFC010000103.1:0-4320 GCA_022839445.1 Pelotomaculum sp.
TTCATGGCGGCAAAAAGGAAGGCGCCCGAACCGCAGGTGGGATCAAGTATGGTGATACTGTTGAGTGCTTTATAAAAAGTTCTGAGAAAGTCAGGATCGTCGGTATTTTCCACCACATCCTGGGCAAACTGGCGGATATTGAGGTTATATGTTATAAAATCGTTGATGTGGTTGATATGACCGCTTTCAATTTTCGTTTTAACTTGGAGATAACGCTTTCTGCGCTCAATAACCTCTCGCCATATTTCAGTGGGCAGAGCCACCTCACCCGGAGCGGACCGGTTCCAACACCTGCGTTTTTCCACCAAGTCCGGCTGTTCAGGGTCCAGCCCGGCCCCAACATCAGCAGGCAGGTCACCCCAAAGATCATCGGGGTTGATGCCATACTTGACCGCATCGTAGACATAGCTGTCGCCGCTGCTCCTCAGCATTTGCCAGATCTCACCACCGGGGGCTAGAGCGCGGCGATAATGGCGCCCGGTTTCATCGAAGAGATAAGGAATGATACAGTTCTTACTGATATAATCGGTAATGTCTTCTTTAGTGTAATAAGCCCCCATTTGCGCCCGGTCATTGATGTACTTTTCAAAAATGTACCCGATCACATCCGGGTTGATGTCCTTGCCCGATGCAGTAATGCGGGTATCCAGGTGCCAGTTATACTGGTCAAAGAAATCAAAAATTCGTTCAAAAGCCTTATCGTCTATTTCTATGTTTTTATACTCTTTTTCCAGTTGGTGCACATCAAATAAACCCCCGTTGAGGTAAGGGACGCGACCAATTTCTTCAATAAGTTCTCTACTATGTTCCGGCGCTCCCAGCCCCTGGTGGAACAAGACCAGCAGGAAGTTGCGGTAAAAGGAGTAGAACTTATTCTTACCTTTGATTTTCTGGCATGATTTTAGTTTGTCGCGTAGGTAGTTAATATTGTTATCAAGGAACCCCTTTTTTTGAACGAAGTAGCAAAACATCAAACGGTTGAGCATTAAAGATGTATACCAATCCTTATTCACTTTATCGCCAATACCCTTAATGAAGCTGAGGAAGGAGGTGTGTTCTTTCTTGAAACGATCATAGAAATGTTTAGTAACTTTTTCGTTGTTCTGATGGAAGTTTTCCGCCACCCTTTGGGTGACATCGACAATAGTGATGTTCTCTTCTTCATCTAGAGTGAAAAACAGGTTGGATGTTTTCTGATAGAGCAACTCCGGCTCCTGTCCTTTGTACCAGCGGGTTTCTGTCGATTTGACGGGTTTCCCTGGCTGTTTCATAACCAATTGCCATAACTGAGTGGTTTTAGCTCTATCGTGATAAATAATGAGATGCTCACGGTATAGCCGGGAGATAACCCTATCCGCTTTCATGCGGGTGCTGTAGGCAGGAATTTTCCCCGTAGTATCCGGGCCGCAAACCAGGATTCTAAAACCGCTTTTTTCGGCAACCGAGTCAAAGGTAAAAGTTTCGTCGTTTACCTTGACCTGGTTCCGGCTATTAATGTAGTTCCAGCCTAACTGGTTAAAAAGAATGGTGAAATCAAAGTTCTCTATATGTGCTTTGAACTGCTTTTTGTTGATATAGCTCAAACCATCACCTCGATCTGATACCCATTGAACAAATAATCTTAGGGGTATTTAAAGAGCTTCTTTGTTTTTGGTCAATAATGCAGAGCCGGCCCTCATCCCGCAGTTGTATGACCAGGGAAGCCATCTCCTCATCCATAATACCGAAGCGAAGCCGGCGGTTAATTATTTCACGGGCGGTTTCACGGAGGGGATAGCGATAAATGTCATCAATGGTCTTTTTTAGAATATCCGTATCAAACAAGGTGTTTTTTACACTTTCATGGTAGCGCTTCAGTATCATATAAGTCTTATAACGTGCACTGAATTGACTTCCCAATTGCCCTCCAGTATTGGCCGCTTCCTTTTCACCCAGCTCAATCGCTTTCATAACGATTTGGTGATGGTTCTCCAAACGTTCTATTGCCATCGTATCAAGTGCACATTCAGCTGCTTTGAGGATTCTGGACTGGCTCTTGGAAATAATTTTGCCGTCACTACCCAACCAGGTCAGGACCTCATAGCCATGACTATTTCGGTGATAGATGATGACGCCTTCGCCTTCGATGATATCCTCTACCAGTGGTTTAGTGGCAAAAATCACATCCGGTAAAGCAGGAATTAACTTTTTTAAGTTAGGGTTGGCTTTAGTCGCCTGGTTCCAGATTTCGTAAGCCTTTGAAGTAAGGTCAACCTCACCCTCTTCTTCATCGTCCAGAATACCTGATTTTTCATTATAGAGGTTGGCAATATTCACAGGATCACCATCAAAGAATGTTTCGTCAGAGCCGACAACTTCTGAATTCTGAAAGATACGTTGAGCAAGCCGGTTTCTTAACCGAATTATTCTCTCCAATCCGTCCTGAGGCAAGAATGAGTAACAAATAATCTTGGGTGATTGCTGGCCGATACGGTCCACCCTGCCGGCACGCTGAATCAGTCTAATCAATGCCCAGGGCAAATCATAGTTTACAATGATATGCCCATCCTGCAAGTTCTGCCCTTCACTAAGAACATCGGTACTGATAAGGACTCGTATTTGATTCTTAATATCTTTGCACTGGTTACTTAAAGGGCTAAACCGATAGGCAAAATCAGTTGGGTTTTCAGTATCACCAGTTACACAGGCTATGTGTTTTATATTTCTTAAGCTAAGTTGCTCATACAGATAACGTGCTGTGTCAGCAAACTGAGTAAAGATTAGAATCTTGTCATCCTTGTGTATTTTGGAGCATAGTTTTTCTAATGCATTGAGTTGCCTGTCTTCAGCAGGGTTCCAGTATTTACCGATTTCTATTATTTTTAGAATAGCATCAATGTCTTCAAGTAATAATATTGATAAGTCTTTCTTAAAGAGTTGGCTGGAAATCCAATCGTACTTGTTTTTTTCCTGCCGGCATTTTTTATAATACTGCTCGGCTAACTTCCGGTATTCATTTTTATCAGTTAAGAAAGTTAATACTTCATTTTCTCCACCAGAATCATCTTCTTCCAGAAATTCATCCATTTCGGCTGCTTCCTGCTGCCCGATGGGGAAGGGTAGTTTATTTTCAATAGCATATATAAATACATAATTTCTTAGCGCGTGCCTGGCTAAAGAAACAAGAAATGAAAAGCCGCTGCTTTCCAGCCTCTTAAAGATATTGGTCCGGCAAAAACCCATCAAGCGCTTGCCGGCGCGGGAAAGGTTGGCCATTACTTTTTCTTCTTCCTTAGTTGCGTTCTTTTTGTTCACATCATCTACGAAATTACCCAGGCCATAGCGGGCCAAGCGCAAGCTATTTATAGTGTCGACTACAGAGGTAGAGTATAGTTTTACATATATATCAGCAGGGTCGTTCTCATTAAAACTGTATTCAACTTTTTGGGGAACACGGCTTGGGAAATAGTTAACGTTACCATTGTAAAAGGTAATATAATACTGCTTTTTATCATCATCCCAAATCGCATAATTGTTCTTAATAAAGGTGCGTGTTCTCCGTACCATATATATTTTCAGGAGTTCCTGCCAGTCTTCGGCAAACTCGCTTTTTTCAAACGCCAGCAACGTATTGGGAGAGTATTGATACCGGGCAATAAACTCAATGGGGCCACCAGCATTTTGGATAAAGCGTTCCGGAGAAATTCCAATATCTTTGTCTTCAGGAATAAACAACCTAAGCTGGCTGGAAATATCAAGGTAGCTTTTGTTATATGGAGTAGCTGTCAGCAGGATAACCCTGCTTTCGTTCTTTTCGATGTATTCTTTTACAATAGCATATCTTTTACCCTGCCGGTTTCTGAGGTTATGGCTTTCGTCAATAATAACAACACGATAACGCCTGGTTTTATCAACAAAGTCCTTATTGATCTTTGAAATGCTCTGAACTTTAGCCCTTAGTTGATACCGGTGTACGTAATAATCCCACATTGGGGTGAGGTTTTTGGGGCATATAATGAGAGTTTCGGTGAAAAAAGTCTCCTCAAAGAGCTTGGCAATGGCTGTAGCGGTCAGAGTTTTACCAAGACCAACTACATCACCGATCAAAACCCCGCCCCGCTGGTCTAAATGCCTGGCGGCAATACTTACTGCATTAGCCTGGAAAGGAAGTAATTCTTCTTCCAACTGTTTTGGTATGATATAGTTACTGATCCCACTTCTTGCTTCTTGAGATAAATGATAAGCCATTTTTAGATATACATAGTATGGCAGTATTAGCTTCTCCCCGGCCCAGCTTTCATCCAGTATTTGTATCAGTTCTTTGCTGATATCAAGGCACCA
>JALHFC010000103.1:4415-5363 GCA_022839445.1 Pelotomaculum sp.
AAGAGTTTAACCACTATTTTCCCATCCACGAGTTGATGCTTGAGTTTTTGCAAACTTTTTTCATCTTCAGACGTGGGAATACCGAAAGTTAATTGTCTTCTGAAAGAATTAGCGATTTCTTTTTTCAGTAATAAAGCTGTAGGATTGTCCATCATGCCTTTTTTAATATTGGCAAGTGTTACCCTAAGCAAATCTTCTTCATCCGGTTTTTGCATTCCAACTAAAAGCCGGCAACAATCACTACCACCTGCAAAACGGTCAATTTGATCCTGGACAATTTTCCATCCTCTCAGGTTAAAATACCCAACGCAAAAATCGGCACGGCATGAGCTCTCAAAAGTATCTATTAGACCGCTTTTTAGTTTGAGTTTGATATTATCGTAAATTTTGGGCATGGCAATACCTCATTCCAGTTCTATCTTAGCAAGTCAATCAGGGAATCTAAAACATTATACGCTGTTTTTATTTGTTTTCCATAGCAAATTAAATAAGACCAATAGTCACCTAGCAAATAAATTATTTATTTAAAGTATTTATTGCGGGGTATTTATTCCTTTCGCTTAATTCTCGGATAATCCTCCTTTATTTGCCTGTTGACTATTTCATTCAGGAAACATCTAGATACCTTTTTATACTTACTTCAATTTGTTTTCTAGCCATGCCAATAGCTCTCCTGTCTTATTCAGCAGATTCTTTGTAATCGGCCGTGTACAATTTTTTACCAGTGTATCCCCCTAATACAGGCATGCCGGCGACGGTTTTTAAATTTTCATGTTTTCCTTTGCGCTTTATTTGTGGTAAGATAGTGTCATGAAAAATTTAGATTATTACTTAAACCTAAAATATGACGTAAAGCTAATTGGTGTTGCCGGAACGTGGGTAGCCGCCATTCCCGCCCTACCCAACTGCGTGGCCGACGGCAAGACTCCGCAGGAAGCCACGGCTAAA
>JALHFC010000104.1:0-3540 GCA_022839445.1 Pelotomaculum sp.
GCAGCTATGGAAAAAACCTGCCGGCTGTGGGACGGTACGGGGTTTGCGGCCAGTACCGCAACGCAGCTACGGGATATGCGGTATAGCTATGACAGTAGGTTGGAGCGGGACACGATTGCCGCCATGCCGGCTAACATTGAGGAAATAATAACTAGAAAGGCGCTGGAAATGGATGTGCCGCCGGTATTAGTAAAAGCTATTGCCATGGCGGAAACCGGGGGCAGGCACTGCAACAGCGACGGCACGGTAGTAACCGGTTCCAGTGGGGAAATCGGCCTGATGCAGGTTTTACCCAACCCCCTTGTTTTTACACCGGAAGAAAGAGAAAAGCTAAAAGATGTCGAATTCAATATCGAAACCGGTATTAAAACGCTCATAGAAAAAAAGATGTACAGCGGTCTTGTGCGCCCGGTATTTGTTGAGCCGGGCTACCCAGGCCGGTATAACGGCTGGACTCAGGTTAACAACCCCGGCTATCCCGGCGCCGGCAACACCTACCAGGATAAGGTTATAAGATATGTCAAAAGTTACGGGGCCAACATGGAAGGCGTCCCGCGGGATTTGTTCACGGAAGAATTGCCTCCGGCGGGAAAAACTTTTTCCTTGCCCGGTAAAAATAGCGGTGGGTTAATGCCCTTAGAGCCGGGCGCCAAGGCACGGGTAGTAAATGCTTCCCAGCTAAATGTGCGGGAAAAACCAGGCACGGTTTACGGGCTAGGCAAGGATGAGGTGCGGGTGTTAAAAACCTTGCTGGAAGGAGAAGAAGTAGTTTTGCTGGAAGGGCCGTATACCAATACCCGCAGCCGTTGGTACCTGGTCGCTCCGTCCGGTAACGAGGGCGGTTGGCAGGGGTGGGCGGCCGCGACTTACAAATATGACGCCAACCGGCTGTTATTTGTTGATTACTTGATTAAAGAAAAAAGTTTTTCCGGTATAGAATGGCCTAGCCAGGTCAATATAACAGACTACCGCAAAGTGTGGAATGTTAGGTTTAACCGCAGGGTGGACAGGTCCAGCATTAACTCGGGGAGTATATATGTAATTGATGGTAACGGGCGGGGTGTCGATGTAAAGGCAACCGTTGGAGACACTGACAATACAGTTCAGGTTGTACCGCAGGTAGATTACCGGTTTGGAGAAACGTATTACTTATACATTACAGAAAATGTTCGCTCTCTGGATGGGAAAAACTTAACCAGGCCGGTGAGGATGAAGTTTACCGTAAAACCCCCGCTTTAACCGTGAATTGCAGGGAGTCGCCGAATCACGGGGACATACCGTGTGTCACGCAAAGGGCGTGAATATGATTTAGGTGCGAATTCCACCAGGTAAGGAATCTTGGGGGTACACCTGTTGATTTGTTCGGTGTTAAAGCTAATTCTTAAATTACGATGGAACTATTGGCGTGAATCGCGGGTAGACGCCTGTTGATTGGTTTTAAATTAAGGCAATCTTTAAATCACGATGGAATTCATTAGGAACGTCCCCTTGATTCGCCCTTGATTCCTTTTAGGGAGTTAAATGCAGATGCTTGATCAGGCGCGGAAGATACTAAAGGAAGTTTATGGTTATCCCTCTTTTAAGGGTGGCCAGGAGATGATTATACAGAGCATTTTACAAGGGGCGGATACGCTGGGGATCATGCCGACCGGCGGGGGCAAATCTGTCTGCTACCAGATCCCGGCGCTATTGTTCCCGGGTACCGCGATCGTTATTTCCCCCCTGATCTCCCTGATGAAAGACCAGGTGGACGCTCTTAACAGCTTAGGTTTAGCGGCTACATTTATTAACAGTTCCTTAAGCAACGCAGAAGTTGAAGAAAGGATGAAAAATGCCGGACGCGGAAAATATAAGCTGGTTTATGTGGCGCCTGAAAGACTGGATTCAAACAGGTTTCTGGCCGGGATAAATACTTTGCCGGTATCGCTTTTAGCTGTTGATGAGGCGCACTGTGTTTCCCAGTGGGGACATGATTTTCGCCCCAGTTTCTTGTCTGTTGCCGCGTTAATTAACGAGCTGCCCCGCCGCCCGGTTGTGACGGCCTTTACGGCGACCGCCACGGAAGAAGTAAGAAAGGATATCGTAAATCTGTTATCCTTGGAACGGCCCAATGTTTATGTGACAGGGTTTAACCGTGAGAATTTAACTTTTTCAGTCATCCGGGGCGAAGATAAAAGGGACTGTATCACCAGTTTTCTCAAACACCATAGGGAGCATGCCGGGATTATCTACGCGGCGACACGGAAAGAAGTGGACAACCTCCACAAATTCCTTTGCAAAAAAGGGTATGCTGCGGGTAGATACCACGCCGGCCTTAGTGATGAGGAGCGGACGTCGAGCCAGGAGCGGTTTTTGTACGACGACATCCGGGTTATGGTGGCGACTAACGCCTTTGGGATGGGTATCGACAAATCCAATGTCCGCTATGTCATACACCACAATATGCCCAAAAACGTGGAGGCATATTACCAGGAGGCCGGGCGCGCCGGGCGGGATGACGGGCCGGGTGATTGTATTTTGCTGTTTAACCCGCAAGATATCCGGATCCAAAAATTCTTGATCGAGCAAAGCATATTGGCGCCGGAAAGAAGGACTAACGAATATAGAAAACTTCAGGCTATAGTGGATTACTGCCACACGCAAAAATGCTTAAGGAAATACATATTGCAGTATTTCGGTGAGGAAAGCGCCGGCGCCGAGTGCGGGAACTGCGGCAATTGCCTTGATCACGCCGAGTATAAAGATATCACTGTCGAGGCGCAGAAGATTTTTTCCTGTATCCTACGCGTGAAAGAGCAATTTGGGGTAACCACGGTAGCGGAAATATTAAAAGGCTCGCAAAATAAAAAAATGGCGCAGTATGGTTTTCAACGCTTGTCCACCTACGGCTTGCTGAAAAAAATGACGGTAAAGCAGATCACCGGCCTAATTAATATGCTTGTTGCCGAAGGTTATATTCAGATCACGGAAGGTGAATACCCGTTGGCCAGGTTGCGACCGGTCGCGTTTTCCGTACTTAAAGGGCAGGAAAAAGTATTACAAAAAGTACGGGAAAAAGAACAGAAAGTTGCTGCCGATAATACCTTGTTTGAACAACTGCGCAATTTGCGAAAGGAAATCTCGCAAAAGGAAGGGGTCCCGCCGTATATTATTTTTCACGACAGCACCTTACAGGAAATGTGCGAACGATGCCCAACTGACAGGATGTCCATGCTTTCGGTTAAGGGTGTGGGACAGGCTAAATTCAACCGTTACGGCGAACTGTTTCTGGAGTTGATCCGGAAACACTTTGCCGAATAATAGCGAGATTGCCCTATTGATTCGTTTTGGAATCACGGGGAGGGGGTACCAATTGTTTCGTTTTTAGGTAGAGGTAATTCTTAAGTAATTCTTAAATTACGATGGAGTCATTAGGTACGTCCCCTTGATTCCGTGAAATTTCGTGCTATAAAGTTTATAATCAAGATGGTCGAAATAATAAGTAGTAACAAAAAGAAGGGGGGATTTTTACGGGTACTGACATTAGCGGCATTGCGGGAA
>JALHFC010000104.1:3567-10812 GCA_022839445.1 Pelotomaculum sp.
TGGATCAGCAAAAGCAGGCGGCGGAGATGCTGTTGGAAACAATGCCTCAGCCGGCGGTATCCAACCCTCCCCACCTGGGCAGCAATGTTGACCTCTACGTTTAAAATGCGCGTCAACGTATTGCAGAAAAAAGCGGCAATTTCTTGCCGCTTTTTTCTGCCGAAACCTAAAAAACACAGTTACCTAACTGATTCAATCCGGTCCCCGGCCTCAATTTGATCAACTATATCCATTCCCTTTACTACTTTGCCAAATACGGCGTACTGGCCGTCCAGCGGCGGGGCGTTTCTTTTCAAGATATAAAACTGGGAACCGGCCGAGTCCGGCTCCTGACTCCGGGCCATTGCTACCGCCCCGCGCACGTTTTTAAGATCTTTCTTTACTTCCAGGGGAATCGTCCAGCCCGGGCCGCCGGTGCCGTCCCCCTGCGGGTCTCCGCCTTGGATTACCCAATCCTCCACGCGGTGGAAAGTGAGACCATCATAGAAATTAGAGCCGACCAGTTTTTCAAAGTTGCCGACGGTAATCGGCATTTTATTAGGGTATACTTCAATAACAACGGGACCTTTGGCTGTTTGAACGGTGAATTTTTTTGACATCTCAATGCCTTTCCCGTTTACCCAATACGCCGAAACCACCGCAAAAGCAATAACTGCAAGAGTAGCCGCGACTATAAACATTACATGCTTGTCAGTCAAAAAAGACGGTAGCTGCTTTACTTGTCTAGTTTTGGCAGGCGCCTGCTTCGCGTCTTTCTTGCCTTTCGCCGCTGCTTGTGGTTTCGTTACTTTGGCGCTTCCGGAACTTTTAGCGCCTTTTGTACCTTTCTTAGTTTTCTTAGCTAATGCCACCACCCCCCATGACTAATAAGTTCGACGAAAAAAAAGAAAAACCCTGCCCTTTTTTGTCTAAGAGATAAAACGAAGGAATTTTTAGGAACGTCCCCTTGGTTCTTTATGTATATACTTCCGGGTGGTAACCATCTTGGGAAAGTTTAGAGATGATCTGCCCGATGTGTTCTAAATCCCTGGTTTCAAGAGCTAATTCTACTTCAACTTGTTTAATGGGGACACTAAGCTTGATCCGGTTGTGTAAGACAGATACCACATTAGCGCCGGTATCCGCTACAACCGCCAGTAGTTTACACAAACTACCGGGACGGTCCGGCGCTAGCACGCGCAGCCTGATGCGCCGGCCGGTTTTGATTAAACCCCGCTCAATAATAAGTGAAAGCGTGTTTATATCTATATTGCCCCCGCTTAAAATAACGGCTGTTTTGCAGCCGGACATATGTACTTTTTTGCCGAGCAGGGCCGCTAGTCCGACCGCCCCGGCGCCCTCCGCTACAATCTTGGATCTTTCCAAAAGCAATATGATCGCGCCGGCAATCTCTTCGTCGTCCACAGTGATTATATCATCCACATATTGTTCAGTGAGGTCAAAGGTGACCTTACCGGGCCGGCGCACGGCGATACCGTCAGCAAATGTGCTGGCAAATCGGCTTTCCATTAGCTTGTCGTGCATATGGGAAATATGCATCCCTGGGGCGCCCGTAGCCTGTACTCCGAACACCCGCACCTGTGGCAACATGCTCTTTAATGCAAAGGAAACACCGGATATTAATCCGCCGCCGCCTACGGGCACAAAAACCGCCTCGACTTCGGGCAGATCTTCTATAATCTCCAGTGCAACAGTGCCCTGCCCGGCAATAACATCTATATCGTCAAAAGCATGAACAAAAGTTGCGCCTTTCTCTTTTTGCATATGAACAGCAAAACGGTAGGCTTCTTCATAGCCGCCCGGCGTCAGGACTACGTCGGCACCGTAGCCGCGGGTCGCCATAACCTTGGCAAGCGGAGCGCTATCGGGCATGATTATGGTGCATTGAATACCCGCCTTCAAAGCTGCGTAGGCTACACCCTGGGCATGGTTTCCAGCCGATGCGGCAATTACCCCGCGTGTCCGCGAGCCCTCGTTTAGGCTCATAACCTTGTTGTATGCGCCGCGGATCTTGAAAGAACCCGTCTTCTGCAGGTTTTCCAGCTTTAAATAGACGCTGTTCCCGGTCATTTCGCTAAACGTAACGGAGTAATCAAGCGGGGTGTGATGGGCTACCCCAGTTAGGCGCCCGGCGGCTCTTTTAATCTTTGCCATGGTTAGTTTTCCGGCAATGCCCGTAGCTTGCCCTGCCACTTTTTTGCAACGCCCCTTCCTACCTATATCGTCTATTATTTTACCTCAATACCAAACAAATTAAAGGAATCACTAGGAACGTTCTCATGATTCCCCCCCCGTGATTCCCATTAAAGGAAAGGCCGGTTGCTGTAATATAGCGACCGGCCTTTCCTCCGTTAAGATTTACATCGCAGTCTAGATTGCTTAGGCTGGGTGTTAATCTGCCATTTTTAATAATTTCACGATTATCTCTGCTGCGTTTGCCCTGCCTACCACTTGACCCGGTTCAAATTTCCCGTCTACCGGTTCAATCAAGCCCATCCCGGCGGACAGTGCGGCATGGCCCCTCAAATGTTCAGATATTTCACCGGCGTCCTGGAAATTGAGAATATAAATGTCTTTTAAGCAAGCCGCCTGATATAAGCCCATAGTGTTGATCGTTAATCCGGCCAGCGCTTCGCGAGTGACAGGCGCATCCGGGTCTGGTTTTTCCCCGGCCCGGATGATCCCCATTCTGGCCGCCTCGTCGAAGTAGCGCTGGTACCATGGTTCTTTGCCGTCCAGGCTCCTTACCGGCGAAATAGTATCTAAAAACCTGCCTTTGCTTCTGACCAGCATGGTAATCAACTCTGCCTGGGTTACGGCGTTATCCGGCCGGAATTTCCCATCCCCGCCTGTAACTATGCCGTGGCTGGCGAGCGTCTCTACCGCCTCCCGGGCCGGGTGGTCCGCTATGTCGGTAAACTGACCCTTTTTGCCGGTTGCTTCAATTTCATTTCCTTCATAATCAAGCAACTGCCCGGTGAAAGCGTCGAGCATGGCAAAGTTGCGTTGAGCCATGTAGTATACCAGGTAAACTTTCGATTCCTCGGGACCCACCCAACCGTCCTGGTTCCACAGGCGCAGGTAAGCTACCGTCAGCGGGTTTTCCCGGAGGTATTTGTCCGCGGCGGCTTCTGTTCCGATGACGCCCTGCGGGTCGGGGAATTCGACTTCCCACCAGTTCATCTGGTAGTGGTTAATCTCTCCGGTGGTGCTGTCCACGTTAAGATTAAACCCGTTTTGGGGAAACTCGATCTCCTTTGCCGTCCTGACCCAGTTAAAATTGTATGATCGCGGGAGGGGCTTTTCAGCCGGACCAGTCACAGGCCCCCACTCGGGCCGGGCGCTCTCGAACACTACCTGCTGCCACTTGCCGGGTTGGAGTTTTTTGATAAATTCTTCTGCGGTCTTGCGGGCGTCCTCCTCGCTGAATTTTATTTCAGGCGCTTTGAGGTAGTCGTAACCGCGGTAACGATCCTTGCAGAAGCTGACAAGTTCACCGGTGGAAGCGTCCACAGACACCTCCATCCATTTCCGGTCAGTCCCGTCCCCGGCCTGCCAGTTAAAGCTCCAGGTTTTTTTGTCCTGAAACAGGTAGTCCTGCATCAGCCTGCTTCCAGTCAGGTTATAGTTTTCCGGGACCTTTACGAAAGACTTTGCCGCCTGCAACGCCTTGTCCCTGGAAAGGAGGGTTTTTGCCTCTCTAACAGCGCTTTCCTCTACCGGTGTGAATTCTATTTTTTGATCTGCCGAACTGGGCATTTTCATTCTGAGGGACTCTCCCCCACCGCCTCCGGCCATGTCGTATAACATGTAGAAGTCGCCGTTTTTATTTAGCGGCTTGCCGGCGAGGGCATCTATGATTACCTGGTTCTGGGGTCCCGGCAACCGGTAGACCAGCTTCAGGGGCACCTCCTTGCCTCCGGGGACGCTGGACCGGAAGTAATACAGTTGCGGGCCGCACTCCGTCCGGAACACCTGAACTGCCTGCGCCTGGGTTATTCGACCGGAAGCCGGCGGGAAATTTCCGGCATCCTCCCAGCGCAAATCAAAGCCTGTTACTGCGCCGGTGTCCCCGCTTACCGTAACAGTGATCCCGTTTTCCGGGTAAGTTACGCCGTTTACAGTCCTGGCGTAAAAGTAGCTGTACAACATCTGTTCCCGTTCCCGGTAAAGCGGCGGCACGTATAGGTAGTCGCTCCGTTCAGGCTGCAGCCTGGTTTCCTTGAAACGTTCAGGTTGCAGCTTTTCCGCCAGGGCCGGCAGTCCACGGTATCCCTGCCCCGGGGCAGGGGGCATCCAAATGTGCATACCCCAGATTTCCCCGGTTGCGGCGTTTACCCTGACGTTCATTTCCCCGCCTGGATCGCCGCTGCGGTACCATCTCAGTGTCCAAAAAGCATTTCCATCCGACTGGTCGAATCCGGTTGAAAATTGATCCAAGCCCGGGGGAACGGGGAAGGCTTCTTTAGCAATCCCGACGGCTTCCTCCAGGCCAACGGCGGTATGCTCCCCTCCTTTTACAGTACCTGTTACGGCGCCTGAATTATCCGCCGCTTGATCAATTACAGCTTCCCCGGGCATATCTGCCGGGGGATTCGCCGCCCCTACAGCTTGGGGAAGTATAGATAAGAAACACAAGGTCAAACAAATTGCTACAACCCTAGCGGCGATTCTTAACAAATACATATCCATCCTCTCCTTTTAACTTGATACTTTTATATCCCCCCTTTTAAAAGATTAGCTAATTGGATAACACTGTATCTTTATCATGTTAGACGTTCTTAGCAATACAAAGGTTCATTAAATAACTAGTAAAGTTAGGCATATTATCTCAAACGAATCACTAGGAACGTCCCCGTGATTCCCCGCCCTCTACAGAACCGGTGACAGCAGGCGAAAAATGCCTTCCTTGACGCGGGCGGACAGCGGCCGGTTAGAATATGCTTCCCAAGTGATCTCAACGCAATCATCAAGGTCGCGGGCTGCCGATTTCCCGGTCATAAATGAAGGCGTTTACTTCAAAATTAAAGTCAAAACTCCTGACATCCAGGTTGGCGGTGCCAACCGTGCCGGCGAAACCGTCGGCTACAATGAGCTTGCTGTGTAGAAAACCCCTTTTGTACAGGTAGCAGCGCACGCCGGCTTCCAGCAGTTTTCCCACATAAGAAAGGGAGGCCCAGTGGACACAGGCGTGATCGGGCTTGTAAGGGAGCATTAGTCTCACGTCCACCCCGGACAGGGCGGATATTTTTAAAGCGTCCAGGATGCTGTCATCCGGAATAAAATAAGGGGTCTGGATGTAAACGCTGCGCCGGGCTTTGTCGATGAGCTTTAGATAACCATATTTGATCGATTCATATGTCAGGTCCGGCCCGCTAGATACGATCTGCACCGCAGTTATTCCCTCCACCCGGCGGGCCGGGAAATATTTGTCTTTTGCGGACAGAAGCTCTCCGGAAGCGAACCGCCAGTCCAGTAAAAACCTCATTTCCAGGGTGTCGATGGCGCTGCCTTTGATGCTTAAGTGAAGGTCACGCCAGTAGCCGAAGCGAGGAGAAAGCCCCCGGTATTCATCACCTATATTAAACCCCCCCACGTAGGCTTCCTGCCCGTCCACAATACAGATTTTACGGTGATTGCGGAAATTAATCCGTATGTTAACGTAAGGTAAAAAAGGCGGGAAAAATTCGGCGGTTTGGCCACCGGCCTGGAGCAGTTCCTTGAAAAAAGAACGGTTTAGCCAAATGCAACCCATACCGTCATAGAGCAGCTTTACTTCTACCCCCGCACGGGCTTTTTCAGCCAAAACCCTCATCACGAGCCGGCCCAGGGAGTCATTGCGGATGATATAGTACTCCATGTGAATATAACTTTTGGCGCCTTTTAAGCTGGCCAGCATCCGCCGGAACAGTTCGTCGCCCTCGCTGAATAACTCCACCTTGTTGTCCTGGGTTAAAAGAGAATAATTGCCCTTAAGTTGCAGGTGGATCAGGTCCTGGTAGTGCCTGGCCCGGGGATCATTAAAGGTGAGGCTGTTTTCGTGCAGGCCGGCATCCTGCCGGGCCAATAAAGGGCGGACCACCTGTTCTTCTTCTTCCTTGAGATGGAACCGTTTTTCCCGGCGCAGGCTTTGTCCTATAAATATGTAAAGCAAGAAGCCCAGGATGGGCATAAAAAACAGCAGTAAAATCCAAGTCAAAGTAGAGGTAGGGTTGCGCCGTTCAAAAACCACCACTACCATGGCTAGAAAAATATTAACTATAAAAATAACATCCGCCAATCTCCACACGATTTCAGGGATTACCACTGTCATCCTGGTTCAACGAAGAGATGGTGTCACAGGATAATTGACCGCTTGTATTCCTTAAGCAAATAATTATCCTGTGTAGCCGGGAAACCAGGCTTTTCACCTACCTCCCGCCATATAATTTTTTGGCATCACTATTATTCCATAAATATTTGTTTGCGCGGTATTTTATATTATTTCAGTTTTTTCTGGAAATAGTGAGTGGCGTAAACCGCGGCTAAAGGATTGTGTCCCGTTGCCCGGTCTTTTGCCGCCAGGACGGTAACCGGAGCGTTGGAATGTTTGATCAAAAGGCTGTCGTGACCTACACACAGGCCGAGCAGGACATTTAAGTCCGTGTTTGCTTTATTTAAAAGTAAAGCTTGCGCTATGGGGTTGCACATGGCCTCAAATTGGCCCGGGCGTACCTTTTCTTCATCCTTGATCCCCAGTTCCTCTTTGGGCCTGGACCCTGTTTTGCACATCACCGAGATCACGGTAAAATCGCTGTTTTCAAATATTTTTGCTACCTCCAAAGCCTCCCGCCGCAACCCTACGCAAAACGCCAGCCCCAATTTGTTAAAGCCGCACAGTTTAGAAAACTCCATAACTTCACGGACCCTGGGCCAGACGCCATAACCGCCCGCCTCCACCCGCGCCGAACAGACGGCCAGTTTACCCATATCCTCCTGTTGGTAGATGGCCGCAGCCTCCTCGAACAGATCGGGGCAAGTCCTCATCGGGCAGTTTTGGGGCAGTTTGCCCCGTTCGTTTTTGTAACAGGCGTATACCCCGCATTTGGCGCAATCAAACATTGCACTATACCTCCCAACAAAATTGATAATGATTATCATTGCTATGTATCCATTTTAATCTACTTTTAAAAAACTTACAATAGGTACGGGGACATACCTTCCCTCCCACGAATCCCCCGAAGGGGGTGTGTCCCCGTTCCTTAG
>JALHFC010000339.1 GCA_022839445.1 Pelotomaculum sp.
GCTACCCGCATGGCGTCTGCGGCTATTTTAAGGGAAGCCCTGGCCAAGGCGCAGGATTACCTAAAAAAGCCGTCTTTGGAACGCGATTTAAAGATGGAATCGTTGGCCAGGGTTTTGAGGCGGGTGGTCCCCTTGCGGGTCCATGCCCACCGCGCGGACGATATCATGACGGCCGTGCGCATTGCTGCGGAGTTCGGAGCAGATCTAATCATAGAGCACTGTACCGAGGGCTACCTGGTGGCCGGGCATTTGGCTGCAAAAGGGATCCCGGCGGTGATCGGCCCGGTAATTACCAACAGGGCCAAGGTCGAAATGCAGGGTATAACCCTGGAAACAGCCGGTGTGCTAGCCGGGGCGGGAGTCCGGTTTGCCATCATGACCGATCACCCGGCCGTGCCGGTGCAGTACCTGGCGGCGTCGGCCGCGCTGGCTGTAAAAGGCGGGCTGCCTGTGGAGCATGCTTTGAGGGCTATTACTGTAGATGCGGCGCAGATCATAGGTCTGGGGGGGCGCCTGGGTAGTATTGAGCCCGGCAAGGATGCGGATATTGTAGTGCTGGACCGCCACCCCCTGGATATATCCTCTAAAGTATTGCAAGTCTACATCAACGGGGAAAGGGTTTTCCCGTTTCAATAACATATTATTTTTCACCGGCGCATGAAGAAAGTATTAAAATTTACATAAAAATTTTTATCTTATAAGAGGAATTTAAGCAAATTAGTCGAATGCTCCTATTAGATCCTTTAATAGTATAAGATGTAACACCAGGAGGGAGTCCGTTCTTTGCTGGAATTAGTGGTAAAAGACGAGGGGCACCAGGTGTATACCGCCCGGAACGGACTCGAGGCTATTTGTATGGTGCAGTTAAAACGGCCGGACCTGATCTTTATGGATGTAAGGATGCCGCTGCTTGACGGTCTAGGGGCGCTGGGCAAGATCAAAGCCATATCGCCCGGGACCGATGTGATTATGATGACTGCTTTTGGTTCCGAAGAAACAATCTCCGAGGCGTTGGAAAAAGGAGCGCTGTTCTGCCTGGCCAAACCTTTTGATGTGGATACCATTAGGAAGATCCTGGCGAGGTATGGAGCGAAGTGCCGTAAGCTATATGGTTTGCCCGCATGTGCTTA
This sequence comes from Pelotomaculum sp., assembly GCA_022839445.1. Taxonomy (GTDB): domain Bacteria; phylum Bacillota; class Desulfotomaculia; order Desulfotomaculales; family Pelotomaculaceae; genus JALHFC01. The sequence goes on from JALHFC010000339.1 coordinate 1,131, forward strand.
CGCTTTCAAGCCGACACATAGTTAAGCGAAATTGATCCTATGTTTAAAAATAAGGGTATTTTGGTATAATTAGCGGAGTTTGTTTTAGACCCCCCCATTTTTAGGGGGTTTTTACTTTCCAGTTGGGGTTAAATTTTGATATAATTCTAGAAGAATATACTAAACCCGGCAGTGGGGTGATACCGGTTGCGCGGGATCTACAGAGTAATCGACGCCAATTTGAACCGGGCCAGGGAAGGGCTCAGGGT
>JALHFC010000340.1 GCA_022839445.1 Pelotomaculum sp.
TGAGGCGTCCCCAATCTCATCCAGGAAAATTGTCCCCTTGTCCGCCAGTTCAAAGCAGCCGCGCCGCAGCCGGTCGGCGCCCGTGAAAGCTCCTTTTTCGTGCCCGAAAAGCTCGCTCTCGGCCAGGCTCTCTATAAACGCGCCGCAGTTGACGGGAAAAAACCTTTCCCTGGAACGTAGCGAGGCCAAGTGTATAAACCTGGCCAAATACTCCTTTCCTGCGCCGGTTTCACCGTGTATGAGTATGCTTAAGTCCTTCCCCGCCACTTTATAAGCGGTAAGCAGCAGGTCCTGCACCTCTTTGCTCTTACGCCCCACAAATCCGACGCTGTCAGCTAAAACACTGACATTTTCCGGTAAACATCCATCATATATACCGGATTCATCAATTGCCTTTTTAATTAGATTTCTTATTATAGAGGGAGTGAACGGTTTTTCAATAAAATCATAGGCGCCTATTTTTATTGCTTCGCTTCTACGGCCAAGGTAATGCTGGCATACCCGGTCATTACTATGACATGGCAAAACGGCTGCAGCTTTTTTATCTCCTTCAGGAGTTCCAGGTCGCTTACATCAGGCAGAACCACATCGAGCAGGACGGCATGAAATTGATTCGATTTTATTTTTAATAGCGCTTCCTTACCGGAAACAGCCGTTTCGATCCGGTAATCGCACAGCGCGCGCGAAAGCATCCGCTGTATTTTTTGGTTATCATCCACAATTAATATTTGGGCCATAGCCAGGCGTCCCCTTTAGCTATATTATTCTTTTCCTAACGATAAAAGAAATTTTATAATTTCTTTGCACTCCTGCAAAGATTCAAGGTTATCACTAATAATTTCATCATCATCACAGCACATCATTTCCATATTACCCTCTATGATCATGATCAAGTTATTCAGTTCGTGAGCTTTCCGCCTGATCAGGCTAACAAACCGAGATGTATCCGGCATAATATTCGACCTGGTTAAGTACCTGGCCTTCACCCCCTTTGTAGTTGCCTAACTATCTAACATTTGTCTTACTTTAAGCAACAAATCACTTGCCCTGTAAGGTTTTTGTATAAACTCTCTTTCTGACAGCAACAGACCGCTTAAACCGTTTAAAGAATAGCCGCTGGAAAACAATACTTTAACAGACGGGTTAAT
>JALHFC010000341.1 GCA_022839445.1 Pelotomaculum sp.
AATATGAAGCCCCAAATGGGACATGCCTACCTCGTAAACATCCGGAAAAGCAAAGGCTACCCTCAGGTCGACATTGTCCCAGTCCTTGCGTATAATATTCCATTCTCCCCCGGCGTAGCGGGCGGGCTTTTTTACCAGGGGCAAAATCTGATCAAACAAATCCATCCTGTCACTCCCGTTTATAGTATAACCCAAAGCAGGGGGAAGAATATTCCTCTAATATATTTTATAACAAAATATCAACATTTACTATACCATTTTGTTAACTGAACCTAAAGCAATATCCGCTCCTTCCGTAAAGAGCGCGTCTATGATTTGAGTTTCGCTCACCACACCCCGGTATTGCCAGTCACAGTCCAGCAGGTAGACCAGGTGAAACCGCTGCGGGGTGAAGGTGCGGATAACATCCCCCAGCCGGACGCTATCAAGTGAGACCAGTGTTTTACCGGGCAATATACCGGCAGAGTTTAGTTCTTCTTTTTTTTGAGCCAGGTGCCTGATAAAATGAAACGGCCCGGCCTTTTTTTCACGGGTAGCGGTAAACAAAAGGAACACGCCGATAATTAGCACATCCAACCCGGATACGCCGGCAGCCAGCCCGGCTACTCCACCGAGGGTGATGAGGGCGCCCCAGACCTGGCCCCACCTTGCCGCCCTGTGGGTGGCCTCCCTAAACCCGAGGCGCCTGGCAAGGCAAGCGCGAAATATCCTCCCGCCATCTAAGGGGAGCGCCGGCAGCAGGTTAAAAGCAGCGATCATTAAGGGGAGCGCCGGCAGCAGGTTAAAAGCAGCGATCATAAGGTTGCATTGAAGAAAAAAAGGGCCTAAAACATCATCCCAAAAGCCGTAATTTTTTAAGGCAATCGCCAAACCGGCCAATAGCAGGTTGGTAGCCGGGCCGGCGGCGGCGACAACAACCTCCTTGGAAGGGTTTGTAACCACTTCGCTGCCGATCCGGCTCACACCCCCGAAGGGCAGGAGTTCAACATCCGATACACGCACACCCAAGCGCCGCGCTGCAGCCACGTGAGCCAGTTCATGCAGCAGCACCACTGCGAAGGCAATCAACCCCTTCCCCAGTACCCCGGCCACAAAAAACAGCCCCAATAGG
>JALHFC010000105.1:0-4205 GCA_022839445.1 Pelotomaculum sp.
TATTCCCTGGTAACGCAACAGCCTTTGGGAGGAAAGGCCCAGTTCGGCGGGCAGCGCTTTGGGGAAATGGAAGTGTGGGCGCTGGAAGCGTACGGCGCCGCCTATACTTTGCAGGAAATTCTTACGGTTAAGTCGGATGATGTGGTCGGACGGGTTAAGACATATGAGGCTATCGTTAAAGGTGAAAATGTACCTGAGCCCGGTGTCCCGGAGTCGTTCAAGGTGCTGATTAAAGAGCTGCAGAGCCTGGGCCTGGACGTTAAGGTGCTGGCGGAGGATGAGCAGGAAATTGAGATCAGGGAAGAGGAAGATGACATTGCCGAGACTGCCAAGGAGCTGGGTATAGATATCCAGGAAGAGGAGCCGGCTGTAAGGCCGGAAGAATACGACAGAAGTGATAGTGATGAAGAGGATGAATTAAGTGCAGATTTTCTAGATGAGCAATTTGAGCTGGATGAAGAATAACAAGCCGTTGTTACAACGATTAACAGGTAAGGACCAATGACCAATGACCTAAAAGGGAGGCGTTTTCTTGCTTGACCTAAATAACTTTGACCGGATTCGGATTGGCTTGGCTTCTCCCGAGCAAATACGCGACTGGTCCAGCGGTGAAGTCAAAAAGCCCGAAACTATAAACTACCGCACCTTAAAACCCGAAAGGGACGGGCTTTTTTGTGAGCGTATTTTTGGACCCACGCGGGACTGGGAGTGTCATTGCGGCAAATATAAGCGTGTCCGTTACAAGGGGGTTGTTTGTGACAGGTGTGGCGTAGAGGTAACCCGCTCCAAAGTGCGCCGGGAAAGGTTGGGGCACATTGAACTGGCAGCGCCGGTTTCGCATATCTGGTATTTTAAGGGGATTCCGAGCCGGATGGGGCTTTTGCTGGATATGTCCCCCAGGTCGTTGGAAAAAGTCTTGTACTTTGTTTCCTATATTGTAATAAACCCACACGAGAGCGGGTTGCTCAAAAAACAGCTGCTAAATGAATCTGAGTACCGTGAGTGGCGGAAGAACGAAGAAGAAAAAAGGGAAGAAGAAAGAAAGCAAGGCCGGGAATATAAAATGTTTGAGGCCTATATGGGCGCCGAGGCGATAAAAATGCTGTTGGAAGAGATTGACCTGGAGGAAATGACCAAAGAGCTGCGCCAGGAGTTGAAAGAGGTTACCGGCCAGCGCAAGGTCAGAGCCATCCGTCGTCTTGAAGTAGTAGAAGCATTTCGCAAGTCGGGAAACCGTCCGGAATGTATGGTTTTAAACGTAGTCCCTGTTATCCCGCCCGAGTTGCGTCCAATGGTGCAATTAGACGGTGGCCGCTTTGCCACCTCGGACTTAAACGACTTATACCGCCGGGTGATCAACCGCAACAACCGCTTAAAAAGGCTTTTGGACCTGGGCGCTCCGGACATTATCGTCCGCAATGAAAAAAGGATGCTCCAGGAGGCTGTAGACGCCCTGATTGATAACGGCCGCCGGGGGCGCCCGGTTACCGGGCCGGGCAACCGCCCGTTGAAATCACTTTCCGACTTACTGAAAGGAAAACAAGGTCGTTTCCGCCAGAACCTGTTGGGTAAGCGGGTCGATTATTCGGGTCGCTCGGTTATCGTTGTAGGACCGGAACTGCACATGCACCAGTGTGGCTTGCCCAAGGAAATGGCGCTGGAACTTTTCAAGCCTTTTGTGATGAAGAAGCTGGTAAATGATGGCCATGCCCACAATATCAAGAGCGCCAAACGGATGGTTGAGCGGGTGCGCCCCGAGGTCTGGGATGTCCTGGAAGAAGTGATTTGTGAGCACCCGGTCCTTTTAAACCGCGCTCCCACCCTGCACAGGTTGGGTATCCAGGCTTTTGAGCCGGTTTTGGTGGAAGGCCGCGCTATTCAAATCCACCCGATGGTTTGCACTGCTTATAACGCCGATTTTGACGGGGACCAGATGGCGGTACACGTCCCTCTTTCTGCCGAGGCCCAGGCCGAGGCCAGGCTTTTAATGCTGTCTTCAAACAACATCTTAAACCCCAAAGACGGGAAGCCCGTGGCTATTCCCACCCAGGACATGGTTTTAGGCATATACTACTTAACCATGGAAAAAGAAGGCGCAAAGGGCGAGGGAAAGATTTTTAGAGACGTGGAAGAGGCTGTGATGGCCTACGACAACAAGGTGGTTTCCTTGCATGCTAAGGTCAAAGTGCGTGATGCAGAAGGGGGCATCAGAGAAACGACTGTGGGCAGGACCATTTTCAATGAAGTAATCCCCAGTGAGTTAGGATATATTAACGCAGTTGCGGATAAGAAGGTCCTGGGCAGAGTTGTTGACGATTGTTACAGAACGCTGGGATTCTCGGCTACCACTAGGTTGCTTGACGGGATTAAAAAGCTGGGATTTACCTACGCTACCAAAGCCGGGATAACCATTGGCATACATGACATTATGATACCCAGGGAGAAAACAGAAATCCTGGAAAATGCCGAAGAAAAGGTTGAAAAGGTTGAACTTCAATACCGCCGTGGCTTAATCACCGACGATGAGCGCTACCGGACCGTAATTGGGATTTGGAACGATGCCACTAAAAACGTTACCGACAAGTTAATTGACGGCCTGGACAGCTTCAACCCGGTTTACATGATGGCCAATTCCGGCGCCCGCGGAAATATCCCGCAGATTCGCCAGTTGGCAGGGATGCGTGGGTTAATGGCCGATCCGTCCGGCAGGATTATTGATTTGCCCATTAAAGCTAACTTCCGCGAAGGGCTGACTGTTTTGGAATATTTCATATCCACCCACGGCGCCAGGAAAGGCCTGGCCGACACTGCGTTACGGACCGCCGACTCGGGTTATCTTACCCGCCGGCTGGTGGATGTGGCCCAGGATGTGATAGTAAGGGAGATCGATTGCGGCTCTGATCAAGGAATCGAGGTGCAAGAGATCAGGGATGGCGCCGAGGTGATTGAAACGCTCCAGGACCGTATTATCGGGCGGGTGGCTTTGGAGGACATAGTTCTCCCTGAAACGGGTGAAGTATTGGCCTGCGCTGACCGGGAAATTACCGAAAAAGAGGCGGGGAAAATTTTGGCTGCCGGTATCAATAAGGTGAAGATACGATCGGTGCTAACCTGCAAGACCCGCCACGGTGTGTGCACAAAGTGTTACGGACGCAATTTGGCCACCGGCCAAAAAGTCGATATCGGTGAAGCGGTAGGAACTATAGCCGCCCAAAGTATCGGTGAACCGGGCACACAACTTACCATGCGTACTTTCCACACCGGCGGCGTGGCCGGTGACGATATTACCCAGGGTCTGCCAAGGGTGGAAGAGCTATTTGAGGCCAGGCGGCCCAAAGGGCAGGCCATTATCGCTGAAACAGACGGTACTGTTTGTGTGCGTGAAGTGAAAGGACGCAGGGAAATTGAGTTGACATCCGACGACAATGAAAAGGCCATCTACCAGGTGCCCTACGGCGCCCGCCTAAAAGTCAAAGACGGTGACCGCATTTATGCGGGAGATGAGCTGACCGAGGGTTCGGTAAATCCGCACGACCTGCTAAAGATTAAAGGCATCCGGGGAGTACAGGTGTACTTACTCCAGGAAGTGCAGCGGGTTTACCGTCTCCAGGGTGTGGATATTAACGATAAACATATTGAAGTAATGATTCGTCAGATGTTACGCCGGGTTAAGCTTGAAGATCCCGGCGACACTGAACTGCTGCCGGGTGGTCAGATTGATATCTTCGAATTTGAGGATGAGAATAAGCGGGCGCAGGAAATGGGGGGCGAACCGGCTACCGCCAAGCCAATGCTAATGGGGATTACCAAAGCCTCGTTAGCCACGGATTCTTTCCTGTCAGCGGCTTCCTTCCAGGAGACCACCAGGGTACTTACAGACGCAGCTATCAAGGGCAAGCTCGACCCGCTTCTGGGTTTAAAGGAAAACGTGATCATAGGGAAGCTCATTCCAGCCGGTACTGGTATGACCTGTTATCGTAATGTGTCAATAGCGAAGGAGGACGGCGTTCAAAACGAAGAGGAGCTTGTTGTTCAATAAAAATTAAAGGGGTAATTGACAACATTACTTGGTAGTGGTAGGATATAAAAGTGTCTGGATTTTGGGAGGTAAAAACAACAATGGTTTATGGGCGTCTATTGTCGGCGCGTAAAAAAACCGTTGGCGCCAAGCAGACCTTGAAGGCAATTGAGCGGGGTCAAGCCAA
>JALHFC010000105.1:4219-8565 GCA_022839445.1 Pelotomaculum sp.
GCGTCAATTATAGAGGAATAATGTTTTAATGTTTTGATATTTTACTTTAGGAAAGGAGGTGTTTTAAGATATGCCGACGATCAGTCAGTTGATCCGCAAGGGCAGGGAGGAAATTATTCAAAAATCTGACGCTCCGGCGTTGAAAGAGTGTCCGCAAAAGCGAGGTGTTTGCACCAGGGTATATACAACTACTCCTAAAAAGCCCAACTCTGCCCTGCGCAAAGTAGCCCGTGTCAGGCTCACCAACGGCATAGAGGTAACCTCCTACATTCCCGGTATCGGGCACAATCTGCAGGAGCACTCTGTCGTAATGGTCCGCGGGGGTAGGGTCAAGGACTTGCCGGGTGTTAGGTACCACATTGTGCGCGGCGCGTTAGACTCCGCGGGTGTGCAGAACAGGAAGCAAAGGCGATCCAAGTACGGCTCAAAGCGGCCCAAGAAGTAATAAATATTAAACCTTATGGCAAAGGGGGGAAGTATATGCCAAGAAGAGGGGGTATAGCCAAGCGGGAAGTTTTACCTGATCCCGTTTACCGGAGTAAAGTGTTGACAAAGCTTATAAACCAGATCATGCTGGAGGGTAAAAAGAGCGTCGCTGAGTCTATCGTATACGGCGCTATGGACATGATAAAAGAAAAAACCTCCAAGGATCCGCTAGAGGTCTTTGAGGCGGCAATGAAAAATATTATGCCGGTGTTGGAAGTAAAGGCACGCCGGGTAGGCGGCGCCAACTACCAGGTGCCGATAGAAGTGCGTCACGAACGCAGGCAAACTTTAGCCATCCGTTGGATTACCAAATATTCTCGTGATAGATCCGGCCGGACTATGCGGGAGAAGCTTGCCAATGAAATTATGGATGCGGCGGCCGGTACTGGTAGCTCCGTTAAGAAAAGGGATGACACCCACAAAATGGCGGAGGCAAACAAAGCATTTGCGCATTACAGGTGGTAAAGGAGTGATCTTGGCATGGAGCGTCAATTTTCGCTGAATAAAACTCGAAACATAGGAATAATGGCCCATATTGACGCCGGCAAGACCACGACTACTGAGCGCGTCCTGTATTATACGGGCAGGGTTCACAAAATCGGGGAAGTCCATGACGGCGCGGCAACTATGGATTTTATGGTCCAGGAGCAGGAGCGGGGGATAACTATTAGCTCCGCCGCCACAAGTTGTCGGTGGCGCGAGTATCAAATTAATATCATTGACACGCCAGGCCACGTGGACTTCACAGTTGAGGTGGAGCGCTCCCTGCGCGTACTGGATGGCGCCGTCGCTATTTTTTGTTCAGTGGGTGGAGTTGAGCCGCAATCCGAAACGGTATGGCGGCAGGCCGATAAGTACGGGGTCCCCCGTATTGCCTATATTAACAAGATGGATCGGGTAGGCGCCGACTTTACCGAAGGAATAAAAATGATTAGGGAGCGCCTAGGCGCTAATCCAGTGGCTATACAGATGCCAATCGGCGCCGAAGACAGCTTTCGCGGTGTAATTGATCTGGTGAGGGAAAAGGCCATTATATATTATGATGATAAAGGCGAAAGCTATCAGGAAACCGATATTCCACAGGAACTAGCCGGCGAAGCAAAGATTTTACGGGACCAACTGGTAGAGTCTGTGGCTGAGACCGATGATGATTTAATGCTGAAGTACCTTGAAGATGGGGATCTTAGCGGGGAAGATATTAAAAAAGGACTGCGTAAGGCCACGCTAGCTGTAAAGATGATCCCTGTTCTATGTGGCTCTTCCTTTAAAAACAAAGGTGTGCAGCCACTATTAGACGCCATAGTAGACTATCTTCCGGCGCCTACCGATGTCGCTGCGATCAGGGGTGTAAATCCTATATCTGACACGGAGGAATTTCGTGCGGCGGGGGATGATGAGCCATTTTCAGCTCTAGCTTTTAAAATCCTGTCGGATCCCTTTGTGGGAAAGCTTACATTTTTAAGGGTCTACTCGGGATACTTAAAAACCGGCTCATATATTTTTAACTCCACTAAAAACAAGCGGGAGAGGATCGGGCGCATTTTGAGAATGCATGCTAACCACCGGGAGGATATAGGGGAGGTGCGCACGGGTGATATTGTCGCTGCCGTCGGTCTAAAAATAACCGGCACGGGCGATACACTATGCGATGAAAAGAAGCCGGTCATTTTAGAGTCAATGGAATTTCCCGAGCCGGTGATCCAGGTGGCTATTGAACCAAAAACCAAGTTGGACCAGGAGAAAATGGGTGTTGCTTTGCAAAAGTTGGCGGAGGAAGACCCGACTTTCCAGATTAACACCGATCCGGAAACCGGCCAGACTCTTATTTCCGGAATGGGCGAATTGCATCTGGAAATAATTGTTGACAGGATGTTGCGGGAGTTTAAGGTGGAGGCCAACGTTGGTCGGCCCCAGGTAGCCTACAAAGAAACAATCAGGAAAAAAGCCAGGGCCGAGGGTAAGTTTATCCGCCAGTCCGGCGGGCGTGGCCAGTATGGTCACGTGGTGCTGGAGGTGGAGCCCCGGGAACAGGGCGCCGGCTACGAGTTTAACAGCAAGATCGTCGGCGGGGTTATTCCCAGGGAATATATTCCGGCAATAGACGCCGGTGTTAAGGAGGCCACGGAAAACGGTATATTGGCGGGGTTTCCCATGATTGATATAGGCGTCACCCTTTTAGACGGCTCTTACCATGATGTGGACTCCTCTGAGGTGGCCTTCAAGATAGCCGGTTCAATGGGGTTTAAAAGCGCTGCGATGAAGGCCGGCCCGGTATTGCTTGAGCCGGTAATGAAAGTCGAAGTGGTGGTAAATGAGGAATACATGGGTGATGTTATCGGCGATCTAAATTCCCGGCGGGGCCGGATTGAGGAAATGGCGCTTAAATTTGGGTCGCAGGTAATTCATGCTTATGTGCCCCTGGCGGAGATGTTCGGTTATGCTACCGATTTACGATCCCGCACACAGGGGAGAGGAACATATACTATGCAGTTTAGCTATTACGCCCAGATACCGGAGAATATAGCGGAAGGAATTATTGCCAGGCGGGTGGGCAGGTAAACCCCGGATATGGAAACGGCTAATTTTAAGAAGCCATAATGTTTAAGACAACCGGTTATCGCTATGGAATAAAGGTAGCCCGCCGGTAATAGCTGCACAAATTACTAAGCAATCCATAAGGAGGAATAATCAAATGGCAAAACAAAGATTCGAGCGGACTAAACCCCACGTTAACATCGGCACCATTGGTCACGTAGACCACGGCAAAACCACCCTCTTACCGCAGCCATTACACTGACATTAAACACCGTAGGTGGAGCCAGCGTCAAAAAGTACGACGAAATTGACAACGCGCCCGAAGAGCGCGAGCGTGGGATTACCATCAACACCTCCCACGTCGAATACGAAACAGCCAAAAGACACTACGCCCACGTTGACTGCCCGGGACACGCCGACTACATCAAGAACATGATCACCGGCGCCGCCCAGATGGACGGAGCCATCCTGGTAGTGTCCGCCGCAGACGGGCCCATGCCCCAGACCCGCGAGCATATCGTGCTGGCCCGCCAGGTCAACGTGCCCTACATCGTCGTTTACCTAAACAAAGCCGACATGGTAGACGACCCCGAGCTGTTAGAGCTAGTAGACATGGAAGTACGCGAATTGCTATCAATCTACGAATTTCCCGGAGACGACATACCCATAATCACCGGTTCAGCCCTAAAAGCAATGGAATGCGCCTGCGGCAAACGCGACTGCGAGTGGTGCAAATCCATTTGGGAACTGATGGACGCCGTAGACGAATATGTACCCACACCCCAGCGTGCCACCGACAAGCCATTTTTAATGCCCGTAGAAGACGTATTCACCATTACCGGGCGTGGCACCGTGACCACCGGGCGGGTAGAGCGCGGCCAGGTTAAAACCGGCGAAGAAGTAGAGATAGTAGGGCTAAACGAAAAGCCCCGCAAGACCGTAGTGACCGGCGTCGAGATGTTCAGGAAGATTCTCGACAGCGGCCAGGCCGGCGACAACATCGGTTGCCTATTGCGCGGCGTAGACCGCAAAGAAGTCGAGCGCGGGCAGGTATTGGCCAAACCCGGGAGCATCAAGCCCCACAGGAAATTTTCCGCCGAAGTGTACGTATTAACAAAAGAAGAAGGCGGCCGGCATACACCATTTTTTAACGGCTACCGTCCCCAGTTTTATTTCCGGACCACCGACGTGACCGGAGTGGCCACCCTACCCGAGGGCGTAGAGATGGTGATGCCCGGCGATAACATTCAAATCGACATCGACCTGATTACCCCCATAGCCATAGAAGAAGGCTTGCGCTTTGCCATACGTGAAGGCGGCCGCAC
>JALHFC010000342.1:0-758 GCA_022839445.1 Pelotomaculum sp.
AGGACGGTAAGGATCTTTTAGGTCCAGCACAAAAAACGGATCGACGGTCTTGAATGTCACCATGTACCCACGATCCCCGACAAACCGCACGGAGTAGATTTTTTCACCGGGGGCTATGCCCTCGATCTTGCCGACCGTGTTGAGACTGCTGTCCAGCACATAAACATTGTTCTTGGATGTGGCTTCACCGGTTCGCCATACGTCGCCTTGCGTTGTGGCAATACGAAAGTAATCATTATGTTCGTCCATGGAAAACTGGTTTAAAATGGATCCCGGCGCCGTTCCGCCGGCGGTATAAGTCAGACGTCCGTCCCCCATACTGAATTTATAGATCTTTGTTTCGTCCCTGTTGACCGGCGGCCATATTTCGATTAGCGGGACCGGCCCGCCGGCTCTTCTGGTATGTTTGTAACCGGTTACGGCGATGTACAGGTTCTTTGTTGAAGCGTAGACGTTCTGGCCCGCTCCCAGGTAACTGGAAACTGATGCTCCTTCATCCGGCCGGTCTAAATTTAACCCGGCGACAATCAGGTAATTCGGTTCGGTAAAATCGGGAAAGCACTTAATATCAGGGTAGTCAATTTCCAAAAGGCCGTCTTTTATCGCTGTGTCGCGGTATATTGGCTTGGGCGCTTCGATTTCTTGCAATGGATAATAGCGGATATGCTTATTAGCTACCAGGTAAAATGACTGGCCAATTTTACGGGAGGAAACATAGCTGCCGTTTAGTTCGAGCTCGCGTTGCTCTTTGATGTTCG
>JALHFC010000342.1:766-1250 GCA_022839445.1 Pelotomaculum sp.
AGGAAACATAGCTGCCGTTTAGTTCGAGCTCGCGTTGCTCTTTGATGTTCGACTTGTCCTCTATGTTATAAACAATTGCTTTGACCATTTCTTGTTGATCAGGGTAGGGCATCAGACTCGGATTGGCACCCAAGTTTTCCCTGTAAATTGGATAATCACGTGACCAGTCAGTGTTTCCGATTACTACCATATGTTTGCCGTCAACGTATATTTCCTGAGGTAAAAAATATTTTCCTTCAAAATTTAAGGTACTAACAATCTCCATATCGGTAGCGGGATATGCCTTTGCAATGACGATCCTTTCCCTGTTGACCTGGTAAATGTATTCCCCGTCTGTTTTTACGATATCGGCTTCGTCTACGCCTTCAACCTGGACGTTGGTTCCGGAATAGTCAGGAGCGGCGTCTGCTTCGGCGTTGCCGGCCGCTTTATCATACATTATTTTTTGAGTGTTTTCCGCTGCTCTCAGCGGATAAGATCCTAC
>JALHFC010000006.1 GCA_022839445.1 Pelotomaculum sp.
AACGACGCTGGACAATAAACCGGTGCTGTTTTCGTATAACGGTGAAAAAACCGGTAAAAAGTTTTTATAGAAAAACCTACCGGTTAAAATGGGTTTAAATTAGGAACACATCCAGGGCCATGCTTGAACAAGCCGGCACCTGAAAGGTTAGAGAGGTTCCTCCCTCTGTTTCGGTTGCCATGTTAGAGCCACTGTGTAAATTACAGGTATAAGCCAAAATCATTAATAATACGTGGTCTCGGTTATCCTTGCAGGCAACCGGGAAGCGTTGCCCTAATTAGCCTATAGCAGTATGCTTATCTGTCTCTTTCATAGATAAATTGGTATACTGCGCCTTCACCCATTTAGACAGGTTTAGTAAGTCCTTTTAAAGTACACGGCGCGCTCCCAAGTACCTTGCGCTATAGTATGCCGTGCCAAGCGAAGTGATGGTGACGTCTCCCGTGCCGGAGCTGGAATGGATAAACTGGTTGTCGCCTATATATATACCCACATGTGACGGTCCCGGCTCATATGTGCTGAAAAAAACAAGATCCCCCAACTGGCCGTCAGCCATGCGGGGCAAATCGACTCCGAACTGGCCAAACACGTAATATGTGAATCCTGAGCAATCAAAGCCGGACGGCGAGCTTCCCGCCCATGTATAAGGTACTCCCAGGAACTGTTTGGCAAAAGATGCGATTGTCTGTGCTTTTCGATCTCCTGCTTGTCCCCGGCTGGGGCTTATGGCGGCCGGTCCGTTATTTTGTAAGGCCCTTAGGGTTTCCGAGCCGGCGATGCCGTCTACCGTAAGACCACGGTCAGACTGGAACCTAGTGACAGCGCTTTTAGTGCCCGAGCCGAAATTCCCGTCCAGCGCTCCTTGATAGTAGCCCAGGTCCAGTAATTTTTTTTGCAGCAGAAATACACTGTCACCGGTAGATCCCTGTTTTAATGCTTGTCCCCCGGAATCAGCGCCCCTGGAGACTGTGGTAGTTGAAATATTCAGCGCCTGTAAAGTTGCTTGGCCGGCAATGCCGTCGGCCGCTAAGCTGTTGTCAGATTGGAAACCGGTGACAGCTTTATATGTGCCCTGGCCAAACACTCCATCCAGGTTGCCCTGGTAGTAACCTAAATCCAGTAATTTTTTTTGCAGCAACAGCACACCGTCACCGGTTGCTCCTTGTTTTAAAACTACATTTTCCGCATTGGCAACAACAGCTGGTAAGATAAACGTAAACGCCAAAAGCATACTAACCAAGAACTTCACAGACTTTTTCATAAATGCCTCCCAACTGAAGAATAACTTTCATTGTTTTCATTTATTTGTGTTCGGTACTCATTATTACTTTTCCTGCATAATTTCAACAATATTTTATTTGGAAATATAATGGTTCGACATAAAGGTATCGTTTGACGCCCTTTATCTGGTAAAATAGAAGATTTTGACGCTCGCCCTGAATATATTGAATTTTAGGGAGGGTTTTCTATGACCGTGGTTATTGTAGGCGGGGGTTGGGCAGGTTGCGCGGCGGCTTGTGCGGCCAAATTAGCGGGGGCCGGCGTAGTATTGGTGGAAAAAACAGATATGCTCCTGGGTACCGGCCTTGTTGGCGGGATCATGCGCAATAACGGCCGCTTTACTGCTATGGAAGAGGTATGGGAGCTAGGCGCCGGGGATTTTTTGCAAATTATTGAAAAGTTCGTCACCCACCGCTTGCTGGATTTTCCGGGGCACCGCCACGCCATGTTATACGACGTTACCAGGATAGAGCCTGCTGTGAGGGCGTTGTTATGTTCCATGGGCGTGCGCTTAAGCCTGCCAAAGAGGATGACCGGAGTATTTAGGAACAATGGTTTCGTTACCGGGATCGGGACTGCGGACGGGGAAATGATCAAGGGAGATGTCTTTGTGGACTGCACTGGAACGGCCGGCCCCGCAAAGTATTGCGCCCGTTTCGGTACGGGATGCGCTATGTGTATCCTGCGCTGCCCAACTTTCGGCCCCCGGGTGAGCCTTACGGCCAGGGCCGGTGTTGCGGAAATTAAAGCTGGAGAGGGGTTTCCTCATTTTGAGGCGATGAGTGGCTCGTGCAAGTTGGCAAAAAAGTCCCTGTCGCCTGATCTTGTTAGAAAACTAGAAAAAGACGGCGTTTTGGTGGTAACTTTGCCAAAACATTTGCACAGAAGAGAACACTTGGCCCGCAAGGCTTGCCAGCAATACGCCATCGACGAGTTTGCCGAAAATTTAATCATCCTGGATACCGGGTATGCAAAACTGATGACTCCATTTTTCCCCCTAGATGTCTTGCGCACCCTGGAAGGTTTCCAGGACGCATGTTATGCCGACCCATATTCCGGTGGCAAGGGGAATTCCGTTCGATTTATGGCCATGGCGCCCTGTGACGACAGTCTAAAGGTTGCCGGGGTCGACAACCTGTTTTGTGCCGGTGAAAAGGCCGGCTTGCTTGTAGGACACACAGAGGCGATAGCGACCGGATTTTTGGCCGGCCACAACGCCGCCAGGCTTATCGCCGGCAAAGGACCGCTACTCCTTCCCGCTGAACTGGCTTGCGGGGACATTATTTCGTATATGCATGAGGAGATGGAACACCCCGGGGGTTTGGGTAAAAAATATACTTTTTCAGGCTCGGTATATTTTCAGCGAATGCAAGAGTTGGGCCTGTACACGTTGGATATTCCGGCAATAAAAAAAAGAGTAAATAAAACGGGGTTAAAAGGTATTTTCAAAAAGCGCCTGTTACACAACAAGTGTTGAAACATAATCGCCTGTTTTACTTGTCTTCCATAATATGTACTATTTGCCAATAGGACTTCATAGAGTAAAAGTAGACAAGCATGGGAGGCAGGGGGGACCGGTATGGTAAATTTTATCTGGCTGGGCATGATTGTTTTCGGAATCATTGTTGCGGGCGCCAACGGCAATATTGAAGCAGTAACCAGGGCCGCCCTGGATGGCGCCGACAGCGCCGTTAAAATATCTATTAGCCTAATAGCTATTATCACCTTTTGGCTGGGAATCATGAAACTGGCTGAAGAGGCGGGGCTGGTGCGGGCGCTGGCCTGGCTAGCGCGCCCGGTGATGCGCTTTCTTTTTCCCAGTGTGCCGAAAGACCACCCGGCCATGGGGGCGATCGTCATGAACCTGAGCGCCAACATCCTTGGTCTTGGTAACGCGGCGACGCCCATGGGGTTGATCGCCATGCGGGAGTTGCAAAAGTTAAACCGGGGCCGTGATACGGCGTCGGACGCCATGTGTACATTTTTGGCTTTAAATACATCCTGCATTACTTTGATCCCCACCACGATAATCGGCATCCGCTTGCTTTACGGTTCGGCCGACCCGACAGAAATCGTGGGACCGACCATTATGGCCACCGCTTTTAGCATGTGTGTGGCAGTTGTG
This sequence comes from Pelotomaculum sp., assembly GCA_022839445.1. Lineage (GTDB taxonomy): Bacteria > Bacillota > Desulfotomaculia > Desulfotomaculales > Pelotomaculaceae > JALHFC01. The sequence goes on from JALHFC010000006.1 coordinate 3,407, forward strand.
GTGGATCGGATATTGCGCCGTTTGTATTCCGGCCGGAGGTGGTAGCGGATGTTTGGTCTGATCACTGAACTGTCCCGCTGGGCCATACCGGTGGTCCTGCTCATGGTGCCCCTCATTGCTGCCCTACGCGGGGTAAAAGTATATGAAACCTTTGTAGGCGGGGCCGAAGCAGGGTTTGCCACGGCCGTTAAAATTATCCCCTACCTGGTGGCAATGATGGTGGCCATAAGCATCTTTCGCGCTTCAGGAGCCATGGAAGCCCTAGTAATGTTCCTATCCCCCTTCCTCAATATAATCGGACTGCCGGCCGAGGTGTTGCCCCATGCCATTATGCGCCCGCTTTCAGGCGGGGCGGCCCTCGGTATTGCCTCGGATACTATTAAAACCTACGGGCCGGATAGCTTTATCGGGCGCCTGGTATCCACCATGCAGGGCAGTTGCGACACTACCTTTTACGTGCTCACCCTATATTTCGGTTCCGTCGGCATCTGCAAATACCGTTATTCGATTATCCTGGGCCTGGTAGCCGACTTGACGACACTCGCAGCTTCAATTTTTATAGTAAGGACCATTTTTGGGATTTGACCAGCCACGGAAACGCCAACCATGGGGACGGTGGCTTTGGCTGGTATTGCCTAATGGAAACTAGGCGCTACAGGGAACGCGACCAGGTTTTAGCCCGATCGAAAGGCCATAGAGGAGGTTACCGTTCATCAAGCTGCCCGTTTGATCAATCCTGGTGGGTAGTGCCTATCCTAGACCAGCCAAATCCACCGTCCCCGTGGCAGGTGCCCGTGGCAGGTGCAGAATTATAGCGGGATTTGTCGCAAATTAAATCTATGCGGCTCCAAGGATATTGTTAATCCACGTTGAAACTACTATATGCGATCCTATTACCCGTAAAGATGGAGTGAATATGATGGCTGATAAGAAGCTGGATCAAGACGGCGTTATTATTACCTATATCGACATTGAGCCTATTAAGAAGTTGGCCCTGACCGAGGAAGCCCGTGAGTAAGACCGGGCGACACGTAACAAAGCCGGGCTAGTGGCGCGACTGTTTGAATGTGGTTTGTATAAGAGGTGATGTTGATGGCAATTTATGTTAAGGAAACAGGTACTAAGTTGGTTGAACCGGGCGGGCGCCGGCAGCACGATGGTCCTCAAAAGGGTAGAACCCAAAGCCAATGGGAGGGGTTGGAAACCAGGTACCACTGCTTGATGGCGGAATGCCAGGCGCTCCGGGACACCCTTGAAGAATTGGAAGAGTCCCGCAACCGTTATGCAGTCCTCTACGATTATGCTCCGGTAGGTTATGCCACTTTAGATAACCAAGGGCGCATTAAGGACATTAACTTAGCGGGAGCTTCAATGTTTGGCATGGAACCATTAAAACTTATCGATATGCCGATGAGCGCTTACGTAGTTAAGAGCGATATAAATCTGTTTCTTGAGCACTTGCGCCGTTGTAAACAATCTAATCAAAAAGTGTCAACAGAACTTAGCTTATTGTCCAGAAACGGCCGTCCTGTCCAGGTGCAACTTCTAAGTGTTCCGTATAGCTGCTCAGGTGGTAGCGCCCTTTGCTACAGGACTATTTTCACAGACATCACGGAAAGCAAGCTATATAAAAAAGAAATGGCCCGCCTCGACCGGCTTCATCTCGTTGGCGAGATGGCCGCAGGCATCGCCCACGAGATTAGAAACCCGATGACGACAATACGTGGTTTCCTGCAATTATTTACAGAAAATAAAGACCTGTCCAATTACAAGGGGCACCTGGATTTGATGATTGAAGAGCTTGACCGGGCAAATTCCATTATTAGCGAGTTCCTTTCCTTGGCCAGGAATAGAACCGTGGAATTAAAGGATCAAAACCTGAACACACTGATTAAAAACATTTTCCCGCTGCTACAGGCGGACGGCCTGGTTACGGACAAGTCTGTGGAGTTGGACCTGCAGGACGTGCCCGGACTGAAGCTGGATGGAAAAGAGATCCGCCAACTGGTTCATAATCTGGTAAGAAACGGCATGGAAGCTATGCCTTCTTACGAAACTCTGATAATAAGGACATACATAGAAAATGGTGAAATTGTTTTGGCGATAGTGGACCGGGGCGGCGGTATCCCCCTAGAAATTGCTGAAAAGATCTGGACGCCGTTTTTCACTACCAAGGATACCGGTACCGGGCTAGGCCTAGCGGTCTGCTATAGCATTGCCAGGCGGCATAACGCCAGGATAGATTTTGAAACAGGCAAGGGAGGTACAACTTTTTTTGTAAGGTTTGGTATACAAGAAGCACATCAGCGCACTTTCACCTGTACTCCGGAAACCGCCTAAACATAGGTACATAAAGAAACCGTGGGTATTTATCCCCGGCGGAACGTCACTGCGCTGAGGGTTTTTTGCTGGACATAGACGTGGACTGCCTTGGCTACCGCTAGGGTAATATGATGTTGCCTGCAGGATTTCGTGATCCTTCTTTGAATGCCCGTTTTTAAATTAATCATAGCCACCTTTTCCCCGGCTATGATATTTACCAAACCCCCTATTTGAATTGCAAATTAAAATATATGCAACTTTTATATATAGAATAGTGCTTGAAGTTGAAGGAATCTTTTGTATAAAACAGAATATAATTATTGTTCCAAATTTGCTTTTAAAAAAACATCCGAATTTGTACAGATCAAAGGTGCGAGCGGGAACAATAACGATTATTAACACTCTTGGAGGTAGTTTATTATGTGGAGAACCAGGGGCATATTCCTGCTGGTCATGTCCGTGTTTCTTTTTGCCGCCGGCTGTGGGCCGGGCGGCAGTAAAATGCAGGACAGCCCGGCTAAACCGGAAAAAATTGTAGTGCAAGCGCCCGTGGCGCCCCCGACTACGCCGCTCTTTAAATTTGCCAAGGACGGCGACTTAAACGGGGTAAGACTTGAGCTTATCTTGTACAAATCGGTGGAAGAGGCAACCACCAGGATAGCCAAGGGCGAGGCTGATTTCACGGTGCTGCCCTTAAACGTTGCCGCCAAGCTATACAACAAGCAGGTGGACATATCCCTGGCTAACGTCAGCACCTGGGGTATTCTGTATCTTTTGACCACGGACGACCGGCTCGCCACATGGCAGGACTTGAAAGGTAAAGAGCTATATGTCGGCGCGCAGGGTTCCAGTCCCGATGTCCTCACCAGGTATTTCATCAGTAAAAACGGGATAAAAGAGGGAGATATCAAGCTTGCCTACCTTAACTCCCCGGAGATTGCCCAGCTGATGATCAACGGGCTGGTGAGTAACGCCGTATTGCCGGAGCCGCAGGCGACCCAGGTGTTAATGAACAACAGCCGGGCCCGCCTGGCCAGGGATTTTTATGAAGACTGGCAGGTTTTCGAAGGAAAGGATGCCAGGCTGCCCCAGGCCGGCATGGTCGTCCGCAATGAATTTGCCCGCTTGTACCCCGGCGCCGTGGCGGAGTTTCAAAACGCCTATAAGGACGCCGTGGAATGGACCGTGGTAAACCCGGTAGAAGCTGCCCCGCTAGCGGCATCAAACATGAATATAGCGGCGCCGGTGTTTGTCAAGAGCATGGAAAAAACCCGCATATTTTTCTCCACCGGCGCAAAGGCCAGGGAAGATGTGAATACATATTTGTCCAGGCTGCTTAATATTTCGCCGGATATGGTGGGGGGAAAACTTCCGGATGAGAAATTTTTCCTCGCTGACTAGGGGCCTGGCGCCCCTTTTCGGATTAATACTTTTTATTTTGCTGTGGCAGCTGGCATCAGGTTACTACCACCGGGTTATTTTACCTCCCCCTGTGGAAGTGGCCCGGTCCGCCGTTAAGCTAGTGGTGAGCGGGCAGCTTTGGGAGCAGGGGGGGCAGACACTGGCCCGCGGTTTGACCGGTTTCGGGCTGGCTGTTATAGTTGGTCTGCCCCTGGGCCTGTTAATTGGCCTTAGCCCTTTGATATCAAGCCTTTTTAGGCCGCTCGTAGTAGGCCTGCAGGTAACGCCGCTCGTTTCCTGGCTGCTACTGGCCATGATCTGGCTTGGTTTTAGCAAGGTACCGTCTTTTGTGGTTTTCGTGACGACCATCCCGCTGATTATTATTAACACTGTCCAGGGAGTAAAAAATATCGACGTCCACCTGCTGCAGATGGCTAAGGTGTTTCAAATTAACCGCTCTCGTCTTTTCCGGGAAATTTACCTGCCCCAGGTCCTGCCCTACCTGCTGGCCGGTGTTATCACCGCCCTGGGCACTACCTGGAAAGCCGTGGCGATGGCCGAGTTCCTTAGCGTTTCCACGGGAATTGGCGCCAAGATGGCGGTATCGCGGATAAACCTGGAAACATCGGACCTTTTTGCCTGGACCTTTGTCCTGATCACCCTTGGTTTGCTTACAGACAGGCTTTTGAACTACCTTGTGAATAAAAGACTGCGCCACTGGATGTGATTAATTTTTGATTGCTTTAGAACAAGTGCATAAGACATTGGGGCAGACCAAGGTCCTGGATGACTTTTCCCTGCATGCTGAAAAAAATGAAATTACCTGTATTATAGGCCCTTCGGGATGCGGCAAAACAACAACTCTGCAACTGCTGGCCGGGCTGGAACAGCCTGACGCAGGAAGGATCGTCGGGACACAAGGCATGCGCGTAAGCTATGTCTTCCAGGACCCAAGGCTATTGCTTTGGAAAACCGTGGCCCAAAACGTCGCGTTTGTTTTGCAGGACACCGTGCCCCTCGCCCGTCAGCAGGAACTGATCAGGAAGTACCTGACCATGATGGGCCTTAATGAGTACCGTGACAGTTACCCCAAGGCTTTAAGCGGGGGGATGAAGCAGAGGCTGGCCCTGTGCCGCGCTTTTGCCTACCCGCACGACCTTTTGTTGATGGACGAGCCTTTTAAGTCGCTGGATACCCCCTTGCGCTTGGGGCTGGTCTGGCAAGTGGCCAGGATGTGGCAGGAAAAATCCGGCACGATCATATTTGTCACTCATGACATTATGGATGCCCTGCTTTTGGGGCACAGGGTGATAGTCCTGTCCGCCCGCCCCGCCACCGTGCTGGACGACGTGAGGATAGACGCGCCGCCGGCGCAAAGAAACGTTCTGCAGGCGCCGCTTCCTGCCATACACGCCAGGCTACTCGACCTGCTGGAGGGGGAAAATAAAAAATATTTTCCGGACCTTTATATGACAGGGGGGAGTTCGAAAACGCCGGGATAAAACGGCGTGGAGACGGGGCTCAAAGAGTCCCACATGAAAGGAGTGGTTGCGCCACCGGCCCCGTGCCAGGCGCAGGTAACCGCGAGACCGCCACCTTACTATTTTATTTGAAAGGAGCTTTTTCATGGAAGTTGTTATGGAACGGCTTCAGAAGGTTATGGCCCGGGCCGGGGTGGCTTCCAGGCGGCGCTGCGAGGAGATGATCGCCGCGGGTATGGTCAAAGTTAATGGGAAAGTAGTTGCCGCGCTTGGAACAAAAGTAGACCCTGCCAGAGACAAAATACAGGTAGGGGGTAAAACTTTATTCCTTACGCCGCGCAAGTATTATATTCTCATGTACAAGCCCCGCGGCTATGTTTCAACGCTATCCGATGAAAAGGGCAGAAAAAAAGTGACCGACCTAACTCACCCTAAGCACCATGTGCGGAAAACCTACCTTGTGAGGGTGAAGGGCTTGCCAGCTTGGGAAAAATTAGAGCAAATGACCGGGGGACTGGTCCTAGAAGACGGCCCGACCGCGCCGGCTGCAGTTCGGCTGGCGGGTGAGCGAGAAGGAAACGCGCTCCTGGAAATTACGATAAGCGAGGGGCGCAACCGGCAGATAAGGCGGATGTGTGAGCATATCGGCCACCCCGTGCTGCGTCTGAAGCGCACTAGATTTGCCAATCTAAGCATAGAAGGCCTCAAGCCGGGACAGTGCTGTCATCTAACCGGGGAAGAAGTAGATAAGCTAAAAAAGCTGGTTTTGAATGAATAAGCGAGCGAACAAATGTAGCAATAAAGCCTCCACACTTCTTGAATTCTACCTGTAGGGCTTTATTTGCTGGCTTTACCAGAGCCCCGCAAGATGATTCCTTTTCGCTCCTTATAGACAGGCAGGACTTTTCGCGGTGTTTTTTGTGATATGTAAAATAACTCAAACAAGAAGGGTTTTCCATAAGTCGAATAGAATATCTAAAATTGTTGACACCCAGTGACGGTGGGAGGGAAAGCTTTTGATAAACGACCAGGGTGAGGGTGGAAGGGACGGCATCCTCGTTAAGGTTCGTCTTGATTTTAAAGGTGCAGGCAAGCCGGGACGATTTTTATTCGGGGGCAAGTCTACGGATAAAGTTGCGGAAGAGTCAAGAGAACAGCAGGTCGCCATATTCCGGAACGTGCCGCTGCAGGGAATACATATTGAAGATATTGATATGAGCGCCGAGGTGTACACGGTGTTTGACGACATATCCAACAATGAAATTGCCTTTGCCCCGTTGGTCCTTACCATCAAGGCCGACAGTTTGGAAAATGTGATCAAGTTTATAACCAGGGATGACTTTAGAAAAATTGAAATCCTTGATCCGGCCCATATCACTCTAAGCCATAGCGGTATTGAAAGACTTCTCTTTAGAGTGCACGAGGAAACAAAGGAATACAGAATGAGGCTGGAAAAAAGGTACAATTTAAGGTAAAAGCCTTTTGCTACACAATCCCTTCGATTGGTGCCGCTCTTTGGCAAACGCATTCTGGTATTGTCATGCGATCCAAATGGATTACATTTCTTGGCGGGGGAGTAGAAAATGAAAGTGTTTACCCGCCTTGAAGGCTTTTTAATGCGCCGGCTCCTGCAAAGGTTTAATTGCTTTTCAAAAGTCTCTCAGCTATAATATGTTTTAAGCACTGTTTTATGGAACAAATTTGTCGAACACTCCTAATGTGGAGTGTGTTTTGATCTATAACAAGGGGGGAGCGTTGTGACCCTTTTTGGGAGTCGTAAAATAGCCCGTGTGGCGGTTGAAATGGCGATGACTGAGAGCAGGGAACAGGAGCGGGAATACAAGCAGCGATTTTTTAAGGAAGGAATAAGGACAGCGGCTGTTGACTACGGCGGCGATTTTATTTCTTCTGTGAATAAGATCATAGAAAGGGCTGTTGTGGCGTCCAAGCGGGAGGGAGTGATCAAAGAGATGCACGCCGACGAGGGGGCTGTGGCCGGGGCGACGCGGGAAGCGCTGTCTCAGGTTATGCCGAAGGCAATTGGTTTTAACGTCGGCGGTAAAATCGGGATCGCCCGGAAGGAAGATCACATCAGCGTGGCAATATTTTTTGGAGTAGGGTTGCTGCATTTGGACGAGGTGGCCATCGGTTTGGGCCACAGGGCAGTCCGGTCCTAAAAGATGCTTTTTGGGGGGTGACGGTAGAATGGGCGCAATATTATTAAGAGGCGTTCGCGGCGCTATTACGGTAGAACGGAATGACGCGGGGGAAATATTTTCAGCTACCAGGGAACTTTTAAAGGCCATGATAAAGGAAAATGACATTGATCCCGAAGATATCGCAAGCGTTATTTTTACAGTTACACCGGATTTGAACGCAGGGTTTCCGGCGACAGCGGCGCGGGAGATGGGTTGGCGGTATGTCCCGCTCCTTGGCGCAACAGAAATAAATGTTCCCGGAATGCCCGGCAAATGTATCAGGGCGCTGGTCCATGTAAATACAGGTAAGTCTCAAAGAGAATTGAAGCATATATACTTGAGGGACGCTGCCCGGCTGAGGGTGGACCTGGTGCCTCAATAGTTTTAAGTACCTTACCAAAAAGGGCTAAATTATTTTAGTCAGGTATATTTTTAAGCCAAAAAAAGGATCAAGGTAAGAAATATAGAAATCGGTAGTAAAAATTATAAGGTGAAATTGTGGAGTTTTTGAACTGGCTACAAACAAATGATCAGGGTTTATTTTTATTTATTATAGCGTTTGCCAACGCTATATTTTTACCGTTTGGCCCGGAGATAGCATTTATTCCTATTTTGATGGTCAGCCATAATAAACTGATACCCTATGCTTCTTATTGTGTGATCGGGAGTGTCCTGGGGCTGGCGGTTACATACACTATGTCCTACTACTACAGTAAAACCCTGGTTGGTAGATATGTCTCGCCTCAAAAGCTCGAAAAAGGGGAGCGGGTCTTTACCAGGTATGGCCCCTGGGCTTTAGTAATCGCTTCCATGTTCCCGGTCTTTCCTTATCGAATTCTTGTGATTATCTCCGGTTGCTTAAAGCAAAGGCCGGCAAAAGTTTTCACCTTTTTGACCCTTGGCAAGGGCTTGAGGTTTTTTGGCTATGGATTTTTAATAGCTAAACTGGGGGAGTCGGTTGTTAAATATTTAATGTAGTTGGATGAGCCGTCATGTGGTAAAAAGTACTTGACGGTTGTTTGTGTAACGTGTAAAATAAAAGTTGAGCAGAGATTAGTTTAGAAGAGCATAAGTTGAGCTTAGCTGAGATGAGTTTGCGTATTTTCATTTGGGAAAATGTGCCGGCGCTCATTTGAGCGCCGGTTTATTTATTTTTAAGGGGAGGGATTTCAGTTGATTAATCCAGTCAGGGAAGGGTACTTATCCTTAAGTAAAACTTGCAATTTAATACCGGTTAGTGATGAGATTAACGCCGATCTGGATACGCCGATCAGCATTTATAAAAAGGTAGCGCCGGCAGGTCCGGCCTATCTTTTGGAGAGCGTAGAGGGTGGTGAAATTTTAGCCCGCTATTCATTTATCGGGTTTGACCCTTTCCTAACTTTTATTTCGCAGGGGGAAGAGTCGCATGTTTACGGCCCCGGCTCGAAAAAAATAATCCCGGGCCCTCCCTTAGAAGCTTTGGAGCGTGTTATTGGCAGTTATAGTGTTTACCAAGCGCCCGGTTTACCCCGTTTTTTCGGGGGCGCTGTAGGCTATATCAGCTATGATGTGGCGCGTTTTACCGGGAAAATTGAGACGCCGCAAGGTGGTATGCCCGGCTTGCCTGGCTGTTACTTTATTTTTGCCGGTACGGTCCTTATTTTTGACCACGTCAAGCGGGCTTTAACCGTAGTTGTAAACAGCCTGCCCGGGGCAGATCCAGGGGGCGCGTATGATCTAGCCAGGGAGCGGATAAAAAAGATAGTTTGGGCGATTCAAAGTAATGCGCCAATAAAAAAAGATACCGTCCGCAGTCAAGCTTGCGCTTATGGGAAGTTGGAAGCGAACATTGACAGTGGTGAATTTATGGCGAAAGTGGCGCAGGCCAAGGAATACATAAAATCCGGCGATGTCCTGCAGGTAGTCTTGTCCCGGCGCCTGCGCGCGCCCTTTTGCGGTGATCCGTTCGATGTATACAGGAAATTGCGGGCGTTAAACCCGTCCCCTTATCTTTATTACCTCGATTTTGACGAGGTCAAGGTGGCGGGCTCTTCCCCGGAAATGCTGGTGAGGGTAGAGGGAACTACAGTAAGTACCTGTCCGATTGCGGGCACCCGGCCCCGGGGAGCAGACCGGGAGTCCGACCTGGCCCTGGCCAAGGAATTGCTTGGAGACGCCAAAGAAAGATCCGAGCACCTGATGCTGGTAGACCTGGGCCAAGATGATCTGGAAAAAGTATGTGAAACCGGTAGCGTCGGGCTGGATCGGTTCATGGAAGTGGAAAAATTTTCCCATGTTATGCACCTGGTTTCAAGCTTGTGCGGCAACCTGGCGCCAGGCAAAAACTGTTTTGACGCTTTAAAAGCATGTTTCCCCGCCGGTACCGTGACAGGCGCTCCAAGGGCGCGTGCAATGGAGATCATCAACGAGCTGGAGCCTGACGGGCGGGGTATTTATGCCGGGGCAACCGGGTACATCGGGTTTTCGGGGAATATGGACTTTGCCATAACCATCAGGACCATAGTGATGCAGGAGGGGTACGCGTATGTGCAGGCCGGGGCCGGCATCGTGGCCGGTTCCAACCCTAAAGCGGAGTACGAGGAAACGGTAAACAAGGCTCGCGCGCTTTTAACTACTCTTTGGGAAGTTGAAGCAGATTGGGTAAGCGCCTATGGGCAGTGTGAGGGGCTTTAGAAAAGTCAGGCGGGTGTTAAGTTTTTACTAGCTTAGAGCTTAGAAAAGGAGAGTTCTGAAATGAAAGAGGCTATATTAAGAGTCGTTTCGGGGAGGCATTTAACTGAAATGAAGGCAATGTCTGTAATGGAGCAAATCATGGAGGGGCGGGCCAGTTCCGCTCAGATTGCCTCCCTGCTGACCGCCATGCGGCTAAAAGGCGAAACTGCCGAAGAAATTACCGGTTTTGCCAGGGTGATGAGACGGATGTCGACGCCAATCAAGTCGTCTTACCCCATTCTAGTGGATACTTGTGGCACAGGGGGAGACGGCGCCGGGACCTTTAATATTTCTACAACTGCGGCTTTTGTAGTGGCCGGGGCCGGGGCGCCTGTAGCCAAGCACGGCAACCGGTCGGTGTCCAGCCGTAGCGGCAGCGCCGATGTTCTGGAGGAACTGGGGGTCAGGGTTGACCTGGATCGGGACGCTATCGAGGATTGTCTGGAACAGGTGGGGATGGCCTTTCTTTTCGCGCCGATGTTACACCGCGCCACGGGGCACGCTACGGGTCCCCGCCGCGAGATCGGGATCAGGACCGTTTTTAATATTCTAGGTCCCTTGACCAACCCGGCCGGCGCTAGGGCGCAGGTACTCGGTGTATACAGCCCTTCGCTGGCGGAATTGATCGCGCGCGTGCTGGCCAAACTGGGCGCCACCCGAGCGTTTGTGGTCCATGGCGCAGGCGGGCTGGACGAAATTTCCTTGGCCGGTCCTTCGGTCCTGTGTGAAGTAAAAGGTGGATCGGTGCGCAAGGGTATCCTGGATCCGGCCCGGTTTGGATTTCGGTACACGCCGGTTTCTACCCTGGCCGGGGGTTCCCCCGGGGAAAACGCCGCGATCACACGCCGGATTCTGGAAGGTGAAAAAGGGCCGCGCCGGGATGTCGTTGTTTTAAACGCTGCTTTGGGAGTGGTAGCTGCGGGCAAGGCCGGCGGTATAGCCGAAGGTTTGGAAATATCCGCCCGCAGTATCGATGACGGACGGGCTCTGGCTAAACTAAATGAACTGGTTACATTTACAAAGCGATACGCGCCTGTAAAAACCGCAGCCCTATGATTTTAAATAAAATAATTGCCAACAAAAAAGTTGAGCTGCTAAAGCGTAAGGAAATGCTTCCTTTTAGCGTGCTGAAAGGAACGTTATCGGATGTTGCCCTGCCGCTACCGCTGGCGCCGGCCTTACGCCGGCCGGGCCGGGTGGCAATCATCGCCGAAACAAAAAAAGCATCGCCTTCCAAGGGAATAATATGCGACAACTTTGATCCCGTAAAGCTGGCGAGGGAATATGAAACAGCCGGGGCGGCAGCTATATCGGTGCTCACCGAGGAAAAGTTTTTTCTCGGGCGCCCGTCTCATCTGGCAGGCGTTAAAAGGGCAGTTAAAATACCGGTTGTAAGGAAGGACTTTATCATCGATCCTTACCAGGTTTACGAGTCCCGCGCGCTGGGCGCCGACGCCATACTTTTGATCGTGGCTGCTCTTTCTTTCGAGCAACTCAAGGAATTAATCGAACTTGCCAGGGAATTGGGCCTGTCAGGCCTGGTCGAAGTACACACGGAACCGGAATTGGAACACGCTTGCCGTGCCGGCGCGGACATTATCGGGATTAACAACCGTGACTTGAACACTTTTAAAACTGATCTAAACAGGACATTCGAACTAATGAAGTTTATTGACAAGCAAAAATATATTGTGGTTTCCGAAAGTGGTATTAAAAGCCATACCGACTTAATCGGGCTAAAAGACTGCGGAGTGCATGCGGCGCTGGTAGGTGAAGCCCTAGTAGGAAGCGCCTTTCCGGGTGAAGCGCTAAAAAGGCTGGGCGGCTGTTCGGGCGAAAGGGGGGCTGGTTTGTGCCGGGCTTAAAACAGGTAAAGGTTAAAATTTGCGGGATTATGGACTCTGTTACGGCATTGGCGGCGGTAGAGGCCGGGGCGGACGCCCTGGGGTTTGTTTTTGCTCCCGGCCCGAGGCGTGTGGAGAAAGAAAAAGTAAGATCCATCTGTGCTTTGTTGCCTCCTTTTGTTTCCCGGGTAGGTGTTTTTGTCAATGCGCCGGCTGAAGTGGTTAAAGAGACCGCTCTCTACTGTGGGTTGGATACACTGCAGCTGCACGGGGACGAAACACCGGAATACTGTTTGTCACTCCCGTACAAGATCATAAAGGCTTTCCGTGTACGGGACTCGGTTTCGCTTCAGACAATTAAGCGCTATCGCTGTGCGGCGGTTTTGCTGGATACTTACGTGCAGGAATTGCGTGGAGGTACGGGAAAAAGTTTTGATTGGAGTCTTGCCGTGGCGCCGGTGCTGTCCGTGCCGGTGATCCTAGCCGGGGGGCTCCACCCGGAAAACGTAGAGGAGGCCGTGGCTACCGCCCGTCCATATGCTGTGGATGTATCCAGCGGGGTGGAAACCGGCGGTAAAAAGGATATAGAGAAAATAAAGCTGTTTATAGAGCGGGCAAGGGGGTTATGTTAGTGGAAATATATGAGGGGGCGCCGGACAGCAAGGGGTATTACGGGCCATACGGGGGGCGTTTTGTGCCGGAGACTCTGATGCCGGGTTTAGAAGAGCTGGAAAAGGCCTACCGTGCAGCCGTGGATGATCCGGAATTCCAAAGGGAGCTGGAGCATTACCTGCAACATTATGTCGGAAGGCCTTCACCCCTGTATTTTGCCGAAGGGCTGACGGCGCATTGCGGAGGCGCCCAGGTTTACCTGAAAAGAGAAGACTTAAACCATACCGGCGCCCACAAGATAAACAATACTATCGGCCAGATTTTACTGGCCCGGCGCATGGGCAAGCGCAGGGTAATCGCCGAGACCGGCGCAGGCCAGCACGGTGTCGCGACTGCCACGGCGGCGGCCTTATTCGGGTTTGACTGTGCAGTATACATGGGAGAGGAAGACATTCGCAGGCAGAGTCCTAACGTCTTCAGGATGCGCCTGCTGGGGGCCGAGGTCATCCCTGTCTCAACCGGCAGCAAAACGTTAAAAGACGCCATGAATGAGGCTATCCGTGATTGGGTGACCAACGTGCGGGATACCTACTACTTGATTGGATCGGTGGCAGGGCCCCATCCCTACCCGCTTATGGTCAGGCAATTCCAATCGGTGATCGGGGTGGAGGCAAAGAGGCAAGTCCTGGAGCAGACCGGGCGTCTGCCCGGCCATATTGTTGCCTGTGTGGGTGGCGGGAGCAACGCCATGGGTATTTTCTACCCTTTCTTGAATGAAGCTGGAGTCAATCTAGTGGGGGTTGAAGCAGCGGGGCGCGGGGTAGATACAGGGGAGCACGCCGCCACATTGGGCCTGGGCAGTCCCGGCGTGCTGCACGGCGCACTTAGTTATGTGCTGCAGAGTGAGGACGGCCAGATCCAGTGCGCTCATTCCATTTCGGCAGGGCTGGATTACCCGGGGGTTGGGCCCGAGCACTCCTATTTGAAAGACAGCGGAAGGGTGATCTATACGTCCGCTACCGATGCAGAGGCACTGGAGGCGTTTGGCCTGCTTTGCCGGACGGACGGGATCATCCCTGCCCTGGAAAGCGCCCATGCCCTGGCAGAAGCAATAAAACTGGCGCCTTCCCTGCCGCGAGAAAATATAATATTAGTCAACTTGTCCGGGCGGGGTGACAAGGATATCCCGGCGGTTGCAGGTGATGCGGGGGTGTATGTATGAGTAAGATCACGGAATGTCTGGAAAATATGCGCCGTACGGGTAAGAAAGGCCTGATCCCGTTTATCACCGCCGGTGACCCTGATTTGGCGGGCACAGTGGAGATCGCGAAACGGTTGGCCTTCGCCGGCGCCGATCTCGTTGAACTGGGTATACCTTTTTCCGATCCGGTGGCGGACGGTCCGGTAATCCAGCAGGCGTCCGGACGGGCGCTGAAATCAGGGACCACGCTACAGGGGATCCTTGAAGCAGTGAGGGAAATAAAAAAAGACTGCAGTATGCCGCTGATCTTGATGGGTTACTATAATCAGATTTACAAATATGGGTTGCGCCGGTTTACTTGTGACGCTGCAAAGGCCGGGGTCAGCGGCCTCATTGTGCCGGACCTGCCCCACGAAGAGTGCGGGCCGTTGCGTGAGGAAGCCATTTTGGCGGGGCTTGATCTCATTCCTTTAGTAGCGCCTACCACTACCAATCCAAGGTTGGAGAAAATCACCGCCGGCGCGTGCGGTTTTATATATTGCGTTTCCGTAACCGGTGTCACCGGGACCAGGGAGCAAATGGGTACGGACCTGGAAAACTTTACGGGCCGGGTGCGCCGCTACACTTCCCTGCCCCTGGCCGTTGGTTTCGGCATTGCCGGGCCGGAGCAAGCGGCGCAAACAGCGAAGCTTTGTGACGCCGTGGTGGTGGGAAGCGCTATTGTTAAAATCATTGCTGAGTATAATGATGTTTCGTCTGCCGGGCCGGCGGTGGAGAAACTCGTCTCTCAAATTAGGGGGACGCTGGATGGTTTGCAATATACAAGGCCAAAATAAAATATATTGAAAATGCGGTGGAATATGATCGTATCCCCAAAAATCGTTGCCATCTAATCGCCTGTGTGTTAAGATAAAATATACTTGTAGGATGGTTTTTTGGTTGGGAAGGCAGCGCCTGCGGGCGCACAGGAGAAGAACGGCAGGATGGCAAGGGAGGCGATGAGATTGTTTGCTTATGGTCCGACTTGAGTACTCCTCCGGGAGTGCTTTTTTGTTTTTAGTTTTGGAAATGATATTTAAGGTAAGGTTTTTTAAGGCAGGGTTTTTCCGATATGTAAGGGGGTTTAAAAATGATTATAGTCATGGATCACCGGGTTGGTGATGATAAGATAGAAGCCGTACTCGTCCGGCTGGAGAGGCTTGGTTTTCAGATCCACTTGTCACGTGGTGTAGAGCGCACGATCATCGGCGCTATCGGGGAAAGAGGCCACCTGATCGGGGTGGACCTGGAGGTTATGCCGGGTGTGGAAAAAGTTGTCCCCATCCTACAGCCATATAAATTGGCCAGCAGGACATTCAAAGAGGAAGGAACTGTAATTAGGGTTGGGAACTTGGAGATAGGCGGTGACACCATCCATGTCATGGCCGGTCCGTGCGCTGTGGAAAGCAGGGAACAACTCCTGTGCGCAGCGCAGATGGTCAAAGATGCCGGCGCTACTATCCTACGGGGTGGGGCTTTTAAACCAAGGACCTCCCCTTATTCATTCCACGGGCTGGAAGAAGAGGGTTTGGAACTGCTGGCGGAAGCCCGCGAGGCGACCGGCCTTTTGATCGTGACCGAGGTAATGGACGCCAGGACGCTGCCCCTGGTTGCCCGGTATACCGACATCCTTCAAATAGGGGCGCGCAATATGCAGAACTTCTTTTTGCTGAGGGAAATAGCCAAAGTAGACAAACCCGTTGTGTTGAAGAGGGGTCCGTCGGCTACCATTGAAGAATGGCTGATGGCGGCGGAATATATCATGTCCGGCGGTAATTATAACGTAATTCTGTGTGAGCGGGGCATACGCAGCTTTGAAAGCTATACCAGGAACACCCTCGATCTCACCTCGGTGCCGGTGGTGAAGTACCTTTCCCACCTGCCTGTAATTGTCGATCCCAGTCACGCTATCGGTAAGTGGCGTTTTGTGCCGCCGATGGCAAAAGCCGCCCTAGCGGCAGGCGCCGATGGGTTGATTGTAGAAGTACACCCGAATCCCGTTGAAGCTTTGTGCGACGGTCCCCAATCCTTGATGCCGGAGAAATTTGCCGCGATGATGAACGATTTGAGGCAAGTTGCCGCAGTGATGGGCAGGAGGATGCCTTGAAGCCGCAATTGGGCCGGGTGGCGATAGTAGGTGTTGGGCTTATCGGTGGTTCCCTTGGTATGTCTCTCTGTGCCCGGGGTCTGGCTACGGAAGTGGTCGGTTTGGGATCCCGTCCGGAAAATTTGCGCCTGGCTTTGGAGTTGGGCGCGATTAACCGGATTGCGGTCACACCTGCTACAGGTGTGACCGGGGCGGACTTGGTGATTATCGCTACCCCGGTTAGCGCCGTGATACCGGCGTTGGACAACGTTTTGCCTTACCTTTCCCGGGGGGCCGTGGTCACTGATGTGGGTAGCGTTAAAGCTGAAATTGTGCGCAGGGCGGAAAACATGTTGCCGCCCGGCGTATCTTTTGTGGGCGGCCATCCCATGGCCGGGTCGGAGCAAGCTGGTGTCAGGGGCGCTGATCCCTACTTGTTTGAAAACGCTTTTTATCTAGTTACACCTACGCCTAAAACACCCGTGGAAGCATTGAAGGCTGTAAGGAAACTGGCTGCCGGGGTTGGCGCGAAGGTTATCGAGATAGAGCCGGAACGGCATGACCAAGCCGTGGCTGCGGTTAGCCATTTTCCCCACTTGCTGGCGGTCACCCTGGTCAATATGGTAGCGAAAATGGATGAAAGTGACGAAATACTGCCGCTGGCGGCGGGGGGATTCCGGGATACGACCCGGATTGCCGCGGGGAGCCCGGTGATGTGGCGAGATATATTTATGTCTAACCGGGAGCAGGCGCTGAAAATGATCCGGCGTTTTAGGACGGAGCTTGATACTTTTCAAAAAACTTTGGAGCAGGCAGACGCCGATGCCATTTGGGACAGCCTGGAAAACGCCAAAGCGGTGCGTTCGGGGTTGCCGGCTAAAACAAAGGGCTACCTGCCGTACCTTTATGAAGTGGTTGTAAACGTTCCCGACCAGCCGGGGGTTATCGCCGGTTTTACAAGCATACTGGCCGCAGCCGGTATAAATGTTGTTGATATCGAAATTTTGAGGGTGCGTGAGGGTGAAGGTGGAACCATCAGGGTCGGTTTCGCCACCCTTGAAGAGCAGGACGGCGCAGTGCAACTCCTCAACGAAAAAGGGTACGCGACCAGAAAAAGGTGAGCTAATAAATAGCGAATCCATGAATTTTAGCGGCTCATTCATAGCGCAAGTGAGCTAAAGGATATGTAGATGTGTGACGACTTTTTAGTAGTTAGTCTTTTATGCGATTATAAGGGCACGGCATACCGTGCCCTTATAAATAGATATGACCTTCTATGAGGTTGTTGCTTAAAATGTTATATAAAGGATGTATAATCATTGGATCTGTATATTAAACCGGTCTGCGGGTTGCGGGGTACAGTAGCTATACCGGGGGACAAATCCATCTCTCACCGGGCGGTAATGCTGGGTGCCCTCCATTGCCTGCTTTAGAAAATTGGGAGTGGAGATTACAGGACCGGAGGATGGGGTTGTTACCGTATCCGGCCGGGGATTGGATGGCCTGAGAGAGCCGTGCGACATCCTTGACGCCGGCAATTCCGGCACTACCATGCGGCTGATCCTGGGTGTTTTGGCCGGGCAACCATTCTTTAGTGTAATCACCGGCGATGATTCCTTGCGCCGGCGTCCTATGGCCAGGGTAACTCACCCGTTGGGACTGATGGGGGCGCGGATTTCCGGCAGGCAGGACGGCGCTCTGGCGCCCCTGGCCATACAGGGCGGCAGGCTGGACCCGATCCACTATTATTCCCCGGTGGCAAGCGCCCAGGTTAAGTCGGCGGTTTTGCTGGCCGGTCTTTTTGCGGCAGGGGAGACTGCGGTAACCGAACCATACCTCTCTAGGGACCATACCGAGCGGATGCTCAGGTATTTTGGGGCGGAAGTGGATGTGTCGGGCGGCGCCATACGGCTAAAAGGCCGCCCACGCCTTTCGGGCCGGGTACTTAAAGTGCCCGGGGATATATCGTCTGCCGCCTTTTTGATGGTAGCGGCTTCGGCGATACCGGGTTCGGACCTTATCTTGGCCGGGGTAGGGGTGAATCCCACCAGGGCCGGCATTGTCGACGCGCTTGCAGAAATGGGCGCACATATTGAAATGCTAAATACCCGCCAGGAGGGCGGTGAACCTGTGGCTGATATCCGGGTGCGCTATAATGGAAGGCTATGTGGCGTATCGCTTGGAGGGGAAATAATCCCCCGCCTTATTGATGAGATACCTGCCCTAGCTGTGGCGGCTGCGCTGGCCGAGGGTGAAACGGAAATTCGTGACGCCGCCGAGCTAAAGGTAAAGGAGAGCGACCGGATAGCTGCTGTAGTCCGGCTGCTAACCGGTTTTGGGGCCGCTGTGGAAGAAAGGCCGGACGGCCTGATGGTGAGGGGGAAGCGCACGATAAACGCCTGTATTTGTGAAAGCCACGGGGACCACCGTATTGCCATGGCGGCAGCTGTAGCCGGGATGCTGGCCGGAGGGGAAACAGTAGTGCGGGGGGCCGAATGTATTGCTGTGTCCTTTCCTGGATTTAATGATGTATTAAAAAAAATCAAGGTAGAATAATACAATCGGAAGGGTTTTCCTAATTTGAGCTTTTATTTCGCTGCAAAAAAGGAAAAGTAGTAACTATGTCGAAATTAGCAAATGAATTAAATGAAGCTTCCAGGAGGGGCTATGAAATCACGTCCCAATATTGCTATAGATGGACCAGCCGGGGCAGGTAAAAGTACCGTTGCAAAGCTGGTGGCGAAAGAACTCGGTTTTCTATACATAGATACGGGGGCGATGTACAGGGCGGTGACATTAAAGGCGCTTCGCGAGGAAGTAAATTTTAGTGATTATAACGGCCTTGACCAGCTGGCCGCTGCGGCGCGGGTAAAACTTGTGGCGGGTGCGGATGCGGATCTAAAGGTGTTTTTAAATAACGAAGAAGTTACGGAAGCAATTCGCGACCCGGAAGTATCAAGAAACGTTTCCCTGCTTGCCAGGGTTCCGTCGGTGCGCAAGCGCATGGTTGAACTGCAGAAAGCTATGGCCGTGGGAGGCGGGGTGGTAATGGAAGGGCGGGATATCGGTACCGCAGTCTTGCCGGACGCGCCCGTTAAGATCTTTCTGACTGCGTCCATTGAAGAAAGGGCCAGGAGGCGCAGGGAGGAACTAGCTGCAAAAGGAGATATTATAGGGCAGCGCCAGATGGAAGAAGAAATAATTTTGCGTGACCAGGTCGACACATCGAGGGAAAAGGACCCTCTTGCCCCGGCCCGGGATGCTGAAATAATCGACAGCACATGCCATTCGGTAGAACATGTGGTGGCGATGATTGTTGCCCGCGTTAAAACCTGGAGGTATAAAACTTGATTTACCGTTCACTCAAACTTTTTGTGCGAATCATCCTGTTCGTATTAAGGAGATGGGAAATACGAGGGGTCGAGAACCTCCCTGCAAGCGGCGGTATGATGTTGGTGGCCAACCATACCAGCTACTGGGACCCGGTGGTAATAATTTGTGCTTTTAACCGGAGGGTCCATTTTATGGCCAAATCTGAGCTTTTTAATATTCCTGTTGTTGGCTACGTAATGCGTATTTCCGGCGCGTTTCCGGTGCGGCGGGACAAGTCTGACCGGAATGCCATCAGGACAGCCGTTAGGCTTCTGGAAGACGGACATGTTGTAGGAGTTTTTCCGGAGGGAACCAGGAGTCACACGGGGGAATTGTTAAAGCCTCACCTTGGGGCCGCTATGCTTGCGTTTAAAGCGGGAGTCCCCATGCTTCCTATTGCGGTCAAAGGCGCAAGGGGGGTGTTTGGCAAGATAACAGTCAACGTGGGCAGGCCTGTTTCCAGCCCGGGCGGAACAAAAGTCAATAAGGCAGGCCTGGAAAAAGCCAGCGATATGATCATGGAACAAATATCTGCCCTGCTTGATATATAGATATTTATTAAATAAAGAAGGAAATTATAAGTTTAAAGGCGAATGGTATAAGGATGTGCAAGAAGCGGTGATGTTATGGAAGTGCTGGTAGCCTGCAAGGCTGGTTTTTGCTTTGGCGTGAATAGGGCAATTGAAACGGCTCTGGCTACTGTGCGTAATAGGGACGGTCCCATTTACACCCTTGGCCCGCTGATTCACAATCCCCAGGTGGTAGCTTACCTTGAAGAGATGGGTATAAAAGAAATTGGGGATATTGAAGATATTCATGAGGGCACGCTGGTTATCAGGTCACACGGTGTAGATCCGGCCTTGCTGGATATCGCCGCCAATAAAGGTTTAAATATTGTGGACGCTACCTGTCCATATGTCCGGCGGGCGCAAGTCCTTGCCCGTGATCTGACGGAGGAAGGTTACCAGGTGGTGGTTGTCGGTGACAATAACCACCCGGAGGTGCAGGGAATTGTTGGCTGGACTGGTGGCAAGGCGCTGGTTGTGGAATGTCCCGAAGAAGTTTCCCGGCTCGAAATAAAGGGAGCGGTAGGGGTGGTGGCCCAAACCACACAACCCCTGAAAAACTTCGAGGCGGTTGTCATGGCCATGCGGGGCGTGTTCCTTGAAATTAAGGTATGCAATACCATTTGCAAGGCGACAGCCGAGCGGCAGTTAGCTGCCCAGAAACTAGCCCGGCAGGTTGATGTCATGGTTGTGGTTGGGGGCGCCAACAGCGCTAACACCAGAAAGCTTGCCGGTATTTGCCGGGCGATGGGGACGCCATCCTACCATGTCGAGACGGCTAAGGAGCTGGATGCGGTATGGTTTAGGGGATTAAAGGTAGCGGGGTTGACAGCGGGTGCGTCCACACCTGACTGGATTATAGAGGAGGTAAGGAAACGAATGAGCGAGTTTGAAGAAAAGATCGACCAGGAAGAAGAAATGCAAGACGCGATGGAAGTAAAGGCCGTACGCCATGGTGAAATTGTGACAGGTACGGTGGTCCACGTTGGTCCGGATGAGGTGATGGTCGATGTTGGCGCCAAGTCGGAGGGAATTATCCCTATTAGGGAACTGTCCTGCTGTGATGTAAGTTCCCCCCAGGATATTGTAAAAGTGGGGGATGAGATAGAGGTATACGTGTTGAAAGCAGAGGACAACGAAGGAAAACTAATACTGTCCAAGGAAAAAGCTGAAGCGGAAAAAGCCTGGGTTAGGGTGGAAGAAGCGCTGGATTCCGAGGAGCCTGTGGAGGGAATTGTCAGGGATGTGGTCAAGGGCGGCCTCTTGGTGGATGTGGGAGTGCGGTCGTTTTTGCCGGCTTCCCTGGTGGAAAGAGGCTATGTGGAAGACCTTTCAAAATACCTCGGCCAGACGATTTCAGCCCGTGTGATTGAGATGAACCGTGGAAGAAAAAAGGTAATATTATCACGCAAGGCGGTACTGGAGGAAGAATATGCCCGGCTACGCCAGGAGATGCTTGATACTCTACAGGAAAACCAGGTTGTTAAAGGGGTTGTGCGACGGCTGACCCAATTTGGCGCTTTTGTGGACATTGGTGGTGTGGACGGCCTGTTGCATATTTCAGAAATGTCCTGGTACCGGATCAACCACCCCTCGGAAGTGGTCAAGGTGGGCGATGAGATTGAAGTGATGGTGCTAAGGGTGGATCGGGAAAATGAAAAAATCTCCCTGGGATTAAAGCAGGTGCTGCCGAATCCTTGGGATACGGTTGAAGAAAAGTATACCGTGGGCAGTATTATCAAAGCCAAAGTAGTCCGGTTGGCGCCTTTTGGCGCATTTGTGCAACTGGAACCCGGCGTTGAAGGGCTGGTCCATATCTCCCACCTGGCCGATAGGCATGTAGCCAAACCTGATGAGGTTGTGACTGAAGGTGAAGAGGTTAACGTTAAAGTGCTGAGTGTTGACCCCACTGAAAAGCGTATCCGTCTTTCCATACGGGAAGTGGCCAAGGAAAAGCAGGACAAGGAATATCGCGACTATAGCGGGGATAAAACGCAGGAATCATCAAACGGGGTTACAATCGGAGACGTGGTGGGTAACTTGTTTGATAAGCAGGAAGAAGAACAAGAACAAGATGTGGAAAACCAGCAGGAACAATAAAAAGGACTAGAAACCGGCATTAAACTATATAAGTTTTATAATTTTTTAGCAATTAGTGCGGTGTATAACCGCACTAATTTTTTCATAGGATAAAAAAGACACCGCCTATAAACAGGCGGCTTTTTTGCATAATTTGAGACTAAATGGACAGCCTAATCTTGAAATTTCCAACAATGAGGAGGCTGGAGCGTTTGGAGCAATTTCCCATCAGTATAATTATCTTAATTGTTGTGTCAATACTTATTTACCTTGGCCTGGCTCACCGTGTCCTGGACAGGATGAGGCTTTCCGACCGGGGAGCGCTGGTGATCATAGGCGCTATCATTGTCGGTAGTTTTATCAATGTCCCGCTGCCTTTTCTGCCTTTCAACACTTCCGTAAATGTCGGAGGCGCTCTGGTCCCTCTCGGTCTCGCGATCTATCTCCTGGTCAGGGCCGGTAGCTCTAAAGAAAGGACCCGCGCGTCTGTAGGAGCAGTCGCTACGGCAGTCGTTGTCTATATTGTCGGTTCCCTGATCAACGCCGGGTCTACGGCGGAACCGGCGGGACGCTTTGCCGTACTGGACGCCATTTACCTTTATCCCCTAGTGGGCGGTATAGTGGCCTACATCTTCGGCAGGTCCAGAAGAGGCGCTTTTGTTGCGGCTACTTTAGGTGTCTTATTAGTGGACATTTTTCATTATGGATGGCTTTTAAACCAAGGCGCTCCTGCCGGATATGCCGTTAGCGTCGGTGGCGCCGGTGCTTTTGACGCTATTGTCCTGGCAGGCATCATAGCGGTACTGCTGGCCGAACTTGTCGGGGAATCCCTGGAACGACTATCGGGTGGACCGGCTACAAAAGGTCGCCCGCCGGAACTTTTAAAGGGTTTGAAAAAACCGGAGTTGGAAGCGCCGGGTCCGGAGGGCGAGGCTAAGGGTGGGGATATACCCGTATCGCAAAAAGATCGGGGAAAGGTGGTTGAAATAAGTGATGAGCAAAATAACTAGAATTAAAAATGCAGCCGTTGTTTTTTTAATCATAGCGACGGTTGCCGTGGTTCTT
The DNA here is from genome assembly GCA_022839445.1 of Pelotomaculum sp. Taxonomy (GTDB): domain Bacteria; phylum Bacillota; class Desulfotomaculia; order Desulfotomaculales; family Pelotomaculaceae; genus JALHFC01. The sequence continues at coordinate 26,388 of JALHFC010000006.1, forward strand.
TTTAGCGCTACGAAAAACTCCCGTTTCCAGGCGGCCCTAACCACAGCGGGATTTTTCAACAAGGAAACCCCCGATCACCTGACCGGCATGTTTACAACAATTGTTGACGAAGAGGGAAACATGCTGAGTATGATGTCCCGGACAATATTCGTGGGTGATGAGCTTTACACTTCCGAGGGGCGCAGCTACCGGATCGGAAAGGTCCAGGGAGAAAGGGCGGAAGCCAAATTTCTAGGTATGGACCCCCAAATAGTCTCTTATAATGAGCTTTACGCCGGGCAGGTAGCGCCGGTGGCAAAGAGTACGGCGGAACAAAGAAAGGGGAACATAGCTGTTTACCATTCTCACACCGATGAATCCTATGTGCCTACAGACGGAACAGAATCCATTCCCTTTAAGGGCGGTATCTATAGGGTAGGTAAGGTCATGGTGGATGTACTCCAGGGCAAGGGGATCCAGGTAAACTATGACCAGACTCCACACGACCCGCATGACAACAACGCTTACGTGCGCTCCCGCCGGACGGCGGCAAACCTGTTAAAAAGCGGCCCGGCGGCGATTTTTGACATACACCGCGATGGTGTGCCCGACCCCACTTATTATAGAGCGGAAATTGACGGGAAAAAAGTAGCAAAGCTCCGGTTGGTTGTGGGTAGGGAAAATCCTAAGATGGAGGCCAACATGGATTTTGCCAAGCGGATGATGTCGGCGGCAAATAACATGCATCCGAAAGTAGTAAAAGAAATCTTTGTGGGAAAAGGGGATTACAACCAGGACTTGATGCACACAGCCCTCTTGATTGAGGCCGGCACCCATACCAACAGCGGAGAGGAAGCCGAGCGGGGTGTTTCTATGTTTTCTGAATCTGTTCCGACCGTCCTTGGGATTACCGGCGGGACCCCCGTTGCGCCTCCGTCGGCGCCCGCCGCTAAACCAACCACCGGTGCCGGGGGGGCATGGAAGGCGCTAGGTTGGGTTTTGGGGCTGACTGTTGTTGGCGGAGTAGGCTACCTCCTGATTATTTCCGGTAACTGGGATAACGTTAAGAAAAACATATCCAGCTTTGGTAGGGAGATTACCATGCTCGGAGGCCGCAGGGCCGCGCGCAAACCCGGCGCCCGGGACGAAAGTCCCGATCGGGGCGACGATACCTAACATGCCGGGCTATATGCCGGAACACCTCATGGTTATCCTGGCCGGGGTTTTATCCGGCACCGCTACACGCGTTGTCTTGCTCAGGATAGACTACCGGCAATATCCGGGTTACCCGCACGGCTACCTGGCGCACGCCTTCCTGGGATTTATTGCCTCAGCGCTGGGGGCCGTAGCGGTTCCGGCAATCTTAAAACCCGACTTCACGGCAGTTACTTTTTTAGCCTTGGCGGCGCAACAATTCCGGGAAATCCGCAACATGGAGCGTAAAACCTTGGAAAGCCTTGAGGAAAGTGAACTTGTCAGCCGGGGCCTGGATTATATAGAAGGTATTGCCCGCACGTTCGAGGCTAGAAATTACCTGGTGATGGGGACATCTTTTTTAACCAGCCTGGCCGCCCAGTTTTGGGGTTTGCCTATCGCCGTCGTTACGGCGTTTTTCGCTTTTTTAACCAGCCTTTACTTTATGTCCGGTGAGGTTATCGGTGACATGTGCACAGTCGTACCGGCGCGAATAAGTTTTGACGGCCCAATTCTCATGGTGGATGAAATAAGTATTGTAAACATAGGTTTAAAGCCCATGCGGGAGAAAATAATTAGAGACGGGCTGGCTGTGAAAATCATACCAAAGGATGGTAACGCCAGGGCTACTATCCATGATATCGGCCAGCGCAGGGCTATTGCTTTTACCGCCGCCGCCATCCTAGGGACAAAAAAGGACGTCGACATACCGGAGTTTACCCCTCTAGCCAGGAAAAATCCGGACACCGGGGAGGTTGGTCTCTTCATTGTGCCGATGGTAAAAGATATGGAGCGGTTCATAGCGGCAGTTAAGCTAACCCCCGTGCTGGAAAGCGCCAGGAGTAAACCGCTAAACGCCGGTTCAAGTATAGATGTAGCAAAAAAAATGGATAAGGGCTGATAGAATTGTCCACAGAACAAATACTGGCTGTCGTTACCCTCGATAAAAGCCAAGTGTATTATGGCGCGCCTGTCTTTTTGACGCATAATGAGGATGAGCAAGAAAGGATGGCCGTTAGTTTATCGGGAATACTGAATGCTATGGTACACGACCTAGGGAATGGGACCTATGTTCTAGTGAAGCATTAGCGCGGGTATAATTATCAGGGTTTGTGCTGCCGGTAGTAAATGTAAGAGCTGGCCGGGCAAATCCTCCTTGACTGCATTATGGAAATTATAGATAATGATTAAAGATAATAATATTAGTAATTTAACCGGGCTAATGCTATTTTTATTTGTAGTGGCATTTGTAAGGAAAAGGCAGGGGGGGGTACCCCAATGATAACGGGGCTGGAAATATTCCGGGTAGAGCCGGATAGTATCGCCGGTGAATTAGGGTTGGCGCCGGGCGACCGGGTGGTGGCGATTAACGGGGAACCGGTACGCGACTTGCTAGATTTTCGTTTTTTGGAGGCAGAAGAAAATCTTAGCATTGACATAAAAAAAGCCGGCGGCGAGGAATGGATCTTGGATGTGGAAAAGGATTACGACGAGATCCTGGGCATCGACTTTGGCGCCGGGGGGTTCGGGCGTACCCGCTGTTGTGCTAATAAGTGCCTCTTTTGTTTTGTGGACCAGATGCCTGCGGGCATGCGGGAAACCCTTTACATCAAGGACGACGACTACAGGCTTTCTTTTTGGAGCGGTAATTTTATCACCCTTACCAACCTTAGTGACAATGACTTGCAAAGGATTATCGGGCAGCGAATGAGCCCGTTATATATATCGGTCCACACCACCAGCCCAAAGCTGAGGACAAGGATGCTGGGCAATGATAGGGCCGGTCTGATTTTGAAGCAATTAAGCTACCTGGCAAAAGCAGGTATCGAGATGCACACCCAGGTGGTATTGTGTCCGGGATTAAATGGTGGTGGAGAGTTAGAAAGGACAGTCGCCGACCTGGCAGGCCTGTGGCCGGCTGTTAGCTCCCTGGCCGTGGTACCGGTCGGGTTGACTAGATTTAGGCGGGGCCGTTATCCCTTGCGCGCTGTTACCGGTGATGAAGCCTGCGAATTGGTGCGGTGGGTACATTTAAAGCAGGAAGAATTTATGGCGAAAATGAAATATCCGTTTATTTTTGCCTCAGATGAGTTTTACCTACAGTCGGGCGAGCCGGTTCCCCCGGCAAGAAGATATGTCGGCTTTCCCCAGGTGGAGAATGGAGTAGGGCTCACTCGCCTTTTTTTAGACGAGTGGCAGGAGATCGAAAAGACTTTGCCTAAGGAGGTCCTTAATTTAAAAGCCACTCTCATAACCGGTCAACTTGGGGAAAAAATTCTGGGCCCGGTGGCAGCAAGGCTAAACGGCGTTAAGGGACTGGAAGTAAATGTGAAGGCAATTGAAAATCATTTTTTCGGGAAACAGGTAACAGTTGCCGGTTTGGTTACCGGCACGGATATATTAAATCAGGTTGTTCCATGGGAAATAGGTGATTTGCTCGTGCTCCCATCCGTTATGTTAAAGAAAGACGCAACTGTTTTTCTGGATAACCTAACCCCTGGGGACCTGACCAACCGCTTAAAAACAAGGGTTGCAACAGTGGCGGGACCTCGCCAACTGGTTGAGGTCCTGCTTGGCAGATGCGGCTAATAATCCAGGCCGAAAAGCCTTTCGGGGCCGGTCCGTTAACAATAAAATTGTTTTGTTACGTTGTGAGGTGAAAATGGTGACCAAACCGGTGGTGGCAATCGTAGGGCGGCCCAATGTGGGCAAGTCAACGCTCTTTAACCGTATCGTGGGTAGCAGGACAGCTATTGTCGAGAGCGAACCGGGCATTACCAGGGACCGTCTTTACCAGGATGCAGAATGGTCGGGGCGCGTCTTTACCCTGGTGGATACCGGCGGCCTAGATTTCCAGGAGAGCGGTGAGATCAGCCTGGGTGTCCGGCGCCAGGCCGAGCTTGCAGTCGGGCAGGCCGACGCCGTCCTTTTTGTGGTGGATGCCAGGGCAGGTTTGAACCCGGGTGATCATGAAGTATCCTCCATGATCCGGTCTTCTAATAAACCATGTATACTGGTTGCCAATAAAGTTGAGAATTTTGAATCCCCTGCGCATATCTATGATTTTTACAGGCTGGGCCTGGGCGATCCGGTCCCTATTTCCGCTGCGGAGGGTCTGAATACAGGTGATCTTTTAGACGAGCTGATCGAGCTGCTGCCGCCGGTTACGGAAGAAAGCAATGACCCGGATGTGATTAAAATAGCTGTGATCGGGCGGCCTAACGTGGGCAAGTCTTCCCTGGTTAATATTATTCTGGGGGAGGAGCGGGTTATTGTCAGCGATATTCCAGGCACTACTAGGGATGCTATCGACACTCCTTTCGATCTGGACGGCAAGCACTATGTTATAATTGACACGGCCGGTATGCGCCGCAGGGGCAAGATCGGCCAGAAGGCTGAAAAATACAGCGTGATCCGCGCCTTAAGGGCGGTTGACCGCAGCGATGTCGTTTTGGTAATGTTGGATGCCCTGGAAGGGGTAACGGAACAGGACCAGCGTATAGCCGGTTATGCGCATGAATCAGGCAAAGCTTCAATAGTGGTTGTGAATAAGTGGGATCTAGTGGAAAAAGACGGGCGGACTATGGATCGCTACACGGAAAGGATTCGGCAGGAGTTGGGGTTTATGCAGTATGTTCCCCTCATTTTCACCTCCGCGCTAACGGGAAAACGTGTTTCCAAAGTGCTGGAATTGGTGGACTTTGTCGCAGAACAGCACACGTTGCGAATTTCCACTGCCGACCTAAATATTTTAATCAAGGAAGCGGCTCTACGGAATCCCCCCCCGGCGGACAAGGCCAGGCGGTTGAAAATCCTTTACGCTACCCAGGGCGGGGTCAAGCCGCCACGGTTTATTTTATTTGTTAATGACCCGGAGTTGATGCACTTTTCTTACCTGCGCTACCTGGAAAATCAAATTCGAGCGGCCTATGGTTTCGAGGGGACCCCGGTCCGTTTTACCCTGCGCAAAAGGAGAGGCATAAATGATTGATTTTTTCGTTGTAGCAGCTTGTTACCTGATTGGTTCCATACCAGTCAGTTACCTTGTTGCCCGTTATTGGAAGGGGATTGACATTCGCCGGTGCGGCAGCGGCAATGTAGGCGCTACAAATGTATGGCGAAGCGCCGGTCCGGCGCCCGGGCTTGTCGCCTTGGCCGGGGACATGGGAAAAGGGGCGCTGGCGGTAATACTGGCCCGGCACTTCGGCGGCCCCTCGCTGGTAGTCTTTTCAGGTATGGCGGTGTTGGCCGGGCATAGCTGGTCGTTATTTCTAGGGTTTCGGGGCGGCAAGGTAATTGCCACCGGGGCTGGTGTTTTTGCCGCTATTTCCCTTCCGGTGGTAGCCTTTGCAGGAGTAGTCTGGTTTGCCGTGGTAGGCATTACCAAATATGTATCCGCAGGCTCAATTACCGGTATTATTTCAATTCCTTTATTAATGCTGGCCTTTCACCTGGAGACGGCTTACCTGGTATTGGGTGTTTTTGCAGCTGCATTTGCCATATATAAACACATTCCAAATATTAAACGGCTGGCGGCAGGGACTGAGCCAAAAATCGAAATCGGTAGAAAAAACCGTTAACGGCAAAAAGCAAATTGAAAGGGATATATTCGTTGAAGATAACGCCATGGCGTTTGCAAGTTTGTCTGGCCGTTGCCGGAAAGGGGGATCTTTTTAACAGTGCATAAGAAAATAGGTGTTTTAGGCGCGGGAAGCTGGGCTACCGCCCTGTCCGTGCTCCTGGCAAAAAAGGGTTATTCCGTAAGCATGTGGTCTATTGTACCTGAATTGATTGGACAGATTAATGAGATGCGGGAAAACCAAATATTTCTACCGGATGTGACGCTCCCGATCGGTATAGAAGCATATGGCGATCTGCAACAAGTGCTGCATGGGGCGGAGGCGGTGGTTTTCGGTGTTCCTTCTCATGCTTTCCGGGAAGTCTTGCGTAAAGCCGGGCCTTTTCTTCCCGCAGGAGCAATATTGATTAACGTGGCTAAGGGTATTGAGGAAGAAAGCCTGTGCCGCTTGTCACAGGCCTTTGCCCAGGAGGCCGGCGTGGATATGCTCCGCAGGTATGTTGTCCTTTCCGGTCCCAGCCATGCTGAGGAAGTGGGCAGGGGAGTCCCTACCGCTGTGGTGGTAGCGTCATCTTGTATGGAAAGTGCGGAATATGTCCAGGAGTTGTTTATGTGTGAGTATTTCCGGGTTTATACGAACCCCGACGTCACCGGTGTGGAACTGGGGGGGGCTTTGAAAAATATTATTGCCCTGGGAACAGGTATAGCTGATGGCCTCGGTTACGGTGACAACAGCAAGGCGGCCCTTATGACCCGCGGATTAGCGGAAATTACTCGTTTGGGATTTGCTGTAGGCGCCAATCCACTCACCTTTGCCGGGCTGGCCGGTGTGGGCGACCTGATTGTGACCTGTACCAGTATGCATAGCCGCAACCGGCGGGCCGGCATTGCTATTGGCAGGGGTAAACCGGTGGAGGAAGCCCTAGAGGAAGTAAGGATGGTGGTAGAGGGAGTGCGCACTACCCGCGCAGCCAGGCGGCTTTCCAGGGACCTTAACGTTGAAATGCCCATCACCGACCAGACTTACCGGGTGCTCTTTGAAGGCTTATCCCCCGGTATTGCGGTAAAGAACCTGATGACCAGGGGCAAAACCCATGAGATGGAGGAAGTGGCCTTGGCTGCGGCGGCAATTCGTAGGATAAAACATTAGTTATAAACGCAATACTGATTAATCTTTTGGCAAGTGCGAATTCTTTCGCACTTTTTTTTGTGGATTAAAGTAATAACTTCTTTTCGGGGATGCGCTACACGGGGAATAGCGGATCTTTTTAGGGTTTTTAATTTGCCGGGGAATAATCGACCAACAAGCTCATATATATATATTGTTATTGTATGCCATTGGAAAATTATAGACGTGGACTAGGTTTCACGGGAGGTATTCGATATTTGATTTTTACGGACGTGGGGAGGGATGCATTTTTTAACATAGATATGCCTTTATAATTCTTAAGGAAGGGAGTGTGTACATGGAAATGAACGATATTTTCCGCGATATTGCGGAACGTACCGGGGGTGATTTATACCTTGGTGTTGTCGGGGGCGTTCGTACCGGAAAATCAACGTTTATCAAACGCTTTATGGAATTGATGGTGCTTCCCAAAATGCAAAATATATATGACAGGGAAAGGGCTAAAGATGAGTTGCCCCAGAGCGCTGCCGGACGGACGATAATGACAACCGAACCCAAGTTTATCCCCAACGAGGCCGTTGATGTTCAAGTAACACCAAACTTGGATATTAAAATTCGCATGGTGGATTGCGTAGGATATCGTGTGGAAGGCGCCCTTGGCTACGAGGAGGAAGAAGGACCGCGGATGGTTTCCACACCATGGTTTGAGGAACCCATCCCCTTTCAGGAAGCCGCTGAAATAGGGACCAGGAAGGTTATTTCCGAGCATTCCACAATGGGGCTGGTTATTACCACCGACGGATCTATTACAGACATCCCCAGGGAAAATTATGTTGAGGCCGAGGAAAGGGTTGTTGAAGAATTAAAAAACATCAACCGGCCTTTTCTTGTGCTGCTTAACAGTACCGCTGCCGCAAGCGAGGAAAACGTCAATCTTTCCGCTGAATTAAGCGAAAAATATGACGTGCCGGTTATTCCTGTTGACTGCGCCCAGATGAATAATGCCGATATTCTAAATATTCTAGAGAAGCTATTGTATGAATTTCCGGTTAACGAGGTTAATATCAGCCTCCCGGCCTGGGTGGAGGAACTGGAGCTCAAGCATTGGCTACGCCAAAAGTTTGAGGAATCAATCCAGGATACTGTTAAGAATGTCCACCGTTTGAGAGATGTAAACGGGGCGGTTGAATCTCTAGCTGATTATGATTTTGTTGATCAGGTCAGGCTAAGCAGCATGGATATGGGCACAGGGTCGGCGGCAATCGCTATTACGTCTAGTCCGTCGCTATTCTACCAGGTACTGAGTGAGCAGTCCGGCTTTGGCATTGAAGGCGAAAAAGATCTGTTCCGCTTGGTCAGGGACCTCAGCGTCGCCAAGCGGGAATATGACAAGGTGGCCGGCGCCCTGGATGAAGTTAGAGGAGACGGCTACGGTGTGGTTACACCAAGCCTGGACGACCTAGTCCTGGAAGAACCGGAACTTATCCGCCAGGGCAACCGCTTTGGGATCAAACTAAAAGCCAGCGCCCCGTCCATCCACATGATCAAGGCCGATATCACCACTGAGATCACCCCGATTATCGGTACCGAAAGACAATGTGAGGAACTGGTGCAGTACATGCTCAGGGAGTTTGAGGATGACCCGCAGAAAATTTGGAAGTCTGAGATATTTGGTAAATCAGTGCACGACCTGGTGAGGGAGGGCATTCAAAACAAACTCCACCGCATGCCGGAAAATGCCCAGGTCAAGTTGCGGGAAACTCTCCAGCGCATCGTCAACGAGGGTTCCGGTGGCCTGATCTGTATCATAATCTAATAGATTAAACCGGTCACCAGGCCGGTTTTTTTATTTAAAAACGGGTAAGTTAACTTAATGCAATAATACACAGATCAGCATTAGTCCTTTGTATCGAACCGGTTCAATTTCGAGCCCGGTCAAACTTGGCGCGTTGTGCCTTAAAAAGTCTCCCCCGCTATCTCTTAAATCTCCCCCGTTTTTTGAACAAGGGCTCAAAAATCGCTGCTAACGATATAACACATGTTACCTGTCATTGTCATCAATAAATAGTATGACTTGGCGGTATATTTATCTAAATTCATGAGAATTGCTGTGCTCTCTAGACAAAGTAAGGTTTTTAAGACGGCTGTTTTTTTCGTTGCCTGCGTCAAGCGCCAATGCTATAATGACTACCAGAGGCCATAGATTATGTCAATTCGAAGACAAACGGGCTTGTAGGTTTTGACGTGTTTACAAAAGGGGGAGTGTAAATTGTCCGAAAGAACAATCAGTGTCGGCCTGCTGGGCATGGGTACCGTTGGCCGGGGCGTTTACCGTATACTAAAGGATAACCAAGCCGGTATAAAACAAAAAATAGGGGCGACCCTGGCGGTTAAAAAGATCCTGGTGAGAGATATCACAAAGGACCGGGGGGTTGAATTGGAAGAAGGGCTTTTGACTTCCGATGCCGGTGAAGTTATTGACAATCCCGGCATCGATATTGTGGTGGAAGTGTTGGGTGGGATAGATCCCGCTTTAAAATACTCCCTGCGGGCGTTGGAACAGGGCAAAAGCCTGGTCACTGCCAACAAAGACATGATTGCCGCGCACGGCAAGGAACTCTTCGCGACCGCCCGGATCGCCAATCGTGATTTGCTGTTTGAGGCCAGTGTAGCCGGCGGAATACCTATCATCAGGCCATTGAAAGTGTGCCTTGCGGGCAACCGGATCCGGCAGGTGGTAGGGATTATAAACGGTACTACCAACTATATGTTGACCAGGATGAGCAAGGAAGGACTTGATTTTCAGCAGGCGCTCAGTGAAGCGCAGTCTCTGGGATACGCCGAAGCGGACCCCAGCGCCGATGTGGAGGGCCATGACGCGGCACGCAAGCTGGCAATTCTCGCTTCTATCGCTTTTAATACCAGGGTTTCTTTGGACCAGGTGTTTGTTGAAGGGATCACCGGGGTTGCGGCGAGAGATATCGCGCATGCTTCTAATTTGAATTATATTGTAAAACTTCTCGGTATCGCCAGGGAGGGCAAGGAAGGTGTCGAGGCGCGGGTGCACCCGGCCCTGCTGCCAAAAAATCATCCCCTGACTTCTGTGAATGATGTTTACAATGCTATTTTCATCAGCGGAGATGCTGTCGGGGACGTTATGTTTTATGGCCGCGGGGCAGGAGAGATGCCCACCGCTAGCGCAGTAGTGGGCGATGTTATGGACGCCGCCCGCAATATTCTTAATAATGTGTCAGGGATGATCAGCTGCACCTGTTTTGAAGAAAAACAAGTAAAACCAATGGGCTTAACTAAAACTAAATATTATATCCGTTTAAGTGTTGCCGACAGGCCGGGGGTGCTGGCAGGCATAGCTTTTATTTTCGGCAATAATGATGTCAGCCTGGCTTCGGTGATCCAGCATACCGCAGGGCAATTCGCTGAACTGGTGCTTGTTACACATGAAGTGTTTGAAAAAAATTTACAAAAAGCGCTCCAATCAATTCGGGAATTGTCTTCTGTAAATGAAATTTGTAGTGTAATCAGGGTAGAGGAATTAGATGAAGGCGCCGCGCCTTAAATCGACCGGTAACGTTTTTCTACCAAGGGCAATATGCATGGGCGAGTAGCCCATGATAATTACCATACCTTGTTTTTTGCTGGAGGAATGTCTCTAATGATCCGAGTTCAGGTACCTGCCACCACGGCAAATATGGGTCCTGGTTTCGATTGCCTGGGTATGGCGCTGGAACTTTATAATACTGTTGAGATGGTTACCGCCTCCCGTGGACTTTCCATTGAAATATCAGGAGAAGGCGCGGCGGATATTCCAAGGGATGAGAGCAACCTGGTTTATCAGGCTGCCCGGTGCGTGTTTAACCAGGTTGGTTATTCCATGGCTGGTTTAAGGCTTCGCCTTTTAAACCAGATCCCACTGGCGCGTGGGCTTGGCAGTAGCGCTGCGGCCATTGTCGGAGGGATTATCGCCGCCAACCTGCTTACCGGAGGGAAGCTCTCTACAAAAGAAATTATTACCCTAGCCGGATCTATTGAAGGGCATCCGGATAATGTAGCGCCAGCCGTGTTGGGTGGAATAGTCGTCGCGGTTGGGGCGGACGGCGAAATTAAATGTTTAAAAATTAAGCCCCCTCACGGTTTGAAATGCGTGGTGGCATCGCCGGATTTTACTCTATTTACCAAGACTTCCAGGGATGCTGTTCCCAATCAGGTATCATTTCAAGATGCGGTTTTTAACATAGGGCGTGTGGCCATGTTGGTGGCGGCGTTACAGCAGGGTGATTTAAGTTTTTTGGGCGTGGCGATGGAAGACCGGCTCCACCAGTCTTTTCGCTCACCCATGATTCCGGGATTGAAAAAAGTACTGGCTGCGGCAAAGTTGGCCGGGGCGAGGGGTGTTACCTTAAGCGGGGCGGGGCCTTCGCTGGTTGCCTTTGCAGACTCCAACCTGGAATTGATTGCCCGTGTCATGGGCGACACCTTCCGTGCCAACGGTGTAAAATCAAGGGTGATGATCCTAAAACCTAGCCCCGTCGGGGCTAGGGCGTTGGAAGTAAAGTAAAGGAAGGCGGTTTACTTAATGATTGTAGTTCAAAAATACGGTGGCAGTTCAGTCGCCGACGCCGAACGCATTCGCCGGGTAGCCCGGCGGGTTGCCGCTACCCGTGCCGAGGGCCACGAAGTTGTGGTAGTTGTGTCGGCAATGGGGGACACAACCGACGAGATAATTCAACTTGTAAAGGAAATAACCGGGTGTCCCCCGGAAAGGGAAATGGATGTCGCCCTATCCACCGGGGAACAGGTTTCCATAGCGCTCCTGGCTATGGCCTTAAATGAGATGGGGGAACCGGTAACCTGTTTAACCGGCGCCCAGGCGGGAATATTAACGGACAGTTCGCATACCAGGGCAAAGATATTAAATGTCAATACCGGTCGCCTTCGGGTAGAATTGAAGCGGAAAAATATTATAGTGGTAGCCGGTTTTCAGGGGGTTGACCGTTTAGGCGACATTACTACACTGGGCAGGGGCGGTTCCGATACTACTGCGGTTGCCCTCGCGGTAGCGCTAAAAGCTGATTTGTGCGAGATTTATACCGATGTTGACGGTGTTTATACCACCGACCCGCGCCTTGTTCCCGAAGCCCGCAAACTGGAGGCGGTTTCCTACGAAGAAATGCTTGAGTTGGCCAACCTGGGGGCAGTCGTGCTTCATCACCGCGCAGTGGAATTGGCTATGGAGTATGGCGTGCCGCTGCATGTGCGTTCAAGCTTTAACTATAATAACGGAACGGTAGTAAAGGAGGCGGATTACTTGGAAAAGTCGCATGTGGTAACAGGGGTGGCGTGCGATATGAATGCTGCTAAGATCGGTATTTTTAATGTTTTTGACAAGCCGGGTATTGCTTTTACCTTATTTAAGGCCCTTGCGGATAAAAACATCAACGTCGACATGATCATTCAAAGCGCCATGCGCGATGAAAGGAATGACATTTCTTTTACCTGCTCGCAAGCGGACCTGAAAAAAGCGCTATCGGTTGTGGAAAGCCTAAAAATGAATTTGGGCGCCGACGGCTATACACACGACGAAGGTGTGGCCAAGGTTTCTATTGTAGGCGCCGGTATGGCCAGCAATCCCGGTGTCGCGGCCACGATGTTCGAGGCGCTTTATAGAGAAGGGATTAACCTGGAAATGATCAGCACCTCCGAGATAAAGGTTTCTTGTATAGTAAAAGATGAACAAGCCGCGAATGCTGTCCGTGCCTTGCACAAAGTATTTGAACTGGATCAAGGGTAGATCTTTTCTTATGCAACAGTTTGCCGGTATTTATTACTATTTAGCCCCTCAGTGAATGTGGGGCTATGTTTTTTATTTAATTCAGGTCATTAAGAGTGTTGCCCAAACCAGTCAGCCAAAACCGCCAGTGGTTCAATTGGCGGGGGGGGGCTATGACGGCTGCGGTGATTTCCCTGCTTGGCACGGCTATCTGTATGCTCGTTGGACCGGCGCCCCGCAGGGATGAGTATAAAATCCCCCAATAAAACCTTGAGAGACGCCAAAATGTTAGTTTAGTTTGCGGCATTCCCTGCCGCTATATTACCGTTTTTAGACAGGCCTGGCGACGGGGCCGGTTTTTTAGCCTTTTTTCCGGGTTTGCCGAGAAAGAACCCGCACGGTATGGCTATTAGGATAAAGATTGTGGCTAGAATAAAAGTGTCGTCTATGGCACGGACCATAGATTCCCGGGCGACAGCTGCGCTGATGACGGACAACGCGGCGCTACCGGCGCCCGATCCTACCCCGGCACCCGCAAGGTAGCCTTGTAACTGGCTGACTATAGAGGCGGCGTGGGAGTCTATGGATATGGATTCCGATAGGCGGGCATAGTGGAAGACCTGCCTGTTTTGCATTGTAGCGGTAAGTATGGCTATACCAAAGGAGCCTGCTACCTGGCGAATAACATTATTTAAGGCGGAAGCCCTTGCGATTTGGTTCATGGGGACGGTGTTCATGCCGGCGGTAGTGACCGGCATCATGGCCAGGCCCATGCCGATGGACCTGAATACCGTGTCAAAGATTATTTTGGCGTTACTTGTATTAATATTGATGTGGTGCAAATTCCACGTTCCCCAAGCTGTAATGATCAGTCCTACTACAACCAGGGTTTTAGCTCCGAAGCGGTCGAACAGGAAACCACTGATTGGCATCATTACAGCTGTTGCCAGGGCGGCCGGCATCAGTAGCAGGCCGGTGTCAAAAGGTGTAAGCAACATCAGGTTCTGAGTGAAAAGGGGTATTAAAAACACCCCGCCAAAAAGCCCGATTGTGATCATGCTGCCGGCAAAGACACTTATGGAAAACACAGTATTTTTAAACAGCCTTAAGTTTAGCATCGGGTTTTCTTGGGTGAGTTCAACAATAATAAACAGGAGCAGGGCAAAGAATGAGAAGACGAAAAGGGTAACAATATAAAACGATGTCCAGCCTTCCTTGTGGCCTTGACTCAACGCCAGGAGTAGGGTAAAACAACCTGCCGTGGACAGGAGAAAACCCGGGACGTCTAGTTTTGAGCCCTTTTGTAGCGGGCTTTCAGGTAGCAAAAGGTGGACCAGGACTACGCCGATAATTCCTACGGGAACGTTGATCGTGAAAAGAAACCGCCAGTTGAAATGATCGACGATATAACCGCCCAGGGTGGGGCCTATGGCCGGTGCGCATACTGCCGCCATACCCCAGACGCCCAGAGCAAGTCCTATTTTTTCCCTGGGCACGATCCTGTATACGATGGCCATGCTGATGGGCATCATCGCCCCGCCACCGATCCCCTGGATCACCCTGGCCGCCACCATCGATCCGTTGTTCCAGGCTAGGCTGCACAGCACGGAGCCTGCTGTGAAAATTAACATAGAAACCAGGTAAACCCGCTTCGTGCCAAGCCTGTCGCCGAGATAACCGGAAACCGGGATAACCATTCCTGAAACAAGCATATATGCAGTTAAAATCCACTGGATTTTGTCAGCCTGTACACCAAAAATGGCCATCAATTTGGGGAGCGCTACGTTTATGGAGCTATTATTTAGTATAGCAGCGAAAGCGCCGATTACTACTACCATTAGCGGTACCCAGAACGAATCCCGGTTGGCTGTACTTTGTTGTTCCACAAGGGCACCCCTTGCCGTTACTATTTAAGATACTAAACAACCGGCGCATTTAATTATTAACAAACTAAATAATACCACCTTACTTAGGCGTTGTCTATCTATTAGATTAATAACCGGCAAAGCAGGCTGTTATCTTGCAGTACCGGCTTTTTTTAAATTAACCCCGGATGAAGTAGTCCATCAATTCATGCCCGGGGATTACTAAGCCGCTACTTGCCGCGGCATCTTCGCTAAAGGTCTGGATTTCGTTTTTGTTGTCTTGCCCTTTGGTGTAGATGGCAAACGGCACCGGATCGTTTGAATGAGTTAAGGTGCTGATTGGGGTTGGATGGTCAGGCAGCAGCGCTATTTTATAGGTATCGTATTGATTAAGTCCTTCTAAAATCATGCCCAGCACCGAATCCACCATTTCAATGGCCTTAATCTTGGTTTCGACCTCTCCCCTGTGTGACGCCGCGTCCGGCGCCTCAATGTGGACATAAATGAAATCCTTGCCCTTTGCCAGTTCATTCATGGCGGCCAGCACATCCAGGCCGGCGCAGGCACCGATACCTTTGATCAGGTCGACTGCCGATATTACGGATCCGGTAAGGCGGTACTTGTCATAAAACTTTGGCAGCGCGGGTTTTTTCCCCTGGCCCCAGAACCAAATGGCATTAGCCGGTCTTAATCCCGTCGCGATCCTTTTCTGGTTGACCGGATGGCCGGATAAAAATGTATTGCTTTCCTTCATTAAACGTAAAAGTGTTTCGCTGCCCTCGGCTTTGGGCAGGTGAGGCGCGATAACCCGTCCTGATATGTCATGGGGCGGTGTGAGGTCCGTGCCGGTGGTCCCGCCTTTCCACACCAGGAGGTGCCTGAATCCAAATCCGGCGTGAAAACACAATTCCTCGTTGCCGAGGCGTATATTGACTTCCCTGATTAATTCCCCGGACTCGCGGGTTGTGATTTCGTCGGCGCTATAATCCACCATTATTTTATCTTCATAGATGTCCTCTCCGGAAAGCGTAACCAGGTCGCTTCCAGGGGAGAACGTCCGGTATAGTATTTTTGCGGGTCATACCCCATCACCGAAAGGTTGGCAACGTCACTCCCCGGGGGAAATCCTTCCGGTACAGTCACGGCCATTCCGATTTTTCCTTTGGATGCCAGGAAGTCCATGTTAGGTGTGCGGGCATACTGAAGGGGTGTTTTCCCGTCCAGACCGGCTATTTCCTTGTCGGCCATACCGTCGCCCAGTAAAACCACATATTTCATAGCAGTCACCTTCTATTATAGTTTATAGCGAAAATACTCCTATTTATTTTACCCGGAAACGCTGTTTAATCGTGGTTTTTATAGTGTTGATTTTCCCTCCGGCAGTGATAAAATGATCAGGAAAGGAGGGTGCTGCGATGACTGCGATGAAAGAGATGCTAATTTTATCCCCAACGGCTATCCTTGGGTATGGATTTCCGCTTGATTCGTTCTATGAGGGTTTAAAAGAGCGACCTCATGCCATAGCCGTAGATGCGGGTTCTACCGACCCGGGCCCGTATTACCTGGGCGCCGGGGAATCTTTTACAAACCGGAATGCTGTAAAGCGGGATCTGGAATTAATTATGGAAGCTGCGGTTAGCCGTAAAATACCGAGAACCCCACTTGAAAAGAGATTATGATCTCATAATGGAGGTATCGCGGCGGAAGAACCTGCATTTCAGGCTGGCCTTGATTCACGCCGAAGTAGGCAGGGAAAGGGTCAGGAGATCCCTGAGAGAAGGTAAAGTCGTGCCTTTGGGTCCCGCGCCGCCCCTGCAAGAGGAAGATTTGGACAACACGGTCAGGATTGTAGGGCAGATGGGCGTTGAGCCACTGACAGGCGCGCTGGAGGCCGGAGCGGATGTGGTTGTGGCCGGCCGGGCATACGATCCGTCAGTTTTTGCCGCCCCCCATATGGGCAAGATTTTGGAATGCGGCGCCATTGCCGCCATACCTGGCAGCGGCAGCGACTGCCTCATGGGATGTCTGGGGGAGGAGTATTTCGAGGTTTGGCCGTTGAACCCGGTCAGGTGCTGTACGGTTACCTCTGTGGCCGCCCATACCTTGTATGAAAAAACCAACCCGCTTTTACTGCCTGGTCCCGGGGGTTATCTGGACCTGAAAGAGGCAAAGTTTACGCAGGTGAGTGAAAACCGGGTAAGGGTGACGGGGAGCAAGTTTATCCCTTCGGACAGGTATACTGTCAAACTGGAAGGTGTGAAGAAGGCCGGTTACAGGACAGTTAGCATCGCCGGTTGCCGCGACCCGGTCATGGTAAGGGAAATCGACCGGGTGACCGGGTTGGTAAAAGAAAGGACACGGGATAATTTCGCCGCTGCAGGTTATGAATATACCCTCGATTTTAAGCTATATGGCATAAACGGTGTGATGGGGAAGCTGGAGCCGGAGCAGGCTCCTCACCCTCGTGAACTTGGTGTCGTAATTGAGGCTGTGGCCCAAACTCAGGAAGTTGCCGACACTATCTGCAGCTTTGCCCGGTCAACTATGCTCCACTGCAGTTATCCCGGCCGTATTGCCACGGCCGGCAACCTGGCTTTCCCGTTCTCACCGTCGGATTTCAGGGGTGGGGAGGTATACCGGTTCAGTGTCTACCACCTAATGGAAGTGGACGATCCTTTTGAGCTTTTTCCGATGGAAATGATAGATGTTTAATTAAATATTAAGGATGAATAATAATGAGATACATAAAAATTACAGATCTGGCCAGTGTAATCCGCAGTAAAAATGCCGGTCCCTATGAACTGACTCTCGATATTATCTTTAATAGCAAGGAATCTTTTGAGCTGGCCCGGCGGTCGGGGATGTTTAAACATGAGCTGTTTGCAAAACTGTACGGTATCGATATTGAAAATGTAATAGGTGTGGTGGAGTTCGAGCCGGCCAACGCTATCAAGGCGACGATCAAACGCCCGGTCGTTTCCGGTGCGCTAGGTGAGACCGATGTTTACGGCTCACAGCAGCACGCCCCGCTTCTCGGACTGGAGGTGCCGGTAGGAAATTAAAGTGCCGGATTAAGTAAAACGCCCGAGGGGTTACGATGAACCACACGGTGAATAAACTTAAATACACATGAAATAAACTAAAGAGGTGATTGCTTCGGGCCGGCGTATTGGTTAATTTGCCCGGTGGGTTTCCATGCGCTGGGGTTGGCAATATAGAGACCGTATAAATATGTAATATAGTGCTGACCCCCCAGGTTGCAGGAAACGAATTTGTTTTTGCCTTAGGTGAATGTTATCAAGCCGTAGTATGAGCGTATTGTTTTAACCGTTTCCTTGCAGCCGTCAGGGTGACCGTTAACACAACGGCGCCCAGTAGGTAGGGCATATTTGCGCTCAAGTCAAAGAACGCGCCCCCGGTTATTGGACCGAGAATGCGGCCCAGGCTGTCGAAAGACTGCATTATTCCTACCGAAGCGCCCTGCCCGTCGCCGGCAGTTTTTGTTACAAGTGACGAAACGCTGGGGCGTAACAGGGAGTTCCCGGCGCTGAACACACAGGCGAAGGCAACCAGCGCGGCCACGCTGGGCGCCGCCAGGAGCAGCAAAAAGCCTAATATGGAAATGGCAATGCCGGAAATAATCACCCTGGCGTCACCGAAACTCTTGACCAGCCTGCCAATCAGCCCGGCCTGAATAGCAACGCTCAGCACACCAAGAATGGTAAAAAATATTCCCATTTCCCTGGGGCCAAACCCTACCCGCGCTGCTGCAAAGAGAGCAAAGGTGCTTTCAAACATGGCCATGGTAAAGCTAACTATAAAGGCCAGGGCGAAAAGGGGAAACTGTGGGTTTTTAAAAACATCCAGGCTTAGTTTGCGCCCTGTGCTACGGGGTTGGCCGCCGGGTGACAGAGATTCCGGCAGCAGGAAGTAAGCAAAGGGGAGAGTAAGTAGAGCCAGCCCCCCGGCGACAAAAAAAGGCATGGAAAAACCGTAGTGGCCCAGCCACCCTCCCATGGCAGGCCCGAAGATCATGCCCAGTCCCATTGCCGCCCCCATTATGCCCATGCCCCCGGCCCTGTTTTCGCTGTCGGTAATATCAGCGATATAGGCCATCGCCGTAGGTAGGGTGGCCGAGGAGATCATACCTGACAGCAATCGTGCCGCAAACAGCATCCATAAGTGGGTGGAAAGGCCGAACATTATAAAGGTAATGCCGTACCCGCTCAAGCCGATCAATAGCACCGGGCGTCGACCGATCCGGTCGGAAAGCCTTCCCCACATGGGCGCAAAAAAGAATTGCATCAGAGAGTATGATGCCATCAGAAAACCCAGCGCCGTAGGACTGCCGTTTAAGTGCACTACGAAAAAAGGCAGGAGCGGGATAATAATCCCGAAGCCGACCATAACCAGAAACAGGCTGGTGAACAGGACGGCTATCTCCTTGCTGTGGTTTTTCATGTAACCGGGCGACCTCCTCACATCAGAGTTAAATTTACACGGGACTATTTAAGGTGCGCTCCCTTAAAAAATTCGCCAGTTCCCCGTCCCGTATTAGCCTGGGTATTTTTAGTTGGTTTGCTGAAGCTCCCTTTTCCATAAGTATCTTTGCCAAGCGATCAAAAGTTCCTGCCTTAACAAATATTAATTTGAGAGGCGCGATGCGTCCCGCCCGGCGGGCGGCCAGATAACGTGGATTGGCCCGGCCAATAGTCTCCTCCAGGATACCGGGGCAGCGGGTTGCGCCGGACAGCCCTGCCGGATTATTCACTTCTACAAAAAAGATATACCTTCCCGGGGAGATATCGTAATCCGCCATAGTGGTAAAATCAACAAGTTCGTGTCCCCATTGCTTAACGGCTTGTGACAGGGCGCGGCAGACAGCCTGCTCGGACGTTTTTTCACCGGCTAGGTTGATCAACTGGCCTCGCCGGTACAAAAACTCGATCACCGGGCTTTGGTGATAGTAGCCGGTCATTTTTACAATGTCCCCGAGCCGGTAGCGGTAGAGGCCTGCCAAATTGGTAACTACCACTTCGTATTTTTTCCCTGCGGACAACTGATCCAGGTCCAGTGC
Source organism: Pelotomaculum sp. (assembly GCA_022839445.1). Taxonomy (GTDB): domain Bacteria; phylum Bacillota; class Desulfotomaculia; order Desulfotomaculales; family Pelotomaculaceae; genus JALHFC01. The sequence goes on from JALHFC010000006.1 coordinate 45,999, forward strand.
GACGGGGTTGGGGCTATCCATCTCATTAAAAGGTATAAACTCGTGGTAGGCCGTTCGGGGTGTGACAACATAGCTGGGCTCTCCCGGCTTCAGACTGACGCCGATGATGGCCTCCGTCGAGGCGTATACCGCAGAGTGGATAGGCAAATCAAGAATATAAAAACGTAATTTATCAACATAAATGCTAAAATCGCCGCCGGCCACACAATTCAGATAAAGCAGGCCGGGCCAGACTCGTTTGGCAATCCCCTCAAAGCCGCGCTCAAATTCCTTGTCTATGGCATCAGCCCTGGCCGGATTAGGGTGCAATTTCTTTTCCAGGCAACTTCTTATTTGCGGGTCTAAATCCATGCCTTTGGAAATCGTTCCCCTGGCAATGTCTTCAACCAGGTTTTCGCCGGTTTTTTCCATATGTTTAAAAAGATTAAGAACATGGGCGGTAAAAGTTGAACCGATATACATTAGATTTTTTTCCTTTAAGGCAAATAAAAGGTGCAGGTAATTGGCGTCCGGTTGATTGGTTATCTGTAAAATTTCCGGTGGCGAGGTCCAAAGATAAGGTATGACCCGCTTCATTGACATCATTCCCCCGGATGTGCCTGCTCCCGTGGGTATGCCGCCCCTGGTTAAGCCCGACGTAACCGTGTTCATCAGGATCAGTCCCTTGTCGAAGCGGCGTGAATCTGGGATGGTATTGAACAAGACGCCTTGGATTAACAGGCCCATGTGCCCAGATACTACCCGGCGGGCGCGGGAAGTAATGGGTATCAGTTTTTGGCTGCCCGTGGTTCCGGAAGTAAGTCCGAAATATTTAACCGGTTCGGAGGTTAGTATATTGCACTTGCCTTCAGCCATTTTGTCAATATATTCTTTATAATCTTCATAAGTGGCCAGGGGGACGGCAGCTTTGTATTCTTGTTTCGTTAATATTTGAGCAAAATTGTAACGGCGGCCGTATTCGGTGTCTTTATTTATATCCAGGATATTTTTTAAGACACTTTCATTCACTGCCATGGCCCGGCGGGTATCCCCGTCAAATCTCTTCCAGTAAGCGCCGGCGGCAGTATTCATGGCAAAACCAACTGCTTTTTGTAAGATGCCCATAATGTGTTAACTCCTAGCCGGGGAGAGTACATCTACAGCCATATACTTCACCCCATTAATAGTTTATTAGGTAAACTATATACCAATAAATCAGATGTGTAAATAAAAATTTGCCAGGATAATGATTCCAATAAGATCGGCTGCCGGGCTTTCAAATGATTGACCGGCAGTTTATAGTAAACTTTCTCCAGTGTTTTATCCGTTCAGCTATTTCACAACGGGCTTATTTATGGTAACGTATTGTGAAAGGGTAGATTTGGGAGGTGATTAAAAATCAGTAACGTGCGCCAAATGAAAACATTTTAAGGAGGAAAGCTTGATGAGAAAAAGTAAATATGCGCTTATGCTGGTCTGCCTGGTTCTGTGTGTCGGTATTGTCGCTTATGCTGCAAACGCCCAGACTCCAGTTTCGGCAAAACAGCTGCTGCTTGAAAAGCTACAAAGCACTGATTTCGGCGCGGGAAGCGACCTTGCCCAAACTGCTTCGGGCAAGGCCAGTTACCGAATTACAGCGATTAGCGGTGATCTGGTTTCAAGCATCGAGCCTTTTATTAAATTAACGGGAACAGAGCTGGTATTGGATTATAAGATTAATTCCCCTCAAAAGAAGCTTGAAGCGAATTACAACCTGGCGCTGGATAAGGACAACTATAAGGGCAGCATGTTTTTGGATAACGATAAGGTGATATTTTCAACTGAAATACTGCCTTTTATAAAGAAATTCGACCCCAGCTTAGATTTTGGGGAGAGGGGGATTCCCCAATACGCATATATTGCGGACAAGAATATGGCCAGGTCCTGGGACAACGCGATCAAGGGTCAGTACTTCCCGCCGGAAATTAAAGATCTTCTGATATTTGTATTTGAAGCCGTGCCCGATAAATATTTCACCATTTCATTAGTCAACCAAAAAGTTAGCTTTAGTATAGATCAGAAAGGATTCGAAGATACCCTTCTGTCTGTGTTGCAAAAAATAAAAAACGATAGAGAAAGATTTGCGGCTCTGGTGGCAGGATGCGCTGTAGCGCTGGATTCAACCCAGAATTACGATCATATTAAATTTGAAATCATGGATAGCCTTGAGGAAAGTATCAGTAGAGGCGATTATCCCGACAGTCTTGATCAAATACAAAAAATTCTGACCGGCGCATTTGTTTTAGAGGAACTAAAATATGAAGCTTCATTATTACCTTCGGGTCAAAATAGCCTGCTCATGGCGGCAAATTTCGGCGGCGATTCGGAATTAAAAGGAATAGTTAACTTGAAAGCTGATTTTACCGGCTCTAAAGATAATTTGACCGGAACGTATACTTTGGATTTAACGGCAAGGGAGAACGAGGAAAAGATTAGAGTTGACGGCCAGATAAGCGGCGAGTTTAAACAAACCTCTTCCGATGCCACTTCAAGCGGCTTAATTAAAGCCAATGTAACAGACTTTAGCGGCAATACAACGCTTTTAAATTTTGAGTTGAAGTCCAACTCCGATTCCAAAGCCGACCGGAACGTCAAAATTAATACACCGGTATTAACTGAATCGAACAGTATAAACTTGGGCGAGACTTTTAATGACAATCCTTTTAATGACAATCTTAAAATTTTAGTTGACGGCAAGCGTCTAAATTTTGACGTTGAACCGTGTATCCAAAACGGCAGGACAATGGTACCCATAAGACAACTGGCTGAAACACTGGGCTGTGCGGTAGAGTGGGTGGAACCGGATCAGATCAATATAAACCGTGGTGATACGTCCATCGTCATGTATATCGACAGGCAAGCGTATACGGTCAACGGTGTCGAGAAACTGCTGGACGCGCCCCCGTTTATCATGGACGGCAAAAGGACCATGGTGCCGCTGAGATTTATCGCGGAAGAATTGGGTTGTAAAGTTGAGTACGATGCAGCCACAAAAACGGTTTTTATCTTTTCGGAAAAAGCAGGGTTATAGAAACACCTTAATATTTAAGTTTTGTGCGGGGGAAACCGTGAAGACGGCTCCCCTTTTTTTGTATTCATGGAAAGGCGGTGTATCATTATATAATCCGGCGTTACATTCTGTGCAGTGCGTCGTCTATAATTTATAGAGTCTTAAAAATGTACGGGTTTTTATATTCAGGTGTGTACCGCCTGGCTAAAAAGTGGTTTTCCAGGAGAGTGTTTTGGGTGGATGCAAAAACAGAACACAATATCAGATCGGGCGCTACCTTTGAGGAGCTATACGACATGCATTTTGACGCCGTAAACAGGTATTTGCGCTATCGAATAAGCAACTCCTGGGACGCTGACGACATCACTGCGGTGGTTTTTTTGAAGGCGTTGGAGAATTTTCACAAGTACCGGTGGGACGCCCCCTTTGCAGTATGGCTTTTTCGCATCGCCCATAACGCTTACGTTGACTACCTGCGAGGACGCAGGGAAAGGGTTTTTTCAGAGGATGAGATAGCGCGTCTGTGTGTTGAACCGTCTGCGCCGGAGGAGGAACTACTGCGCAATGAAGAGGTAAGGCAGCTAAGAGAGGTTTTATGGCGGCTTACCCCGGAACAACGGGACGTGGTTTCTTTGAGATATGCCGGGGAACTGAAATTCGACGAGATTGCCCTTGTGCTGGGAAAAACAAGTTCAGCGGTCCGGATGGTTCACTACAGGGCGCTAAAAACGCTGCGAGATTATTATTTTAGCGAAGGAGAAGGGGGTGAAAGGATTGCTCACGGGTGAAACAAACAATGACACAAGTCATGTTACCTCACTGGAAGCCCGCCGGAATAATGGGTTCAATCAGGGGAAGGACATTTTACCTGAAGAAGACTCTCTGGGTGAACTTTTAATCCATATGCGCAGGGTGCGGGAGGCGGTCCCGGTTAACGAGCGCCTCAAGTCGGAGTTGAAGGCGCGGCTGCGCGGCTGGCCGCATTTCAGGCGGAGAGTGCCGCAAGCCGGCCCCAATTAGAAAGCGCAGCGGCCGGGAATAACGGGTGGTTTTCTGTTTTGTTGCGGCCGTGGCTTTTGTGGCTGCTGCCGGCGGCCTTGCTGATGGCTCTTTTAGGGATATGGTGGGCAAATGCAGCGCCGAAAACGATAGAAGCCGGTCAAACCAGGGAAATATGCCGCTTTTGGTCTGAAGAAAGCCCCCTGCAGTTTGCCTGCTTTCCACAGGCAAAGGGATTTCTGGTGGTAAGGGACGGGCGCCTGTACCTGCTGGATCAATACGGCAACGGGTCCGGTGTGGTCAAACCTCCCGCAGGGCAATCCTACGCTTATCCCGCCCTGACCCGTTCCGGCGACATGTTGGCGCTGGTGCGGCGGCATGACACGGGCGTCAGGGCATGCGCCTGTCCGGCCTGGCCTGGTCTCCCGACGGGCAAACTCTGGCGTATTCTCTAGGTGAACCAGGCAAAGAGAATATAATCTTCATTATGGCAAAAGGCGGAACTCCTGAATCCTTGGGCGCCGGGGGAAGCCCCGCCTGGTCTCCGGACGGCGCCCGTCTGGTGGTGGAACGCGCCGGAGAAGGCGGGCGGCCGGAGCTGTGGCTGACAGGTCCGCAAACTGTTGAATTCCGCCTTGCGGAGGGCGGGTTGCCGGCTTGGAGCCCCAAAGGGTATCTGGCTTTTGTCAGGGTTAATATCACTGAGCGGGTGCTCGCTTTCAGGCCAGACGGGTCGCCGCTGTTTACCGTGCGGCAGCCTCAGGGGGAAATCAGGGTTCTCTGTCTCGGGCGCAAGGGCGAACTAGGACCTGCAAGCCGGAATGGACAACCGGTTTCGGGCGACCGTCTGCTGCTGGCCCCGGATACCGGGCCCGGGAAAGATGAGCTGAACTGGCTGCGCAGGCTTGAACTGGAAGGTGCAAGGGAGCCCCGGACGTTATTGTTAAGCCAGATCAACAATTATCAGGGTTTAAGTTTTAGCCAGGATGGCAAAACCTTGCTGGTAGCCCGCCGGGAGGGGGAAGCGGCGGTTCTGGTACAGCTGAATCTGAGCGAAAAGTTGGTTAAAGGGGGTGACCGGCTATGAGGAATAAAAACGGATTAAGTTCTTGCAATATTTTTCTATGGGCGGTCCTGGCAGCAATTATGATTACGGCGTCCCTGCCTTCTTATGCCGCAGCCGCAGTGGAGATGAGAGTAAAGCCCGGTTTAGGCGGCATGTACAAAACGGGACAGCCCGTGGAGTTGTTGATAACGGTGGAAAACAACGGGCCGGCGCTCGCTGGAATGATCCGGGTGAGGCCTGACGTGGAGCGTAAGCTCACGGAACTGGTCCGGTTTGAGAAGGAAGTCCAAATCCCTGCGGATACGACTGAGCAATTGCGCATGGTGATACCCGGCGATATGGCCGCTCAGGCGCCGGTGGTCGAACTCGTTTCGGGTGAGACGTTGCTGGCTAAATCGCGGGTCGACGGCGCGGTAGTGAGAGGTGGCCGGTTTATCCTGGTCCTGGGCGAAAACATAATGAGCGGCGGCCTGCAAGAGTGGTTGTCCGGCAGCAGCGACTCCCAGTGGAACGTCAAGTTCCTGCCCCCTGGGGAAGTGCCTGCGGACAGCCTGCTGCTGGGTGCGGCAGACGTGATTATGATTGACCCTACCGTCTTGCCGGCCCTGGACGGTCCCCGGGTACGGGCCATAAAGGAATGGGCGCATTTGGGCGGTTTGCTGGCGCTGTTTGGAGATTATGGGGTGTTTGAGGGGGAAAACGGTTTTTCAGATATTATTCCGGCGCCGCTTGCTTTGGAAAACGGCATACCCGGGCCGGCCAGGCGGGATCTGGGCAGGGGGCAGGTGTTTTATTGCGGGGTAGCGCCGCAGGGTTCCGGCGATGAGGCGAAAGTTGTTTGGTCTGCTTTGTTCGGCGACGGACCGGTCCTGGATGAAAATATCCCGGCGATTAAAGGCCATTCCTTATTTTATGTATACGGTGATAGTTTTCTCTCACAGGCAAGTTCTTACATACCGCAGCTGGCCGGGCCCACGGCGCCGGTTCTGTTTATGCTGTGGCTGATCTACGTGGCGGCTGTGGGACCGGTGCTTTATTTTCTCCTGCGCCGCGTGGACAGAAGGGACTACGCCTGGGCGCTGGCGCCCGCGCTGGCGCTGCTGGCCGGTGTCTTCTTTTATCTCCTTGCGCCCGCGGGCAGGCTGCATAACGATCTTTCTCATACCGTCGCTGTTGTCGACATACTTAACCCGGCGCTGGCTGAAGTCCGGGCGGGCGCCAGCGTTGTAGCTCCACGCGGCGGTGACGTCACCGTCCTGGCGGGGGGAAATATGTATGCCGCGCCGGCAGGCGCCATTGGCAGGGACATTCCGGTTACCGTTCACAGCAAAGGTGAAAAAGTCGCCGTCAATTTTACGGGCGTTGAATACAGGTCCCTGCGGAAAGCTCACGCTTGCGGAATTAACTGGAATATTGGCGGTATTGAAACCCGGCTATATCTAGAAGGGGGCAGTTTGAAAGGGGACCTGGTTAACAAAACCAACTTTGATCTGCGAAACTGCAGATTGCTCCTGGGTGACCGGGCTGTCGAGATAGGTGAACTTCCTGCCGGGGAAGCGGCTTTTATAGAGGAAAATTTGGATGTGTGGAAAGGTCCGGCCGGCCCGCGGGAGCTATTATTTGAATTACGGAACGTGGCAAGGCAAGGTCCTTATTTGCGCGAGAAACAAATTTTGATGGGATTAGGGAACTGGGAAAGCAGCAGCCGCGCGAGCATTCAATTTTTAGGATGGCATGACGGGGCGCCGGGTGTTTTCGAGGTGGCCGGCAAGCGTGCCGGGACGGAAGACTATGGACTGGTTCTGGTCAAACAGGACATTAAAGTGGAGTTGGCCAAAGGTAAAACCAGGATTCCGCCTAGTTTAATCATCCCCTACCCGGCGGGGAATGAAACAGTTTATATGGATAAAAGTATGCCTGCGCGCGAGCGCGGCACGGCGATGATATACAACATCGGCGGGGCTGTGTCAACAGGCAATATCAGAGCAGAGGCCCTGCAGTTTCAGAGCGTGCAGTCAAAGTCCGCGCTTCCCATTGAATACACCCTGAAAGAACAGCCGCAAACGGTACTTGGTTCGCAGTTACAGGCTGCATTTCCTATTGAAATATACGACAGGCAAACAGACAAATGGGAACCTCTGCCCGGCGGGGGCGAAATATCCGGGGCGGCCGAGTTGGCCCGGTATGTTAAAGATAATAAAGTTCTGGTAAGGCCTTCCCAAGAGGGGAACATTGAATTCTGGCCGGGCCTGGCAGTGGAAGGGGAGGTGTCCTGATGATCGTTTTTGACGGGGTGAGCAAGAGCTTCGGCGCCGTTAGGGCATTGGATAATTTTAGCCTTGAGGTTAAGGAGGGCATGGTTTACGGCCTGATCGGCCCGAACGGCGCCGGTAAAACCACGGCTATGAGCATCCTGGCCACCCTCCAGTTGCCGGACAGCGGCGCCGCTTCAGTCGGCGGGCTGGATGTGGTCAGGAAGGCGGGGGAAGTGCGGGGCATAATCGGGTATATGCCGGATTTCTTCGGTGTGTACGACGGGCTGCGGGCCGGTGAGTACCTCGAGTTTTTCGCCGCCGCATACCATATCCCTGCGGAAAAGCGAACCAACCTGGCCAATGCGCTGCTGGAACTGGTGAACTTGCCGGATAAGGGTGACGTGTACGTGGACTCTTTGTCCAGGGGTATGAAACAGCGGCTGGCGTTGGCCCGCTGTCTGGTGCACGATCCCAAAGCGCTGATCCTGGACGAGCCGGCCTCGGGTCTGGATCCCAGGGCGCGGGCGGAGATGAAGGAAATTATCCGGCATTTGAAAAAGCTTAACAAGACGGTTCTAATCAGTTCTCACATCCTGCCGGAGCTTGCCGAAACTTGCGACGAGGTTGCCTTTATGGATAACGGAAGGCTGGTGGCCTGCGGTACAGTGGCGGAAATCACCGCCGCGTCGCGCGGCGCCAGGCAGGTGCGGGTGGAAGTGCTGGAAAGGGCGGAAGAACTGGCCGGCTACTTGAAATCCCGGCCAGGTGTCACGGAGATGTTTGTGGACGGAACAGCGGTTCAGTTCTTTTTGGCCGGAGAGCGGGCGGAACAGGCGGGGCTGCTGCAGGAAATAATCTCGGCCGGCTGGTCCGTGGTCGGGTTTGGCGAAATAAAACGCAATCTGGAAGAGGCCTTCATGGCCGTGACCGGCGAGGAGGTTGAGAGTTTTGGCGGAAATTAACCCGGTTTTGTCGAAAGAGCTGCGCCTGCGGTTCCGTACAGCGAAAACGGCCTGGCTGATCGCGCTTTACCTGTTTGTAATCGGTTCTTTTGTCCTCGGTTTCATGTATTTGAACTGGCGTCACAATCCCGAATATTTCCAGCCTAACCTCAACCAGGAGCTTTTTGCCGTCCTCAGCGTCGCTCAACTGGTCCTGCTGGCCTTTGTCACGCCGGGTTTGACCGCAGGCGCCATCAGTGGGGAGCGGGAGCGGCAGACGCTTGACGTGCTGCTTACTACCAGGCTTAGCGCCGGGCAGATCGTCTGGAGCAAGCTGGCCTCCTCCAGCGCTTTTACGACCCTGCTGGTAATAGCAACACTGCCTCTTTACAGCATAGTGTTTATTTACGGCGGGATATCTCCGTGGCAGGTGTTGGGAGTATTCGGTTTTTACCTGGTGACCATGTTTCTTTTTGGTTGCATCGGGATGGCCTGCTCCACGTTTTTCAGAAAAACGGGCGTCAGCACTGTCGCCGCCTACGGCATTGCCTTCGTCCTGTCGGCGGGTACAGGCTTCCTGGCTGTTTTTCTGAATGAACTCGACCGTTTTTATCACAATGAAATGTGGCCTACGGCGAGCTGGCCGCATGGGTTTGTCTCGGGTGTGATTCAATTTTTACAGGACATCAACCCCGTATTTGTGCTTATGAAAATTCTTGGAGTTGACGGAATAGAAACGGGCGTGAGTTTCGGCCTGCCCTACTGGGGAGATTATGCTGTCTTTTACCTGGTCGCCGGGATCATACTTCTGTGCTGGAGCGCCCGCATGCTTTCCCCCAGGAAGAGAATCTATACTGATTAATCCCGGTGCATCCGTTACCTTATAACATTTCAAACGTCTAAATTTGTAAATGAAAATAAAAAAGGAGGAGATATATAATGAAAGTCGTGAAGGCAGCCGCTGCCGCGCTGGTGGCAGTGATGTTGCTCACTACGCCTGTATGGGCCGCGGAAAAGGAGGCGTCAAACGTCCAGGTTAACAGCGGTCCGGAGGTGATTGTGCAAGACGAGACCGCCGGACAACTGCTGTCAAAGAAGGTAGAATTGAGCCAGGCGCAGCAGAAGGTTCTGGAAAAAATTTATGAATGTGTGCCTGAATTAAAGGAACTGGCACTAGAAAGCGTGCATGACGAGGGGGATATTACCTGGGGGGTAACTTTTAGCGACCGCAATGGCGCCGTGGAGCCGGGCATCCATTATGCTCATGCCTACCTGCATTTCGACAAGGATACAGGCCAGTTGATGAGTATGAATATCCATAACCCGGAATGGGCTTCCGAGCAATTACCGGCGACTGATCTGGCAAAAGAAAAGGCAGCCGCGTTTGCCCAAAAGCTTCTGGGGGACAAAATGAATAATTACCGGATGGGCTCTGTAGGTTACGGCGGTGGGGGCACAGCGGACGAAAAGGGAAACATGATCTATTGGGCAAATGCAAATGTGCAGTTTAAACGCCTGATCAACGGCGTACCCTTTATGAATAGCGGATTCCAAGTGAGTGTCGACGTTGCCGGCCATATTACCATGTATTATTCGCAAGGCTTTCATAAAAACATTGACGGTGTAAGGGATGTTGAACCGGAACTAGGTGTGTTCCCCGATCCTTGCCTGGCCGTGACGAAGGAAGAGGCGGAAAAGGCTTTTGCCGAACAGTTGGAAATGAAGCTGAGCTACGTCGGGCAGCAGCCCCTGAAGGACTCAATGTTTAATAGGGAGAAAGTCGAAACCAGGCCGGTTTTAATGTACAGTCCTTCTTATCCTTCTTGTTCTGTGCCTATAGATGCCATGACGGGGAAACCGCTGGACGGGTTGCGGGGGCGTCTGCCGCTGACCAGCCCGGTAAAACTAGCCGGAGAGGGCAAGAAACTGGCCGCCGGGACTCCCGAAGAAGTGGCCTCCTTGCTTGCCGCTGAAACCGGCATTGATATGTCCGGCATGAAATCTGGGAGTGTGGAAGAACGGGAAGATCGTTTCGATCCCGGGGTTAAAGTAAAAGAGTACAACTGGATGTCCGAACCGCAAACAGGACCGGACGGCAAACCGGATTTCAGCACGATGCGTTATTTGCATGTTACGACACTGGCGGACACCGGTCAGGTTGTCAACTTCAACCTCCAGGATCAGTCCGGACGCGGCGAGCAGGCGGCAATATCACTGGAAGCAGCCCGTAAAACAGCGCTCCGGTTTATGCAAAAGCACCTGAAGAAAGGCGCTTGTGAGCTGGAAATGAGTATTTATTCGACTTATGAAGAGAACATTCCCGACTGGGTGGACCGGAGCAAGCTGGAAGGCTATGAGCAGCGGCCGGAATTTCATTTTTATTTCACGCGCACCCACCAGGGCATCCCGGTTTCGGATAGTTCGTACTCTGTTACGGTAGACGGCCTGACCGGCAAGATTACAAGTTTTGTTGACGTGAACAGTGCCTCGTCCGTCACCCTGCCGGACAGCAAGAACATTGTGACGGCCGAAGCAGCCAAGGCCGAATATCTAAAGAGTAAAACCTTAAACCTGGTTTACCTCTGGCCGGAGTATTACAACCAGAAAGCGCCCAAACCTTACCTGATCTACATTCCCGAAAACGCTGCAAGCTTGGAGTACATCGACGCCTTTACCGGCAAGATGGTGATTGTTGAAAGAGATTAAAAGCCGGGGACATGTCCCCCTGTCCCTGAAAATAAAATTTAGGGGGTCGATCTTTAAACTTGAGCCGGTAAGAGGCACGTGCCATTATAATTGATGGATGACGCTGAAGTTTTCTAAGGGTTGTAACAATGTTACCGGGCTATCTTATGTCGTCCAACATTAAAAACGGCCACCTTAAAAGGCGGCTGTTTTTTTATCAGGAAGACTATTGTTTAATTATTCGAATAGTGGGGCGGTACGGTTTTATCCGGTATTGTTGTTCAACAACAAAGGGTATCGACACCGCCAAACCCTTGAAAATATTTGCCCGGCGCCGGGTACACAATATAAAAAAAATATTGATATTTGGTTCATGTCCGTTATAATAATTTATGTCGCATATTCTAAACCGACGAAGGAGATGGGTTCCATGGAAAAGCGCGGAGAAGAACAGGTGCAAGGGTACAGAGTCGAACAAGATTTTATCGGAAAAATGGAAGTTCCCAGCGGAGTCTACTATGGTGTTCAAACTGCCAGGGCGTTGGAAAATTTCCCGATCACCGGCTATCGCTTGGACGGGGCGTTGATCAGCGCTATGGGAATGGTGAAAAAAGCGACTGCTCTGGCCAACGTAAAAGCCGGCCTGCTGGATGAGCGGCGCGGGAAGGCCATCGCCGATGCTGCACAGGAAGTGATGGAAGGGAAGTTTAACGACCAGTTTGTTGTGGATCCTATCCAGGGTGGCGCCGGGACCTCTGTTAACATGAATGCCAACGAAGTCATCGCCAACCGGGCGATCGAGATCCTTGGCGGAAAGCTAGGCGACTACAGCCTGATTTCAGCCAACAACCATGTCAATATGTCACAGTCAACCAACGATGCTTTCCCGACTGCCCTGCGCATTGCCCTCCTTAACAAAGCCAAAGCCCTGTTGCAGGCGACAGGGGAGGTGGAAAAGGAGCTAAGGCTAAAATCAGTTGAGTTTGACGATGTCTTGAAAATAGGGCGCTCGCACCTACAGGACGCCGTGCCGGTTCGGATGGGGCAGGAGTTCGGAGCCTACGCCGATGTGGTGGCCCGTTCCATACAGCGGTTGAAGCAATCCTGCAAAGGATTGCTGGCAGTCAACATGGGGGCAACAGCTATCGGTACTTCCCTTAACGCCGATGCTACCTACATTGATCAGGTAATCAAGAGCCTGCGTGAGATCTCCGGGATAGACTTGTGCTTAGCCGATAACCTGATCGATGCCACGCAAAACACCGACGCCTTTGTCGAATTTTCCGCTTCGATGAAAACCCTGGCCGTGGTGTTGTCCAAGATTGCCAACGACTTGCGGCTGTTAGCATCCGGACCTTACTGCGGACTGAAAGAAATCAACCTGCCCCAAATGCAGCCCGGTTCTTCCATAATGCCCGGCAAAGTAAACCCGGTGATTGCTGAAGTGGTAAACCAGGTGGCCTTTCAAGTTATAGGCAATGACTTAGTGGTGACACTAGCTTCGGAAGCCGGCCAGTTTGAGTTAAACGTCATGGAACCGGTCATGGCCTTTAACCTTTTGCACTCCGCCAACATCTTAACCAATGCGCAGCGCGTTTTTGCCAGTCGTCTAATCCGGGGAATCACAGCCAACCGGGAACGTTGCCGTGAGATGGTGGAAAATAGCGTTTGTATTGTGACTGCGCTGAACCCGCACCTGGGATACGGGATGACCTGCGCTATTGCCAAGGAAGCTATGCAAGAAGGGCGCAAGGTCCGTGACATTGTGCTGGAAAAAGGGCTTATGTCTGAAGAAAAGTTGGATAAGGTGCTTGATGCCTATGAAATGACCAAGGTGGGAATCGCCGGCAAAGAGTTCCTGGCAGGGCCTGCCGAATCGCCAGGGGAATGACCGTCTCTCACGTAAGGGGCACGAACTATAAAAGTTTATTAAACATAAGGACCGGCTATTTTAGTGGTCCTTATGTTTTAATCCAGTATTATACCAATATTGCCAACCTTTGTAGTATTTTGGGGGTGCATGTTTTAGTGTCTAGCAATGATACTTGTTTTTGAGGTAGCCGTAGAAGGCACAAAAAATGTCACCCGGATGTAGCCGCGAACTGATTAAATGGGACACGAAGAAAATCTTAGTTCTCAAACAAGTGGAATGTTATAAACGAAAATAGCGAAGAGAGGTGAATAGCCTAGTTTGCTGGCAGCATTCTAGGGAACAACTTTTTAGGCGCAAGCATAGGTTGATTTCTTGCTTGTAAAGAAAAGTTGTAGCCCGGCGTGGAACCTGTGAAACTGCTACCCGTTAGTCGGACGGGTGATAAACCTATTTTTTAAACCTGCTGGCCGGAGTGGACAGGGCGGTGAGAAACCAATTTGGCGGTCTCTACCCGGCGGAAATAATAGCCCAAGCGCTAAGGATTTTAGGCCAAGGTCTTAAAGTGTGTGTAGAAATTTCAACAATGTCCCTGGACGCGGGTCTAATACCTTACGGGGAAGAGGTAGTTGCCGTGGCAGGTACCGGGTCCGGTGCGGACACTGCTGTGGTAATTGCGCCGGCTCATTCCAACAGGTTTTTTGACACAAAGGTTAAAGAAATAATCTGTAAACCAAGGGAAATTTAATAATTAATAAGGTACCACAGTGTTAACAAAGGCCGTCCAAACGGGCGGCTTTTGCTGTTAAAAGTGTTATGCTAGGGTAAAGGTAGGACTTTTGTTGTTTCCAGTGGAAGAAATAACATATTGCAGGGGGAAGGGGAAAACCATGAATATTGCACATGCTATACTTGTGCTTGTCCAACCCGGTCAACTATTGTAAACTGGATAGTTGAAAGGAGAGGGCAGTTTTGATCCTGGTACAGGCGGCGCAAATAGCAAAATCTTTCGGCTCTCACAGAGTTTTTACCAACCTCAGTCTTATTATTCAAGAGGGGCAGAAGGTTGGTATTGTTGGCGTTAACGGGGTGGGCAAATCCACTTTTTTGAAAATATTGACCGGCGAACTAGCGCCTGACGCCGGTGAGGTAATAAAAGCCAGGGAGTTGTCGTTGTCCTACCTGGCCCAGGATGGCGGTCTAGAATCGGGACACAGTATTTGGGACGAGATGCTTACGGTGTTTACCCCGCTTATTGATATGGAAAAAAAACTGCGGGCAATGGAAAGGCAGATGTCTAAAACCTCCATGGGTGAGTGCGCTAGTAAGCAATTACTGGAGAGCTATGATAACCTTTATGCTTTGTTTAAAAGCCAAGGCGGTTTCGACTATGAGACCAGCACCCGTATGGTGCTGAGCGGGCTGAAATTTGCCGGTACCGACCTTTCCACTCCGGTCAATACCTTGAGCGGAGGTCAGAAAACACGCCTGGCCCTGGCCCGCTGCCTGCTTGGCGAACCGGACCTGCTAATTTTGGACGAACCAACAAATTATTTGGATATGGACAACCTGGCTTGGCTGGAGCAGTACCTTAAATCATACCGCGGGGCTGTGCTGGTGGTTTCACATGACAGGTATTTCCTTGATTCCCTGGTTAGAATCATATATGAATTAACACCTTCCGGCCTTACCCGTTACACCGGCAATTACAGCTCATATATCCAACAAAAAGCTGTCCTAATCGCTCAACAGTTGAAAGACTATAACCGGCAGCAGGCCGAAATCGTCCGCCAGGAGGAATTTGTGCGGCGCAATATCGCCGCCAAAGACACCACCAGGCGGGCGCAAAGCCGTCTCAAGGCGCTGGGAAAAATGGATCGCCTGGAACGCCCGGGCAGGGAGCGGCGGGTGGCCCTATCCTTTAACCTTACACGTCCAAGTGGTATGGAGGCGTTGCAGACATTCGGCCTGGATATCGGTTACGCTGGTCAACCCTTGGCCGGTGGCTTGGATTTGCAAATAAACAGGGGCGAGCGGGTAGCTCTAGTTGGTGCAAATGGCGCCGGCAAGTCTACCCTCCTAAAGACCATTGCCGACAAGCTTGCGCCCCTGGCCGGGCGAGTAACGCTAGGCAGTCATGTCCGGCTAGGCTATTACGACCAGGAACAACACGGGCTACACGGTGACAAGCCGGTCCTGCACGAGCTTTGGGACCGTTACCCCAACCTGGACGAGGTGGATGTACGTACTGTGCTGGGCAGGTTTTTATTTTCAGGTGATGATGTGAAAAAACGTGTGGCCAACCTAAGCGGTGGTGAAAAATCCCGGCTAGCGCTGGCCGCGTTAATGCTACGGAAGGCTAATTTTTTACTCCTGGATGAACCCACCAACCACCTGGACTTGCCTGGCAGGGAGGCGCTGGAGGAAGCCCTAGACGGCTATCCGGGTACTATCCTATTTGTATCGCACGATCGCTACTTTATTAATAAAGTAGCGACTAGGGTGCTGGAACTCTCAAACAGTGAGATCTCCAGCTACCTTGGGAACTATGATTACTATTTTTTGAAAAAGGTAGAACGGGAGCAGCAGGCGGTTAAAGCTATTAACACCGGGCCGGTCCGGGTGGAAAGCGCGGAAAAGAGGAATTATCTGCTAAGGAAAGAAGAAGAACGGCAAAAACGTATGCGACGCCACCGGGTGGAAGAACTGGAACGGGTTATTGCTGAGCTGGAGGATACTATTTCCCGTCTTGAGGCGGAGCTTTTGTTGCCCGAAGTTTACCGGGATTATGTAGCCTGCCAGGTACGGCAGGGCGAACTGGAGGAGGCCCGCTCTAATCTGCACGACCATATGGAAAAGTGGCTGGGTCTGGTAGAGGATTGAATTAATAAAAAAGATTTAATTTATCGACATATTGATATATTTATGTGCACAGAAAAGAACAGAAAAATAACAAGCTTAAACGTCCGATGGGTTTGGACGTTTTTGTTTTCCGGCAGCATCCTCTCATAAGAGGACGGTTGGATGTCGTAAAGCCTGGCCAGTGTTTTTTCCAGCCGGTTGGCCTTGGGAACAGGGTGGGTAGGTGGCAGGACAACGCCAAATCGTTGGCCGCAATGCTACCGACTTTCCCATATGTACAGGATGAAGATTGGGTGGGCAGGAAAACAATTCAACCAAATGTTAATGATAATAATTAATATCCGGTTAATACTCTGCTTCTCAACTTAAATAGATATAAAGGTTACCTTAATGAAGTAAAAATATTAAAAAATTCGCAAACGCGGGCTATGACAACGGCAAGAATTACACAAGCCTGAAAGCAAAGGGAATAATGTGAGGGAAAAGGTAGTGTTAAAATGCCGCATCCGATATATAATAACCTTGAGGTGATTAATGTGGCAGTCGAGAGGAAGCATGTTAAAGCTCTTATAGACCAGTTGAACGATGAACAAGTACGGGCATTATGGGTCATACTTAATTCTATGGCCTGGCCGACCGAAAAGATCTCAGCGAAAGAAGCAGTAGAAATAGAAGAATCTTTTACCGAGATAGATGCCGGAAAAGGCGTAAAAGCCGAAGACGTCTGGAGGGAACTCGGTGTTTGAGATAACATTTTCCCCGCAGGCTATACGGCAGCTAAAATCTTTAGAAAGAAACTTGCAAGAACGGATTAAAGCGGCTTTAGAAAGAAACCTACGCATGTTTCCACCCAAGGGAGATGTTGTTAAGCTGGAATACGCTGATAATCGCTTCAGGTTACGAGTAGGTGACTGGCGAGTAACTTACAGATACGTGTTTGAAAATCAGGAAGTTCACATAGCTGAAGTCATACACCGGAGTAAAGCGTATCGATAATACTGAAGTTAAATAAAGTTATGGCCCGAACGGCCAAGAAGAGGACGGAAAACAGGACAAATGATCCTAACCGTCCTTTATTATTCTAACTTAAATGGGTTCTGGAAGGCACTGGCTCCTCCGACGAGTCGGGCTTGCCACCTCGGGCCGGTGATGGCGCCGTTAATACAAAAAATTAAAATGTTAACCCAAGCCAAGGCTAAAGACGTGGTAAAATATAGTTAGCTATAAAGACAGAGGTGATGCTCTTGTACCATTCCAGAAATATAGATAATGATGTAACACAATATATTCCATTGTTAGTCGAAGTTCTAAACGGAAGAGGGTTTGCTGCCTAAAGACCTGGCTGATACCATGAAGCAGATTGCAGGCTTTACGAAATATTTTGGTCCATGATTATCTGGAGATTGATCCAAAGATCGTATACGAAAGTTTAAAAAAGCTTAGTGATTTTAAAAGATTTGCCGAACATGTTATAACCTGGTAGAATTATAGCAGACAGCACGGTAGAAAAAAATAATTGTGTCAGAATTTGTGTTAAATATATCTGTTGGGGGGGGGACTAATTCGATTACTTATGTTGTGGTTTTATTATTCTAGGGCTAAGCGCCTGGAAATTCAAGGAGTGATTTTACATGTTAGAATTTAACGCAACCCTTATAGCACAAGCTGTTGACCTTTT
This sequence comes from Pelotomaculum sp., assembly GCA_022839445.1. GTDB lineage: Bacteria > Bacillota > Desulfotomaculia > Desulfotomaculales > Pelotomaculaceae > JALHFC01. Next base: position 63,383 of record JALHFC010000006.1, read on the forward strand.
AATTCTTATTATTGTTTTTGGTGGCATTATCGCTATTATTTTTAAAACCCGTTCTTTTGTTAAAAATGTTCATAATAAAATTGAAAGGATGGATAACGAGATAAAAGAAATAAAAAATATTTTGAAAACAAACTCTGCTTTTTTTAATGAAAGGAATGTGCAAGATTGAAGCAATAATTCATGCCTATTAAAGTATTTATTGAAAGTGAGAGAGACAAGTTGAAGTTAAAAAACATTATAATAATAACAATTGCCGGTGTTTTTGCGGTTTGTGCAATTTGGAGTTGGTTCTCATTAAGTCCGACTATTAAACCGAAAGACATTGAAATGATTGGGGTTTTGAAAGATAGGGGAAATGATTCTTGTGTTACCACACCATATTACTTAAATATTCAGTTAATGAATTAATCCGGAAGACCCCTTTGCAATAAGGAAAGCTACTTTCATTTTGTGTATCCATATACAGATGGGGCCGGAATTGGTATTTACGACTTCAATAAAGGCTGGTCGGAAGGCAGACCCGTGGGCCAGGAGGAGTTCGTGATTGGTTCGGACAGCAGAATAGAGCGCTTTGCAGGCGGGAAGCTTGAGCAAATTGGAATACAGCTTCCCGGCGATTCATCATACGGATTTAAGCAGTATTTGCCGGATGGATTGCAATTTAGAGGAGAGCAGTATCCGGCGGTAGCAAGGATGTATGTTAATTATTTTGGTAAGCCATTTAGAAAAGAAAACTTGGTTTTAATTTATGCTCATTACGAAAAGAGATGTTTCTCCAGATGGCGGGGAGGTGGCCATAGCCTACCATGATGGCGGGCGGCATGAGGGACCGCACCTGCTATCAACTAACGGGGATGGAAAGGACCGCTTTTTGAAGATGCATATTTCTCCTCGCGGATTTGCCTGGTCCGATGACGGAAAAAAAGTGGCCTATTGGGGCGGACAAGGGAGTTCAGCCGAATGTTTTACCGTCGATATTTTTGATCGTGAGAGCGGGCAAAATATAACCCGTCTACAAGGCGTGCAAAACTGCGTTTTCCTGGACAATAAAAACCTGCTTTTCGTAAGGTTGGAAGGTGAGGCCTTTTCCTCCTCTTATCCCGCCCTGGTAAACCTGGAGGGCAAATCTATCGAAATAGTACCGGGCATTGAAAGGGTATCCAGGGTGGCGAAATAGGTTAACAGCTTGGCTGCAGTCCGTTGGAATGCTAGCGGCAGGGATTATCATCATTTCTTCCGGTTACTTAAGTTATCCAAATAAGTGCTTTTAGTTTTTTAAAAAATGGGTGACAAAAAAGCCCCGGTGTTATATTATAATATTCAAGCAAGTGTTTTAACGTTGGCAAGGTGGTGGCTTTGTGTTGAACGGCAAAGAGCGGGATGTTTGTGATATCTTTTGTTTTAATGAGGAAAAGGTAACCCGCCTGCGTAAAGAAGTTGAAGACATTAGTGGTTTGGCGCCTATTTTTAAGGCCCTGGCCGATGAAACCAGGCTAAGAATAATCTACGCTCTCTTCTTGGATGAGCTTTGTGTGTGCGATGTGGCCAGTATAGTCGGTTCCACCGTGGCCGCGGCCTCCCACCACCTGCGTTTACTGAAAAGCGCCGGCCTGGCCAAATACCGCAGGCAGGGGAAGCTGGTTTTTTATTCCCTGAATGACGACTGCATTGCTACCATTATTGAAACCGCTCTGAAGCATAGGAAGCACAACGGCTGATCCATAATATATAGCAAGGCCACTCTAAACTGAGCAAACATTATATTTATTTAAAACCGGAGGCTCTGCACATGTCACAATTAAAACCGGCGCCGGATGGCTTCCGCACTAAGACAAGCTCTCTCAGGCTTCGTGGTCTGGATTGCGCCGACTGTGCGGCCAAACTGGAAAGCAAAATTTCCCTGCTGCCGGGGGTAGAATCCGCCAGCGTCAACTTTGGCGCATCCAGCCTGACATTGCATCACACCTGCCCGGCAGGGGATATTATCAGCGCGGTGAAAGAATCCGGGTATGACGTTGATACGGCGGAGGGCGGGAAGGTACATTACTATAAAGATGTAAAAACGATACTTACGGCGCTATCCGGGGCCTTTCTCGGCTCAGGAATAATACTGTCTTTCCTTGGCGCCCCGGATTTCCGGATCATGGCCGCTTATTTGCTATCCATGCTAACCGGGGGTTTTTACATAGTGTTAAGCGCCATTTATTCTTTGCGCTCTTTGAACCTGGATATAAACATCCTGATGGTAGTAGCTGTAGCCGGCGCAGTAACCATTGGCCAGTGGTCCGAAGGGGCCGCCGTGGTCTTTCTTTTTTCTCTCGGTAATGCGCTCCAGTCCTATACTATGGATAAGACCAGGTACTCGATCCGGTTTCTGATGGATCTTTCCCCGCAAGAAGCTACGGTCAGGCGGAACAAAACCGAGATTAGACTTCCCACCGCTGAAATAGTTCCCGGTGATATCCTCCTGGTCCGTCCGGGGGAAAGGATCGCCATGGACGGGGAAGTCTTACTCGGATCTTCCGGCGTGGACCAGTCCCCTGTTACCGGTGAGTCCATTCCGGTGGAGAAAAATAAGGGTGATAAGGTTTATGCCGGTACCGTCAACGGGCGTGGCTACTTGGAAGTTGTAGTAACACGGGCGGCGCAGGACAACACTATTGCCAGGATAATCAATCTCGTTGAGGAAGCCCAGGCGCAAAGGGCGCCGTCCCAGCAGTTCGTCGATGTCTTTGCTAAATACTATACCCCTCTGGTTATTGCCGGCGCGGTATTGACAGCGGCGCTTCCAACCGTGGCCTTCGGGCAGCCCTTTGCCCCCTGGTTTGAGCGGGCGTTAATCTTGCTGGTGATCTCCTGCCCCTGCGCCCTGGTTATTTCCACTCCGGTGGCGATAGTAGCTGCCATCGGCAGCGCTGCCAAGAGAGGGGTCTTAATCAAGGGGGGCGCCTCCTTGGAGGAAGCCGGAGCCTTGAAAACAGTGACTTTTGATAAAACCGGCACCCTTACCACCGGTCGTCCGGAGGTTACCGACGTCCTTCCCTCCCCCGGGCACACCTGGGAGGAACTGCTCAGTACAGCCGCTTCTATAGAAAGTTGTTCGGAACACCCCCTGGCCACGGCCGTACTTAACCTGGCAAAGAGCAAAGGTATTGATTATCCGGCTTGTTCCGGGTTCCGGGCCATTCCCGGCAAGGGAGCTGTCGCCGAAATTGAAGGCGTAATTTATTATGCCGGTAACCGTGCCCTCTTTACAGAGGTTGGGACAGTATTCGACTCTGTTGGGCAGGGCCTTTCCGAACTGGAGCAGAGTGGCAAAACACCGGTAATTGTGGGAAACAGGAAGGAAATAATCGGTGTCCTGGCAGTTGCGGACAAGGTGAGAGATAACGCAAAGATAACAATTGAAAGACTGCGCCGCGCCGGCATCGGGCGGGTGGTCATGCTTACCGGTGATAACCCCGGAGCCGCGGCCGCTGTGGCCGCCCAACTAGGCGTGGACGATTTTCACGCCGGCCTGTTCCCTGAAGATAAGTTAAATGTGGTTGAATCATTAAAAAAAGAACACGGCATACTGGCCATGGTGGGCGACGGTGTAAACGACGCTCCTGCCTTAGCCGCAGCCACGGTGGGCATAGCCATGGGTACGGCCGGTACCGGCACGGCCCTGGAAACGGCAGACGTAGCCCTGATGGCGGACGACCTGACCAAACTGCCATACGTTATTCGGCTGGGGCGCAGGACATTGACAATAATCAAACAGAATATCGGTTTCTCGGTAATGGTCAAGGGGGTGTTTATAGCGGCGACTTTCGCCGGACTAGCAAACCTTTGGATGGCTGTTTTCGCCGATACCGGCGCCGCCCTTCTGGTGATTCTGAACGGGATGCGCCTTTTAAAGGCCGGAGATGACCCTGACGACAACAAAGAGCCCGCCCCGGTAGCCTGTACCGCAGTTCCTTGCGGCAAAACCTGAAGCTGACAACACCCTGCGGGGCGCGGGGTATTGTCGGGTTTAAAGAAAGACTATCTATTGCTATTTAACTTCTCCCCGGCTGATAGTAACTTGGAGCAGATCTGTTAATCCGTTATTACAGATAGAGATGTTTGATCTGCACTAACGGGTTGTCAGGAATTATGTTTTGTAAATATAAAAACCATTTGTTTAAAGGGTTTGGTAGGACAACCCCTATTTTTATTGTGCCAAAATATTAATATATATACTTATTATATGTTAAGTATTAAGTTATTAAAATTATAACCGATATATTATGTATGTAACATCTTTATGAGAAATTTGAAGGGTTATAAAGATTAATTTGCTAGAAACAACTATTTTTTGTAAGGGGTGAGGGGTGTGAAGATATATAATAATCTTCTCGCTCTAAATGCCAGTAATAATTTTAGTAAAATTTCTAAAAATACAGCTAAATTCCTTTCTAAATTGTCTACGGGGATTAGAATTAATAAGGCTGCGGATGACGCCGCAGGCCTTTGTATTTCTGAAGGAATGCGTGGTCAATTTAGAGGTTCAATTCAGGCAATACGAAATACCCAGGATGGTATTTCTTTGATACAGACTGCTGAAGGTGGTTTGAATGAAGCTCATAATATTCTCCAACGGTTGCGGGAATTATCAGTGTGTGCGGCGAATGATTCCTTAACAATAAAAGATCGCCAGGAAATACAAAAAGAAATTAACCATTTAAAAGGGCAACTTGATGAGATTGCCAGGAATACGATTTTTAACAACAAGCGTTTGCTTGACGGTTCCACATCTATTGTGTCAAGTTCTACAAATGACGGTATTAAAGTGTTCGCCAACACCACAGTTGGTTTTACAAATAATATTGGTCAGATTCAAAATATAGAAGGCGAATATGCCATAGACATCAGTGGAAAGGCTGGTATGGGCCAGGTTTTAAGCACAAATATTCTTACTGTTAAGAACGGTACTATTGCAAAAGATATCAATATCTTACCGGCTGGAAACCAATACACCGGCCTTGTAGGAATACGTGCACAGGGGTTGGCTCAGGGTGACTACCGCATAGAAACAAGGGAAATCCCTTTTGGTGGGATAACTTATTATGACTCGGCAGGAGTTGAAACCGCAACTCCTGCAACTGCTTTTGGCGTTAATTTAGTAGACGCAACTGTCAGCCCCAAGATAATGCCTTATGGGGAGTATGATGTAAATGTAGCTGATGTAGTGCCTTTCATGGCTAATTTTGCCGATTTTGCAGATAATTCTGTTTCCGGGCCGGATGTGATTAAGGGAGTCAATCCTACAGGTATAAATAATATTGATGTAAAAATGGACATCACTGCTGGAGTTGCGGCGACCAATGCCGCTACAGTTGAAGCATGGAATGATAGAGTCGGCAGTGTCACTGTTTCTACTAAAGCGAACTATAACGTCAACATGTATACTCATTTCATGGTTACTGATTACAAAGCCCGTGATAGGTTAAACACGGATGTGAATGCGGTAACATATTACCGCTCGGCTACAGCATCTACAGTTAATATGGATCTAACATATAAAGCGGAGGCAGCAAGTAATGTTCAAATTCAAGTAGATTACAGGACAAAAAATGGTGAGACAATACAAGCTCAAACCACGTATATATTGACCGGTGGCTCTCAAATTAACATAACGGTTAATGATGCTCCTCCTCAATCAGTCATTGTTGATGTAAGCGGTATGGATGTCGAACAGGCGAAAAATGCGCTGGAGGGTGCAATAAATACGTTGAATAGTGGGGTTTATTCAACGGCAGATTTTACTGCCGGCGTTGCCGGAGGGCAAAGGAGTATAGATTTTATTAATGGTACAGGCTTTTCTATAGATATTTCTGATGCAAGTGGCACGGCAGCAGTAGAACTAGGTTTGAGTGGTAATATCCTGTCAGGGGATACAAAGAACGGTACATTGCTAGATTATAATAATACCCATACTATTAACGTGGGTGGGAAGGAAATTAATGATGTTGCATCAATTATGGATAATAGCCTAGCCGGTTATGGTATTGATGTTACTGATATAAATAATGGTGACGGTACCCACCATCTCAGAATCACAAATAACGATGTCCATCATAGACTTGAAATAATCACTGAAGGAGCACCATCCGCCGAGGCGGAGCTGGGTTTGAACGCTTATGGGAGCAGCAACCCAAATAGTGGCGCATGGGATTCGACTGTAAATGTCTTTCATCAACATGAGATTAGCATTGATATTAGCGACATGGATTTGGTAACCATAGCAGGTGCATTGCAGAACGCTATTAACAGTGAAACCGTAAACGGCGCCAGCATTGGTGGATTTACCTTTGATACATCTGCCGGGACTTTACGACACGCTGTCCTTTCCAACGGCTCTATTTATGATATTAATTTTTCATGTCCTACAAACGCTATAAGTGAAGTACTTGGGTTTAGCGGCCTTACACGTGATGCGGCCGGCAATGGCAGTAATTTATATCATAACCATACAATTTCAAATATAGATGTTGGTAACAGAACTATTGATCAAATAAGGCAGCAGCTGAACAATTCTTTGCAAGCGACATTAAATCTTGATGGATTAGCCAACCCGGTTTCTATGCCCTTCATTGATCATGATAACACGGACGGCACTCACAGCATTTGGATCAAAAACGTGGGCGCCGGCGCTACATGTTATCAATTAACGGTTAATGACAATACCGGCGTAACAGCTTCAGAACTTGGAATCAATGGGCATATTGTAAACCGTGATTCTACAGATCATACAGGTATTGCCCGTGATTACGCTGGCAACGTTTAATACATGGGGTATAATAGCCGCTAACTGGGTTAATGCAGATCATACACCCGGCTATGATGGTTTTCACCATATAGGGCAAATTTCTTTAACTAATACTGAAGATAAGCTAACACGCCGTGAGGTTGTAATTCTTGATAGCGTAGGCGCATATAATCTTTTTGGTGTAATCGGTGATGTTACGCTATCCGCAGGAAATAGTATTAATACTCGGGAATGGTATGCCAGGGATAGGGTTCACGTGCGCACTGACTATTCCGGTGTCGCCAACGACGGTACGCCACATTCAATAGCTATACGCTATGATTGGTGGTGGGAAGGTGATGATGGGTCCACCAATCCACTGGTATCAGACCCCAACCTGCCATTTGATTCCATATATATTCCTGATACTGATGACCACTCAACAGAATTAAGCGGCTCCTGGTGTATGTACACTCACGCCCGCGCTGCAAATAACCATGACAGAATAGATG
>JALHFC010000106.1 GCA_022839445.1 Pelotomaculum sp.
ACCGCCTTCATGGTTTCTTTCCTCTTGGCTTTGGCCTCATTAAAGAGGGAACCCATTTCAAGGTTCTCTTTCACTGTCATCTCAGGGAAAAGGCGTCTGCCTTCCGGCACATGGACAATACCAAGTTCGGCAACTTTATAGCCTGGGATTTTGGTAATATCCTTTCCCATAAATTCGATGGCGCCCTTCTTGACTGGCAACAGGCCGGAGATGGCTTTTAAGATGGTCGTCTTGCCCGCGCCGTTGGCGCCCAAGAGCGCTACAAACTCTCCCTTGCTTACCTCAAACGAAATGTCCCATAAAACCTGGACATCTTTGTAACTGACGTCGATATCTTTTACTTTAAGCATAGGCATCACCTAAATATGCTTTAATTACTTCGGGGTGGTTGGCTACTTCCTTAGGGGTACCCATTGCAATTTCCCCACCAAAATTAATGGCCAGGATCCTGTCGGAGATACCCATCATTACCTTCATAATGTGCTCAATGATGATAATTGTCACCCCGGTGTCGCGAATCCGCCGGATCAAGGCTATAGCCGACTCAGACTCTTTAGGGTTAAGCCCGGCGCAGGTTTCGTCCAGCAAAAGCAGTTCCGGCTCCGTGGCCAGCGCCCTGGCAATTTCCAGCCGCTTCCGCAGCGGTATCGGCAAGCTTTTGGCTTCCCGGTGGGTATACCTGTCCAGACCGCAAAACTCTATGATTTCTTCCGCCTTGTGCCTGGCTTTACCAATACCGGCGGTCCGCAAAAAAGCCCCGGCCATGATGTTTTCCAAAACAGTCATGCGCTGCAAAGGCTTGACCACCTGAAATGTCCTGCCTATGCCCATATCGCAAATTTTGTGCGCGGGAACCGTGTCTATCCTTTTTTCCTTGAAGTATATTTCACCTAGGGTGAGCGGGAAAAAGCGGCTGATCACGTTAAATACGGTCGTTTTCCCCGACCCGTTTGGACCGATGATGCCTAAAATTTCCCCCTGTTCCACAGAGAAACTCAAATTCGAAACAGCTGTTAGACCGCCGAACCTTTTGGTGATATTCCTGGTTTCAAAAAAACTCATCTACACACCTCCCGATAAGCTTGTTTTTTTCCGCGTCACCATCCGCTTTATCAAGTCCAGCTCACCAACGATACCGTTGGGCAGGAACATAATGATCAAACAGACTAGTACGCCAAAAACAAGCACATTGGCCGAGCCTAGCGTGGTACGGAACAATTCGCCTAAAACAATATAAAGAGCCGCGCCCACGGTCGGCCCCCAGGTAGTGGCCACTCCCCCGAGCATGACGACCAGGATAGCCATTACAGAAATGTTTGTTAAATTGAATACAATGTTGGGGTCGATAAAAGCAACATAGTTCATGTATAAAGCCCCCGCCAGGCCGGTGAAAAAGGCGCTTGGCAGCAAGGCCAGGTTTTTATATAGCGTTGTTGGTATGCCCAGCGATGTGGCGGCATCCTGGTCTTCTCTGATTGAAACCAGATAGTAACCGATTTTTGAATGCACAATAGCATAAGTCGTAAGCAATGTAACGGCCAGCGCTAACAGCCCGATATAATAATACAACTCTTTGGAAGTAATAGCGGGCATGATCAATATTCCTTTAGCTCCGTTTGTAAATGACGCTATGTTTAAAAACACAATCCGGAAAATCTCACCAAGGGCTAACATAGCCAGGGCAAAATAAGGGCCACGCAACCGGAAACAAATTACCCCGATCGGCAGGGAGGCCAGAGCGGCGACAACCGGTCCTAAAGCCATTCCCCACCAAGGGGAGATGCCGTAGTGCAGCGTCAAAAGACCGGCTGAGTATGCCCCCAGCCCGAAAAATGCCGCGTGCCCGAATGAAACCTGGCCGGCATATCCCCCGAGAAGGTTCCAGGATGTGCCGATAATCGCCCAGATGAAAATTAAAATCAAAATATGCAGCTGGTACGGCGCTTTAACAAAAAGCGGCAACAAAAAAGCAACGAGAAAGAAAGCAACTGTCAATAATATGTTTTTGTGTTTCATATCCGCCTCACCTCTTTACTAAACTCCTGAAACCACCGGGCAGGAACAACAGCACAAGTATAAATATCACCAGTCCCACAACATCTTTATAACCCATAGATATATATGTGGCGCCCAAAGACTCCGCGATGCCGAGGATAAGCCCGCCAAACGCAGCGCCCATGGTACTCCCCATACCGCCCAGAATGGTGATAATAAAAGATTTTGCAGTGAACAAGTGCCCGATGTCCGGAAACAGGTAAAACAACGGCAGGAGCAGCGAACCGCCGGCCGCTGCCAGGGCGGAGCCTATACCGAACGTGATCATTGTAATCCTAGAAGCGTTAACACCCATATATACTGCGGCATCCCGGTCCTGTGACGTGGCTCTGATCGATTTGCCGAGGTCTGTCTTGGTTAAAAAAAAGTGTAAAAGCATTGTAAAAGCCATAGCAATTAAAAAGCCCACCAGCATCGGGATACTTATCGACATATCCCCTAAAAAGGCAGTATTTCCTGAATAACTTGTTATCACGGAGCGGTAGTCGGACTTGAAATAGACCCGGATACCTTCGGTTAGAACAAGCATGATCCCGACTGTAAGCAAAACCTGGTTTTCCGGAAGGATGGAATCTACTTCCACTAACCGGTTAATCATGTATTTTTGAATCAAGCAACCTATGAAAAACAACACCGGCATTGCGATAAACATGCCCAGGTAGGGATCGATGCCAAACTCGCTGAAACAAACATATGTTACGTACATCCCTACCATCACGAGGGCGCCGTGCGCGAGGTTAACGATCTTCATGACACCCATGATCAAGGTCATCCCAATCGCAATCAGCGCGTACATACCGCCCAGCAGTATACCGCATATTACTGTTTGGCCGAACAACTCCATCAGGTTTACCCCCCCAAGTTATAGCAAAAATTAAGGCTACCGGCAGGTAATCGAAAGGAGCTCCTGCTCCTCTCGATTACCTGCATCATTGTAACTGTAACGAAACTTACCGCTTATTCCACTCAGGGACGGGGTAGACATAATCGGCTGATTTAACATTTTGCGGCCAAATAACTTCAAGCTTTCCTTTTTGCCACTGTACAACATATGTGTTGGGCTTGTTCTGGTTGGTGTAACCCTCCCAGTCCTCAAACTTGATTGGACCCATTACTGTCATCATGTCAACACCTTTAAGCGCTTTCTGGATCCCGGTGTTAGTAAAATCCGTCGCCTTACTCAAGGCTTCGGCGATAACATACATGGTGGCATAGGCCTGCGCGCCGTGGTAGTCCGGCTCCTTGCCGTACTTTTGCTGGTACTTTTGGAAGTAATCGCCTGCCCCCGGCCACGCTACGTTGGGCACCCATAGGGTCGTGGAAGCTACATATTCCGAAGCCGCACCGGCGTTTTCTTTAAATTCAGGCATGGTATAACCGGCGCCGCCACCGACAAACAGCTTGGTGTTATAGTCAAGCTCTTTCATCTGCTTGACAATCATAGCTGCGTCCATAACGTAGGAAACTGCAAAGATCATGTCGGCGTTAGTATTTCTCATGTTGGCCAGCATGGGTTTGAAGTCAATCGCCCCGTGCTCGTAAGCCTGGTCGAACACAACACTGATCCCCCTCTTCTCGCAGTCGGCCCGGAAGCCTTTTGCGGAAGAAGAACCAAAATCGGTGTTCTCATATATTAAAGCTGCGGTTTTTGGTTTGATAACATCTTCAACCATATTCCAAAAAGCGCCCGTGTACTTACTGGCGGGAGCGGCCGTTCCCCTAAATACATACTGCCACCCTTGTTTCGTAATATCGTCGGACGAACCGGTGACGATAAGGAACGGTGTGTTCAGCGCCTGGGAAGTGCCGGCGATGACGTTGGTGCAAGCGCTGCTGTAGCCGCCGCTAAGCATAGCCACTTTGTTCTGGTTAACCAGCTTTTCGGTAGCCGACTTGGCCACATCTTGTTTGCCCTGGTCATCTTCAAACATCAACTGGATCTCTTTGCCGCCCACTTTGGTTTTCCCGGCAGCTTTTAATTCTTCGAAAGCCATCTCGTAAGAGTTTTTCTCCATTGTCCCAAACATTGCCTCACTGCCGGTAAGCGGCAGTATCACTCCGAGTGTCCGTGCTGCTGCTGCCCCCACCACCGCCGCAACCTCCGGCTATAAGCGCAATACCGGCAATAAGAATAAATGCGGTTAAGAGGCGCCACCTGTACTTTTTCAATTAAATCCCCCTTTGCGTAAAAATTTTTTACTTGCTTACTACACCCCGGCTCTACATGGCTCAGTTCCCAAAAGTATATCCCGGCGTCATTTTAAGGGTGCAACCCGTGCCGGGGTCAGGACGCCATGAATATGTATAAATCTATCACCTCCTGAATTGTTGTTTAAAATGTCCTCCTATTAAATATAAGAAATGGCGTTATAAATTTTATTGCTTAATTCAGTTAATAATATAATT
>JALHFC010000107.1 GCA_022839445.1 Pelotomaculum sp.
GAAGACGGCCAGCGCTCCCTTTACGTGATGAAAACCATTATTGCATTGGTGGAAGGCGGCTGGCGCTATGTGGATCAGTTGATTTGGACTAAGCCAGGGCTGCCTGGTGGTTGGTCTAACCGCTTGAGAAATGACTTTGAACCGGTGCACTTCCTCACCAAGAAGGAACAGATAGACTGGATGGTTCAGCTAGTGGAGGTAGACGAGGAAAGGCTTAAAAAATTACCGGCCGACTTGGTGGATATGTACGAGGACATTTTCCATTTCACCAAGGCCAAGAAAATCAAATTCAAACCCCGGGCGGTAGGTAAGCAGTCTGATTTAATCCGGGTCTACAGCAAAACCAATAAATCGAAGGGTGAGTCCGGCAATATCAGCGTCAACGGCAAGTTCAAAAAAGGCATCGCCAGACCGGGGAATGTACTACAGATACCCGGTAACCAAAGTTCCCTAAAACACTCGGCAGCATTTCCAGTGAAGCTACCAGCCTTTTTCATCAAGCTCACTACCGATGTGGGGGATAACGTCTACGAACCCTTCAGTGGCTCTGGCAGTACCATCATGGCCGCTGAGCAGTTGGGTAGAAACTGTTATGCCATGGAGTTGTCCCCAGGCTATTGTGACCTGGCGGTGAGACGCTGGGAGGAATTTACCGGGGAGACGGCAACACGGCAGGAGGTGTAAAAGTTGGAGATACAAAAAATACCGCTGGGGAAATTAAACCCGGCTAAATATAACCCACGTAAGGATTTAAAGCCTGGCGATCCGGAATACGAGAAGCTCAAAAAATCCATGGAGACCTTCGGCTATGTGGAACCAATTGTCTGGAACAAACGAACTGGCCAAATTGTAGGAGGCCATCAAAGATTATAAATATTACAGCACCAAGGCGAAACCGAGATTGAGTGTGTGGTGGTAGACCTGGATGAAACCCAAGAGAAGGAATTAAATATAACCCTGAATAAAGTCAGTGGGGATTGGGATCTGCCCAAGCTGGCGGATTTACTCAGTGAGCTGGATAACGGAATATTTGATATTTCCTTAACCGGCTTTGATGCCGCTGAGATTGAGCACCTGTTCAGTCAGGTTTACGACAAGGATGTCAAAGAAGATGACTTCGATGTGGATGAAGCCTTAAAGGAACCGGTCATCAGTAAACCCGGTGACCTATGGCTTTTAGGCCGTCATCGGCTGCTATGCGGTGATAGCACTAAGGTCGAAACCTACGAAAGGCTGATGGACGGTAAAAAGGCCAATTTAGTAATAACAGATCCCCCTTACGGGGTTTCCTATGATGGAAGCCAGGGAACGATTAAAAATGATGATTTAAAGGGTGAGGCCTTTTACGAGTTTTTATTTGCCGCTTTTACGAACATGGAAAAAATCATGGCTAACGATGCCTCAATATATATTTTCCACGCTGATACCAAAGGCTTATATTTCCGCCGGGCCTTTGAAGATACGGGCTTTCACCTATCAGGAGTTTGCCAGTGGGTGAAGCAATCCCTGGTGTTAGGTCGAGCTCCGTATCAGTTTAGACACGAGCCCGTTCTCTTCGGTTTCAAGAAAAAAGGTAGGCACAAATGGTACGCTGGAAGGTCTGAAACCACGGTCTGGGAGTTTGACAAACCTTCCCGGAGCGAACTGCACAGCACCATGAAGCCAGTGCCCTTAATCGCCTACCCCATTAAGAATAGCAGCGCCGTAAATGCTATTGTGGTAGATCCCTTTTCGGGGAGTTTTTCCACGGGGATCGCTTGCGAACAGCTAGATAGAATTTGTTATGCTATTGAGTTGGAAGAGCGCTTTGTGGATGTGGGGGTAAAGCGCTTCATTGAGTATGTTGGCTCTAATGATGATGTCTACCTTAACAGGGAAGGAAAGAAAATACCTTACAGAACTTTGGAAAACCTAGCGTAATGTTTTGATACACTGACAAAATCATTTGAACGGGTAGTAATAATATGGTAAAATGCACTTAAAAGACCGCTCTTGAAAATGAAAGCGGGTCATGGGGTGCAAAATGGTTATAATTGGAGAGCTGAAAAAAGAATTTCAAAGACGTGGAGGTGTCCTTAAAACAGCTGAGCTTAATCAACTGGGGTTTTCAAGCCGCCAAATTAAAAACCTCCTGGATGAAGGAGTGATTACAAGGATCAAACGTGGCTTTTACGAGCTGACTGATTATGTTAATCGGGAAGAGGTTGTTATAGCACGGCTATTTCCACAAGCGATAATATTTCTTGAAAGTGCGTTGATGTATTATGGCTATACAGATCGGATACCGACAGCATGGCAAATAGCTGTTGATAAAAACAGTACAAAAACACAGTATGAGATTGATTACCCTACAATAGAGCCCTATTATCTGGAGCCCAAATTCCTGGAAATTGGTATAGTTAAAATACAAACGGAAGGAGTAACCGTTAAAATATTTGATCGGGATCGGACCATATGTGATGTTCTTCGTTACGAAAAAAAACTTGAAAAAGAGGTATTTAACAATGCCATCCAACGCTACGTCAAAGACCGAAAGAAGAATATAAGGAAACTTTTTGAATATGCTGAAATCCTGAATATCAGAAATAAGGTGCAGATATATATTGGAGTGTGGTTGTGATGGCTAACCGGGCGGCATCAGTATTAGCTAAATTGAAGAACGAGTCGAAAAGGCAAAATATTTCATTGCAACAACTCCTTAACCTTTTTTATCAAGAAGAATTCATTCGCAGGATCTCCCGATCCCAGTATAGAGATAACCTCATCCTCAAGGGCGGTTTTTTATTATATACCCTCAGTGAATTTGCAATAAGGCCAACGGTCGATGCTGATTATTTGCTGGAAAACTACTCCAACAACATGGATTCTGTGGAAACGCTTGTTAGGGATTTAATTTCTTTACCAAGTCAACACGATTTTATGAGGTTTGAAATCAGAAATTTAGAGATAATTAGTGAAATTAAAGATTACCATGGTATTAGGGTTAATCTCACAGGCTATATGGGAAGGACAAGAACACCTTTTAGCATCGATTTTGGAGTTGGGGATATTATTGTGCCCGCTGCAGTTGAAAGGACATTGCCGGTAATTTTGCCGGAATTTGAAAGACCCAAAGTTTTAACTTATTCACTGGAGTCCACAGTAGCGGAAAAATTGGATGCTATTATTGTTTTAATGGAAGCCTCCGGGCGTATGAAGGATTTTTATGATATCTATTATTTAGCAACAACATTTGATTTCGAGGGAAGAAAGTTACAAGAAGCAATTTATGAGACCCTTACCAACCGTGGTACGCCGCATGAAAGGGATTCGGTCACCATAATTTCTAGGTTGGCGGGGAATTCCGATATCTTGAAGCGGTGGAGTAATTTTTGCAAGAAAATACTAAAATGCAAACTGGGTTTTGGCCAAGTTGTTGAAGTAATCATTGATTTTGTACAGCCGCCATATGAATCGTTAATTCAAGAGGATGAATTCTTTAAAACTTGGAGTCACGAGGGAAAAAAATATATCTAATCGGAAGCGGGCTAAAGCTAGCCTGCTTTTTTAATATAATTCTCTTGCTATTCCTGTGGTTTTAAGTGATGTATAGACATACCAAAAACCACAGGAGGGATTAAACATGACCAGAAAAGAGCTCGTACACAAGCTGGCTGAACATTTGGGAGTAAGACCTGTCTATTTAGCCGCCCCCAGCTTTGCTTACCAAGTTGGAGATTATACCGTTGACCGACAAGGCAATATCCTTGACAGCGAAGGCCAGGCTACAACCTGTGCTCGGGGATACCTGGAAGGGCTGTTCGCCCTTCCAGGAATCCCCAAAAGGGGTCAGTCCCTCGTTATGTAAACTAGCTAAAGCAACTTGAAACAGAAACAGGGTCAACTGCCAAACAGGTGGTTGGCCCTGTTTTTTTGCTTCCAGCCCCACAGTCCACCGTCACCATCACGCGCTAAATAATTTTAGCCAGGAAATCTCGATGGGATCGCCTGGCTATCATTTTACATAATGACCATTATAGGCACTAAACGGGAATATAATTAACTCTAGACTTAGTATCCGTCTAAAAACGCTGGCTAATGTTTTAGAGTAATGATAAAATAAAATATAACGGTAATTGGGTTCTTAGTCAACATGCTAGAATAAGGGCTGGACAGCGTTGTGTTAAAGATTTTGAAATGGTTATAGCGATTGCAAATGGGGAAATTATAGAGGATTATCCGGAGGATAAAAGGGGTCATAGTTGCCTGGTGCTTGGTTATACCAAAGATGGTAAGGCATTGCATGCAGTATGCGGTACAGATACATCCGCTACCTTGGTGATAATTACTGTTTATTTTCCGGATCTGCCAAAATGGAAAGATCCAAAAACACGGGAAAAGGGTGTATGAAATGATTAGTAAGTGTTTAATTTGCGGCGGGAAAACCGTTAAAAAGATAGTAACCACAGAAAACTGGTGGGGCGAAAAATTAACAATAGTTGAGAATGTTCCAGCTTGGGTGTGTGATACATGTGGGGAACAATTTTTTGAGCCAAGGATCTGTGAAGAACTGGATAGATTACGCGATACCCCACCAGTTGCCAAAAGAACTATTCAAGTGCCTGTTTACAGTTTCCCGGGCAAGGCTAGTTTGTTTGGGGGGCGTACCCCCACACAATAGAATCCCCAAAAGGGGACAGTCCCTC
>JALHFC010000108.1 GCA_022839445.1 Pelotomaculum sp.
CCGGGAAATTGAAAGACAAATAGCAGCTGATCCGGATAAATATTTTATGGATGTGGAATGGGGATTTAAAACCATTTCCGACAACCAGGCCTTTTATATAGTAGACGCGGAGGGTTCCGTCTCTTCAGTGGATTACCAGGATTTAGTGGTATATTTCGGCTTATATGAAATCGCGCCCTATGCCTCGGGGATTCCGGAATTCAAAATCCCATTTACTCTCATAAAAGACGTTAAGGCTGACGGGCTTCCCGGGCCGGCCGGCGCAACTAGTTTTAATGTGGACTTCGATGGTCTACCAGTTGTCTTTGATGTGTCCCCGCGCCTGGAAAACGGCCGGTTCCTGGTTCCCTTGCGGCCGGTTTTAGAAGCCATGGGAGCGGAGGTAACTTGGTATGACGAAACCAAAACGGCGGTGGCATGCTTGCCGGGAGCAACACTTGCTGTAACTGCCGGCTCCCAATATGCCAGGATCAACGGCTGTGAGTACCTGATGGAGGTGACCGCCGGGATCGACAATGGAAGAATGATTGTGCCCTTAGATGTCCTTTTAGAAGCCGCCGGCGTGCAATCCGAATGGAACAGCGCAACCCGGTCCTTAACGCTTTTTGGGAAGGCCCCAAGTGCTGATTTCCCGGCGCCGGTCCTTGACCTGCAGCGCGACATCCAAAACCAACTGGACCAAATGGACCGGGACCTGGCTACTGCGGCGGGGGAACTTGCCCTGACCGGCCTGGACGGGGATGAAGCATGCCGGATCTTGAGTGGACTGGCGTCCCGTTACCATTATGTGGTAGACTGCAGCACTGTTGATTACAATGGAAAGATTGTCACCGTTTGGCCCACTACCTACCACGAGTTTGCCGGC
Source organism: Pelotomaculum sp. (assembly GCA_022839445.1). GTDB lineage: Bacteria > Bacillota > Desulfotomaculia > Desulfotomaculales > Pelotomaculaceae > JALHFC01. The sequence goes on from JALHFC010000108.1 coordinate 866, forward strand.
GCCGATATCAGCGAACAGGAGCAGGTCATGAGGCTTAAGGAAACCAGGCGTCCGGTCTTAAGCAACGTGTTTATGTCAGTGGAAGGATTTGCGGCAGTGGATATGCAATGGCCTGTGTTCAACCGACCAAACGAACTGATCGGATCGGTCAGCCTATTGATCGACCAGGAACAGCTCTTTTCAAGCTTTGCCGTCCCGGAATTGCAGGGACAGCGTCTGGAATTGATGGTTATGCAGAAAGATGGTTACATCCTTTATGATACCGACAGCTCACAAATCGGCCGCAATACATTTACAGACCCCCTCTATCAGGATTACACCGGGTTGCTTGCGCTGGCCCAAAAGGTAGTTGCAGATAGAGCCGGGGTAGGGACATATGCTTCCCCGGACCAGTCGCTTCAAGAACAGGCGACCCAAAAGTCGCTTTGGACAACGGTGGGTCTATACGGTACAGAGTGGCGGCTGATCGTAAACCAGCCACGGGGACGGTGACTTTGGCTGGTTGCTTAACCAGCCAAAGTCACCGTCCCCGTGGCTGGTGCTGAAATTGTCGAGCGAATAGGTGTGAACCCGGTCAATTGTTTGATGGTCGGCAACGATACCGGTGGGGATCTGCCGGCAAGCGCCCTGGGCATGAAAACTTTTCTTTTGGAAGAACGGTTGATTGATAAAGGCAACAGCACCTACCGCCCGGATTGGCACGGCAAACTCCCAGACCTGTATAATTTCATGAGGGAAGTAACACAAAGGGACGGTTAATGTGAAAGTACGGAAACAAATGGATACTTTCATCCGTTCTAGTGTGTAAAGCATTTTCATGGTTGTCCTTTTGTGTCAAAAATCAAATAAATGCCGGGCTCACCAAGGGCCGGTCACTAAAACAAACGGTGACCGGCCCTTGGTGTTTGATGGGGGGCTGGCAAACAGTTAAGAGGAATCCCCATTACCTGTTCGACAGTTTTTAATGGGATGTCCCCTTAACCATTAACGATAGTATGTTTTTGCCGTTTTCATACTTGTAGTGGCTGCCGACGCTGCGGCTTTGAATTAGCTTGAGCCCGATATCATCTTCGCCTACACCTGGTTCAAGCGGGTTAAGCGCCGCCCCGGCGACTACAAACAAAAGTTCCACCTGCCCGGTTTTTTCGGAATAGGCCAGGCTGAGTGTAATATCGGAGAAATCTTTTTGCAGCAGCAGGACTTCTTCCACCAGCAGCAGTACGTTATCGAAAATCCGCCGGGGTAAGAAGTGTTTGTTGCAAAAAGTTTCAATTTCCGCGTTCATGGCATAGAGGTCAAAATCGCGGCTGTCGATGTGGTATTGATAACTGCGCACCCGGTTTATAAAAGCCCTGGTTTTTTCTTTTTGCGGTTTTTCAAAGATTTGCTCAGGCGGGCCGTCTTCGTAGATAATTCCCTCGTCCATATAAAACACGCGGGTGGATACATTGCGGGCAAATTCCATCTCGTGGGTAACGACTAGCATGGTCATACCGTCTTTGGCCAGGCGGCGGATAACCGCCAGCACTTCGCTTACCGTGGTGGGGTCAAGGGCCGAAGTTGGCTCGTCGAATAATATAACCTCCGGCTCCATGGCTAGGCAGCGGGCAATGGCCACCCTTTGCTTTTGCCCGCCGGAGAGCTCATCCGGGAAGTTATTCACTTTTTCTGCCAGCCCCACTAGTTTTAACAGTCCTAATGCTTTGCTGCCGGCCTCGGCCTTGCTTTTGCCGAGCAGTTTTACCGGCCCGATGGTGAGGTTTTCCAGCACTGAAAGGTGCGAGTATAAATTAAAAGACTGAAAGACCATACCCATTTTTTGACGTATTTTGGGTACATCGGTATTTTTGGCCAAAAGGTCAACATTGTTAATATAAATGCTTCCACCGCTGGGCTCTTCCAGTAAATTAAGGCAGCGTAACAAGGTGCTTTTTCCGGTACCCGAAGGACCGATGATGGTTATTATTTCGCCCTTTTGCACCTTGGCGTTTATGTCCTTCAGTACGGTGAGATCACCAAAACTTTTGCGCAAGTGTTCTATCTTAATCACGCTGCAACATCCTTCCCCATGCGTTATTTCATAACCAATTTTAATACATTGACGTTATCGTCCCGGCTGTACGAGATCTCATTGGTAAACCCAATAATAAGGCGGCGACTGATTTCATCGAAGGTTTCGTTTTCGATGATATTGCCGTTAGGGGCGGTATAACGCAGATGTATTTCCTTTTCACCGGTATTTTCATTGTATCTAACAGTTAAAGCAATATGATCGGTTTGCCTGGCGTTGGCGGTAATATAAATTATAAGCTCCTCAATCACCAAGTTGATGTTATTTCGTTCCACTTTAGTAAGGTCATATTTTTGACAATAGTCGGTTAACAGCTTAACAAATTCATAAATGTCTATGTTTATTATTTGAGATTCATACTCCAAAACCTTCAGCTTATTTATAAATACCTTGGTTTTTTCCCGCTGGGGATTATTAAAAATTACCTCCGGCGCGCCCCTTTCATAGATGCCCTTCTCATCCATATAAAAGACCATACTGGCGATACTTTTGGCAAAATTCATTTCATGGGTTACAATTACACAGGTCAAGCCGCTTTTGGCTAGTTTGCGGATAACGGACAATACCTCGTCGACCATAGTTGGGTCCAGCGCGCTGGTTGGTTCGTCAAACAGTATTATTTCCGGGCGCATGGCCAGGCAGCGCGCTATAGCCGCTCTTTGCTTTTGCCCCCCGGAAAGTTGTGCGGGCATATAGTCGGCGCGGTTAGCGATACCGACCATTTTTAAGTATGTAAATGCTTCGGCAATAGCTTGCTTTTTAGGCATTTTTAAAATATTTACCGGCGCCAAGATAACATTTTCAAGGATAGTTTTATGGGAAAAAAGGTTGAAGCTTTGATATACCATACCCATCTTTTGCCTGATCCGGTCAATATCGGTGTCCTTTTTGGTAATGTCTACCCCGTCAATGATAATTTCACCGGAATCAGGCTCTTCCAACAAGTTCAGGCAGCGTATAAATGTACTTTTGCCGCAGCCTGAGGGGCCGATAATAACGACGACATTGCCTTGGTTAATCTCAGTGCTGACATTTTCAAAAACTAAATTATCGCCATAGCTTTTCTTTAGATTCCGAATCTGGATCACCGGCTACACCTCTTCAAGCTTGTAGTCTGTCTCTGCCTGCAAATGCCTATCACGTTCAAAAATCCGGAATATTAAATT
>JALHFC010000109.1:0-2729 GCA_022839445.1 Pelotomaculum sp.
TTCTTTGATGGTGTCGCCTGCTAAGGTGATTACTACATCCGTTGCGGTGATTGCTGCGTCTTTGGTCCCGGAAATCGTTACGTTGCCCAGGGTGGCGCCTGCCACCGCTACCGGCGTCGTCACATCCACCTTACTCGCCGCAGTCGCATTACCCGCCGCATCCTTTACCACCACATACACATCATATGCTGTAGCGTCCGCTGCAAGGGCTTTGGTGACGAAGCTCTTTTCGGTGTTTGCCGTTACCGCCGCATTGGCCGCGTCAAGGGCCGCATTACCACTGCTGTCTTTACCGGCCATTACTTGAGCAGCGCTGGGTGCGGTTGCGCCGTCCGCTACTACTACATAGTAGGCGGTGCCGGCTTCGTTAACCTTCACTAGGATTTCTACCTTCTTGCTGCCGTTTGCCTGGGCGGCTCCGGCTTTCGGGTAGGTAGCCGCAAACTGAGGCGCGGTTATATCAGGTGCGGGACCAGGATCCCCTCCCCCACCCGGCTTCTCCGGCTTCTCCGGCTCCGACACAACTTCGCCGCCGACGTTAGCCTCAACGCCTGGTTTGACAACAACTTCTCTTCTTCCGGTTTTTGCTCAATGGTCACGCCGCCGGCGTTGATTTCGGCTTTACCAATAGTGCCTTGGCCGGTAATGTTTGCTTGGGCGTTGGCGATAACATTGCCGACGCTTGAGTTTTCATTTAGGTCTACATTGGTTCCAGTGGCACTTTCAGACAGGACCAAGTTGCCTATGTTAGAGCCTTCGCCTACTGTTACATTGGCATTTCCGGCTTCTATCTCGACTTCGTCAAAATTACCGATTAAAACAACCTCGGCGTCATCCGCCAGATCCTCAGGCAACTCTACCCGCTCAAAGGTTCCGTCATCGCGGCTGATTAAGATCGCCCCGGATTGAAGTATTACCTTTGGCACGGAAGTGGCGCCCTCGGCTACGATCCTGATCTGGCCGTCTACCTTCTCAATGGTAACTGAACCGTGCAGAGTACAGTCGCTGAAAATAACACTGTTGGTTCCGCCGCCTCTAATTTCAGTATCACCGTTTACGATTACATTTTTGAATATAATTGTGCCGTCACCGACGCTCTCGTCAATGATCAGGTTGCCGGTGATGATTAGGTTTTGCAGGGTGACACCGTCAGCTATGATGACAACGTCACCGCTGATGGTTTCTACTCCTTCTGTGGGTCCGTAAGTCCCGGCCTCACTATACTGTGTTGCTTTTTCGGCCGATACTGGTCCTTTTGCTGTGCTTGTCACAGTGCCATCGAACTTATTCGTGCCTACTGCTGTAACTTTGATATATTTACCAGCGTCGCCGGCGACAAGTTTATAGGTGCTAGATGTTGCTCCGGCAATGTCGGTGTAAGTGCCGCTTGCCTTATCGCTTCTCTTCCATTGATAGGTTACTGTTGCATCCGCCGGCGTTGGCGCCGCTGTCAGGGTTTCCCCAATCACGGTATTTCCTGAAATGTCAATGGCGCTTACAGTCGTAACCTCTCTAACTAACTTGGAAACAGCATTGCCTAGAATCGTGGAAACAGCGTCTATTTCGGCTGGTGTTGCGTTGGCCTTGGCGGCAACGGCTTTTGCCAGGGTTATGGCTGTTTGCAACGTGGCCCAGCTATTCGGGGTATATTCATCTTTTACTAGAGCCTCTGCTTCAGCGATCTTGGCGTTTAGGGCTGCTTTTCCGGTTAATGGCTTTTTAACTAACTTGGAAACAGCATTGCCCAGGATCGTGGAAACAGCGTCTATTTCGGTCAGCGTTGCGTTGGCCTTGGCGGCAACGGCTTTTGCTAAGGTCAGGGCTGTTTGCAACGTGGCCCAGCTATCTTCGGTATATTCATCTTCTATTAAGGCCTCTGCTTCAGCGATCTTGGCGTTTAGCGCGGCCTTATCGACTACCGTTTCACCCGGTTCGCCCGCGCCGTCCCATACCACCGCGTCAGGCGGTATGACGGCCGGGTTTGTAGCTGCAAAGTCTGCCATTGACGTGCCTTCCGGCGCGTTCAAATAGTCGTCTACGTTAAATGTCATTCCCGCCATGTCGACAATAGTGTCGTCATTGCTATGAGCTGCATAATACTCCATGGATTTGTCTTTATACGCATCGTCGTTTAGCATCTTGTCCATGTCGAAGCCGACTTTTCCGACGTAGATCGTGTCGGCATAAGCCATTGCTACACTGCTGAAGATAAACATAAAACTAAGCAGTATCGCAAGCAACTTCTTGTAGCTTTTCCGCCTCATCGATCAACCCCCCGTTTTTTTAACGTTAGAACCCGGTCTCTTTGTACATCATCTTTGGTCTCCATTCCATGTCAAAACCAGCGTTTTTGAGGCTAATTTATGCTAGTAGAGGCCGCCTGTATCCTGTAGGACCTTACTATCACCATTTGCCCTGCAACCTTGTTGGCTATCTAAACCAGGTGATGAGATTTATGATCCCTCCTTTCAAGTGAAATAGCCCTACACATTTATTTTAAATTTGAGGTGGGACAGTAGCCTGTCACATTTAAAAAAAATTCAAAAAATCTTTTTTAAATGTTTAAATTGGGTTAAATTAGAAATGGTAGTTTGTATCCTGGACTGTTATTTCTTTGACAATTAATTGATTCTAATTTATTAGTCTTTGTTCTACACTTAGACAGGCTTTACCTCCTAGGTGAAAAGGATAAAGAAACGACAATAACCGACGCATTTCGACAATAAATA
>JALHFC010000109.1:2779-9420 GCA_022839445.1 Pelotomaculum sp.
GGGGTGACGGCGCTCCTGCACGGGGTCATACCGCAACACAATGGAAAACAATCAAAAGGCAAGGGGCAAAAAAATATTCCCATTTCGGGGGCATTTTTGAGCTGCTAAAGTTGAGTTAACAAAAAACACCTCCGGGTTCGCCCCGGAGGTTTACTGGACTACATTTGTTTCGATGATTGTTTTTTGAACGGTAGTAGATTTGCCGGCCTGGTTTGTCGACACTACTTTGATCACATTATAACCCGCACTGGTGGGAATTGTTACCGTAAAGGCGCCGCTCCCGTCGGCCCGGGTTTTATGCCCGTTCACGTCCACTATACAGTGGGGGTCGGTGCTGCCGGTTATTTTCAACAATTTGCCGGATATGTTGTCCGGTTGTTTTACTTCCAGTTTCGGCAAAGGATCATATGCCACTTTTTTACTGGTGGTAAAAATGCTTTTGCCGTCAAATGAAACAACTTTAATATTTAGTTGGTTGCTGCCCTGTTCCAGGTTTACTTCTGCATTAAAATTGCCGTTTAGATCAGAAAAAAACTCCTTTTCATTGATAAACACCTTGCATCCCGGGGCTACTATGCCGGTAAAACGCAACACCGGTTCAATAGACTTTTCCGGCACATTAAAGCTATATAGCTGCGCCGAGCTTCTCCAGCTTCTCCAGCTTCATCAGCCGGCGCCTGCTGAGAATCAGCCCGCTTAAATTTGTCTAAAAAGCTGATTTTGGGTATGCTGCACCCGGCAGTGAAAAAGAGAAAGGTTACAGATAACAGAATAAGTGTAATTAAACTTTTCATCCGGCGCCTCAAATGCCTTACTCTTTATTACAGCAAATTTTCCGGCAAACCTCCGCGCTGGCCTTAATAGACTGTTGCAGCACTTCCACGCTGAGTCTCGTCAATACATCCTCGCCTTTTTCAAACTTCTCCGTTTGCTTGAGGGCATTCAAACGCTCAAACAGTTCCCTCGCGTGCTTCACATATATTTCGTCGAGCAGTTCATCCATCATATTCCCACCCTTTCGCTTTAATTATTTAATACGTTTGATTACTTCCCTGGGGTTTAGTGGTTTATCCGGATCTTTCACCGGTCCTTCGCCGAGCATGGCCACGATGGCTAAAGTGAGGGCTACAGCTTCCCTAAATGCTTCCCCGGCCATTGTAGCTATAAGAGTTGTGGTAACTTGTTCGGGTTCTAATCCCATGTCAACCAGCTTTTTTTGGTGGTGAAGGGTGGTTTGAGCCAAACGTTCCAAGCGGCCCGGATAAACAATTTCCTCCAGACTGTAAATCAGCTCCTTAAAATTGTCTGAGTTAATTTCGATTTATCACACCCCCTTATTTCATACCAATTCGACATTTGAAGGTATAATCCTTTTGGCGATGATTATTCTATAATAATCATTTTAGATGCCATAATGTGTTTGCCTGGCAAGTATATGTCAAATATAGCTATTAATAATCTACCTTGCTTAGAATAGTTGTTGACAGAAGATCCAAAATAATAGTGGATAGAAAAATGAGCTGTAGGGAGGGTGAATATGTCCACTTTTTCCAATGTTGTAATGAAGTTGAAGCTTATAAACCGTCCGGGTACGCTGGCAAAAGTCCTGTCGGTAATTGCCCGGGAAGGGGGGAGCCTGGGCGCTATAGATTTAATCTCAGCCTCGCCCTCGCATGTTACCAGAGAGTTGATGGTCAAGTTGCGTGACAGGGAGCACCTGGAGGAATTGATCGGTATCCTGGAAATCGTCCCTGATGTAGAAGTGGTTAGTATCGCCGACAGGGTTTTTCTTAAGCACACCGGGGGTAAAATTGAAATTAAACCTAGAAGGCCGGTGCAGAACTGGGAGGACCTGTCCCTGATCTATACCCCGGGGGTAGCCGGGGTGTCGGAAGCTATCTACGATAAACCCGACATGGCGTACAAATATACTATGAAAGGTAATTCCGTAGCCATTGTAACAGACGGATCGTCCGTGCTGGGTCTGGGGGACTTGGGCCCGGCTCCCGCGCTGCCGGTGATGGAAGGCAAGGCCATTCTTTTCAAAAGATTTGCCAATATTGATGCCTTTCCTTTGTGTTTGGATGTCCACGAACCCAGGCAGATCATCGAAGCCGTGGTGGCCTGCGCGCCTGCCTTCGGCGGCATAAACTTGGAGGATATCGCCGCGCCGAAATGTTTTGAAATCGAAGAAAAGTTATCGCGCCGTTTGGATATACCGGTCTTTCACGACGACCAGCACGGGACCGCCATTGTAACCCTGGCGGGGTTGATCAACGCCCTAAAAGTGACGGGCAGAAAAATGGCGGATATTCAGCTGGTCATTAGCGGCGCCGGCGCTGCCGGGGTATCTATTATTAGGTTATTGAAGCGGGCCGGGGCGCAAAACATTATTGTCTGTGACCGGCAAGGCGCTATTGCCCGGGATAACCTGCCCAAACATGCGCACAAACGCTGGATAGCCGAAAATACCAACAAGCAGCGTGTGCATGGCAGCTTAAAGGACGTCGTCGCCGGCGCCGATGTTTTTATCGGTGTGTCCGGGCCGAACCTGCTGGGGAGGGAAGATATACTTAAAATGGCTAAAAATCCGGTCGTGTTTGCCCTGGCAAATCCGGAACCGGAGGTAAGCCCGGAAGATATCCATGACATAGCAGGGGTAATAGCTACCGGGAGGTCGGATTATCCCAACCAAGTAAACAATGCCCTGGCTTTTCCCGGCGTTTTTCGGGGCGCGTTGGACTGCCACGCCAAGAACATCAACGGCGAAATGTGTTTGGCTGCGGCGCACGCCCTGGCCGGTGTGGTAAGAGAAGGACAACTGTGCGCCGAAAATATAATGCCCTCGGTTTTTAATGATAATGTGGCCAATACGGTGGCAAAAGCCGTTAAAAGGGTGGCCGGCCGCATGGGTGTTTCCAGGGTATTTCCAAATTATGAGAAAGTAATTTAAAATTTAAAAATGGTATTGACAGGCAAATAGGGGTTTGGTAATATATTATCGAACATACGTTCTGGGCAGGGCAAATGGTGGAACATTTTACCTGCCCAAAATGTTTCGCCTTTGCCCCGCCAGTTAAACAAATAAAGAGGAGGTGAAATTTATTGGCTTTAGACAAGGTCGCTGCCAATTCCGTGCTCAGGCTGCAGTTGCGTGTCGGTGTTAACGGTAGCGGTAACCCGGTTTACCGGAACAAGAGCCTGAACAACGTGAAGCCCACCGCAGCGGACGATGACATGTACGACGTCGGCGCTTCGCTGGCCGCTTTGCAGCAGTACCCTTTAAACGGCATTAACCGCATTGACAATGCTCAGTTAGTTGAAATTTAAAGGTGAATTAAATTTTAAAGAAAGGAGGAATGTTTATTGGCCACTTCTGCCCGTACCCTGCGCATGGTTTTTCGAAACCAGGGCGGTAAAAATGTTACTTTCAGCTTGGATAACCCCAGGACTGATCTAACCGCCGGGGAAATCGAAACTGCCATGGAGATGGTTATCGACAGGAATATCTTTACCAGTCCGGGTGGGGATCTGGTGTCCAAGCAGGACATCAAGCTCATCGATAGCACCACCGACGACCTTTACGACCCGCCCGCCTAAAATAAGGGCGATGACATATACGGCGGGGGGATTGCCTCCCGCCTATTAAAAATGAAAGGGTGATGTGGCTGGAGACTATCCTGCAGGCGGTGGGTAATGTCGGTTTTCCCATAGCCGTAGCCGCGTACTTGCTGGTGCGCATCGAGGGCAAGCTGGAGATCCTGGCTGCCAGCATTGCCAGATTGGCCGAAGCAGTAGCGGGTGAGCGGCGGCAGGTAATAAGGAATGGGGACACACCTTCCTAGTATTTGTCGATACTGTGGTAAGTTTGTACCTTATGGTACATTTGCAGCTGTATGTTTAGCTTGTCGTTAGAGGGAAGGAATGTCCCCGATCGGTATGCGTTGCCGAATATAGCGGGGTTGACGAGGTGTAAGTTAAGGAATGGGGACACACCTCCTTCGGAGGAATGTCCCCTTATTGTATTGTAAGTGATAGGTGTTGTGATATAATTTAGTAAGGGGTGATGGCGATAGACGTCTATACCATCGTCGATAGCGCGGTGGAATAAGGTCGGCAACATTCAAATTAGATAAATTATCAGGTTTTGAGTTGTGTGTGGGGGTGGGAATGTGCGTATTTTGGTTACCGGGGGGGCGGGCTATATTGGTAGCCATACCGTCCGGGGACTTGTTAACAGAGGACATCATGTAGTAGTGTTGGACAACCTTTCTAAAGGCCACAGGGTGGCTGTTGGAGAAACCGGGTTTGTGCAGGGTGATACCAGTGACCGCAGGCAATTACAAGAAATATTTCAAGGGTATGAAATTGAAGCAGTGATGCACTTTGCCGCCAGTAGCCTGGTGGGTGAATCGGTGCGCCACCCGTCTGTTTACTACTACAACAATGTTGTAAAGGGAATTTCACTGCTGGACGCCATGGTTGAGTCAGGGGTACGCTTCCTGGTCTTTTCTTCCACCGCGGCAGTGTACGGGGAGCCGCAGGAAATACCGATACCGGAGGACCATGCGCTGGTATGACAGCGCTTACGGCTTGCGTTACGCATCATTGCGCTATTTTAATGCTGCCGGCGCCGACCCGGCGGGGGATATCGGGGAGGACCACGAACCTGAGACCCACCTGATTCCGCTGACGCTAAAGGTAGCTAACGGACTGCTGCCTCACCTGGAGGTCTTCGGTGTCGATTACCCCACACCGGACGGGTCTTGTGTAAGGGACTACATCCACGTTAGCGACCTGGCGGATGCCCATGTCCTGGCCCTGGAGGCTCTGGCTGCGGGCGCTCCTTCTACTGTGTACAACCTGGGAAATGGAAATGGCTACTCTGTCTTGGAAGTAATCAAAGCAGCCGAAGAAGTGGTGGGCAGGTCAATTAAAATAAAATATGGGGTACGGCGGGCGGGGGACCCGGCGGCGCTGGTGGCCGGATCGGAAAAGATCAAGACCGGGCTGGGTTGGCAGCCGCGCTTTACAGATCTGCGGGCCATTATTGAGACAGCTTGGCGCTGGCACCGCAACCATCCTTTGGGATTTAAGGACAAGCCCAACCGGTAAAACCCCATGTAGTTGAAGGTTAAATGACACCGGTTTAATCAGGGTCCGTTCCCTCATTTTTAAAAACCCACGCAAAGGCCTTTGCTTTCAGAAGCGTGTTATAGATGATTAATACAAAGGGTCCCAGGATAAACCCGTATACCCCCAGCGCTTGGTATCCCACATAGAGGGATATCAGTACGCTTAAAGGGTTGATCCCGATATTTTGCCCGAGGACCTTTGGCTCAAGGGAGTGTTTGATTACTACCACGACGGCGAAAAGGACCAGCAGGGAGACGGCAAAATAGGTGTTTCCGCTAATGAGGTTAAAAAAGATCAGGGGAATAAAAACCGCCCCCACACCGAGGACCGGGATCGGGCTGGCCAGGCCGCCCAGAAGGGCGGTGATAACAATGTAGTCGGCGCGGAGAATAACCAGACCAAGCATAATTACCAGGCCGGTAATGGCGGCCAGGATTATCTGGGCTTTGATGAAGCCGATACTGGATTTGTAAAGGTCGTCAACCATTATTTTTAGCTTTTGATGGTAACGTTGGGGTATGAGGGATACGGCCCGGCTTTTTAGCGTTAACAGGTCAAGGCTTAAAAAAAAGGTTGCGATCAGCGCTATGACCATAATGAGGAGCTGGCTTGGCAGGGCGGCAATGGCTTTAATCATACCGTTGGCAAAAAGCGACAGCTTTCCGGACAATATTTCGGCGAGCTTTTCTGTATTCATGTGCAGGTAATGAGTGAATTCCGGGGGAAGGTCCTGAGATAATGACTGTAGCCAGGATATCAGCGTTACTGAAAGGTTTTTAAGGACCCCGGTGTAAAATGGAATGTCGGCAATAAAAAGAGACAATTCCACAACGATTTTAGCAACGGCAAACCACGTTATTGTAGCCAGTGACCCCACTGTTACCAGCATGACCCCACTGTTACCAGCATGGCCATGCCTGTGGCGGAGGCACGCGGCATTTTAAGCTTCAAAAAAATTTTGACAACGGGCTCCATCACCACAGCAAGGATCAACCCCAGAAGAAACGGAAGGAAATAAGGGATAATAAGCTTAATGGCTATGAATACTATCGCCAGGGTAGCGGCTAGCAGGGCAATGTTAATAATGACGTTCATATGTTTTTTATAAAACGCTCTCATGCTAACATACCTGCCTTTTACTTCACATATACATGCCAATAAAAGTGAACCCCCTGTTTTTCTAACGGGGGTGTTATATCGGGCCGGTAGTTGTCAATTTTTCTAGGGCTCTTTTTCAACTTCATTGATCAGCTTTTCGAAGATTTTTTGCACCGGCAGGATTTCTTTAATTTTATAAACATTTTTGCCGGCAAATACAACTCCGTCGTCGACACGCCCGACCCGGGATCTTTCCAGCGCCTGGATAATGCAATAATCTCGCGAGCACTCCTTGAGGCACCCGTCGCACTTCTCAGGTTTTGGGGCCAGACCTTTTTGGATCTTGGCGGCAAAAGCGTTGCGTAGCGCCCGCCCGGGCATGCCGACGGGGCTGGAGATAATAACTA
>JALHFC010000343.1 GCA_022839445.1 Pelotomaculum sp.
GCCATGTCCAAGCACCTGCACCCGGGCAAAGCCGCGCAAAACGGCGTGCTGGCCGCGCTATTGGCAAAAGAGGACTTTACCGGCGCCACGCGCATCCTGGAGGGGGACAGGGGCTTTTGCCGGGCCACGGCGCCTCAGTTTGATCTGGCCGTGATTACCGCCGGGCTGGGCCGGCCTCCTTACAAGGTGGAAGAAAACTCCTTCAAGATCCACGCCTCCTGCCGTCATACCCACCCGGCAGTGGATATAACGCTGGACCTTGCCGCCCGCAACGCGATCAAAACAGCTGAAGTAGCGGCAATTACCGTCCGCACATACGGCACGGCCTTGAACATCACCGCCAATTACCGGCCGGATTCCGTGTACGCGGCTAAGTTCAGCCTGCCCTTCTGCGTGGCTTTGGCCTTGAAACGCGGGCGTTGCGGCCTTGCCGATTTTACCCCGGAAGCCCTGGCGGACGCTGAAATCCAGGCATTAACGGCCCGCGTGAAACTGGAGCGCGACAGCGAGCTGGAGGCCCTTCACCCCGCCCGCTGGCCGGCGGCAGTGGAGATAACCACCGCACAAGGCAAGACATACAAAGGGCGCACGGATTTTCCCAAGCGCGCACCCTGGCCAAAACCGTATTAAACCTGGAACGTGACAAGGGGACGGGGTTGTTGGCGCCCCAAGGAAGTATCCGTCCGTGATCGGTTTGCCAAATATGTATATGAAAATTGTCCGTTTTACCCAGAGTGACAACAGGCTTTCTTTGTGAGGATTTTAGGATTGTTCTTATTTATAAGCTTGCCCGCGTGGCAAAATCGCGATTATTTGTATAATATCGTCTTTTGTCATAAAAATTACTCGCCAATTTCCAAGTCTCAATCTATATTGCCTATTTCGCCCTTTGAGTTTTAAAATATCACCTTCTGATGGTATTTGGGCAAGTTTTTGGATGCCAATTTTGATGCGAGCTTGTAGCGACCTGTCCAGATTTAAAAATTGCTTTTTTGCAGTAGGCGAAAATATTATGTTATACTTCTGCTTCTCTCCAGACATCCTTGGCACCCACTCCCAGCCCATTTTCTAATTCTAGAATGGCTGCATCTACGATTAATGCTTCCTCTGGAGTTAATTCCTCCACTCCCATACTTTCAATTTGTTCTT
>JALHFC010000110.1 GCA_022839445.1 Pelotomaculum sp.
CACGTCAGCGACGCCTGCTGGGTCCGGGTGTCACACGGGGAGTACCGGGCGGCGGTTGTGATCACAGCCGGTGTTGAAAACGCCTGCGCCGCCGGAGTTGCGCCGCCCTGCGTTATGGCACCGCAGGCCGCCGGGCCGGGAACAATCAACATTATGGCTTTTTTGAACCATGCCCTGCCACCCGGCGCCCTGGTCAACGCCGTGCAAACAGCAACTGAGGCAAAAACCCAGGCACTGCGAGAGCTCAACATTGTTTGCGTTCAAACGGGCACATACGCCAGCGGGACAACCACCGACGCATTGGTAATCGCCACGGCTGACGCCGGGACCTGCCCGTACGCCGGCCCGGGAACGCCGGCCGGCTACATCCTTGCCCTTGGTATACGCAAAGCGCTGGTAGGATCGCTAAATAAACGTTGGAAGCGCATGAAAGGGAAGCAAGGGGACGGTTAATGTGAAAGTACGGAAACAAATGGATACTTTCATCCGTTCTGCTGTGTAAAGCATTTTCATGGTTCTTCTCCCCTTGCTTCCATTAAGACAGAAAGGTTGCGGGAAATATGACGGAAAAAAATAATTGGAGGGTTTTTACCCTGACAGTTTTATTTGCGTTGCTGGCATCGGCCGCCATACTGTTCCAGGGATGCGGGCAACGGCAGGTCAGCACGGCGCCGGGCAGCCCGGACTTCCCCATGACAATAATTGATGACCTGGGCAGGCGCGTAACCATCGAAAAGGCGCCCCAGCGCATCGTGTCCCTTGCTCCTTCCTTTACGGAAACTCTTTTCGCCCTGGGACTGGGCGACAATATCGCAGGTGTGACCAATTATTGCGACTACCCGGCTGAGGCTGCCGCAAAGCCGAAAGTGGGAGGGTTCTCCACACCCAGCGTTGAACTGGTAATGGCGGCAAATCCGGACCTGATACTGGCAACGGAAATCAATAAAGATTACATCCCGCAGATGGAAAAAGCCGGTCTTACAGTGGTGGTGATTGAGTCCCTGACACTGGACCAGACACTGGAGAAAATCCGCCTGATCGGGCAGATTACAGGAGCGGCGGAAGCGGCGGACAATATGGCCGCCGGTATGCAACAGAGGATTGACAAGATTACCGCCCTGGTTAAAAGCCTTCCCCCCGGGCCGAAACCGGCCGTTTTTTTTGAAATATGGCCGGACCCGCTTACCACGGGCGGCGCCAAGAGCTTTATCAACAGTCTTATTGTAGCGGTCGGCGGGGAAAATATCGCAGGCGACGTGGACCAGGACTGGGTGAAAATAAACCCGGAAGTAGTAATTGCCAGGAACCCGGACGTTATTATTTCATCGTACCACGGCGCTTCAAGGCAGACTGCGGAACAGCTTAAAATGCGCAAAGGCTGGGAGCAGGTATCCGCCATCAAAAATAACCGGGTCGGTTTCATAGCGGACGAAAACATGATCACGCGCGCCGGCCCTCGTGTAGTGGACGGTCTCGAATCGATGGCCGGGTTGATCCACCCCGGACTTTTCGAAAAGCCACAGTAGGTCTGTTTTAACCGCGTTAAGCACAATACTTAATCTGGCATCAACCAAATGAAAAACACGGAAAATAAATACATACCGGGAAAGAGGTGAAAAGCCTGGTTTCTTGGCAGCGCCACTTAAAAGCAACTGCTGTTAGCAATAGGGTAATCCCCTGGCCGCAGATTTTCGGCACATGCGACATGGTACAAGAAGGCGAAAGGCTACTGTTACGAAAACCTTAAACCAGGCCGATGGGTAACACCCCCCTTTGGGGCAGTACGTCTAATCATTAAGATTAAGGGCAATACCAAATACAACCGAAAACCGACAACCAGGAAGTTGAATCCTGTGATACTGCCGCCCGTTTGACGAGCGGGTGAAAACTTATCCTGCAGGTTTTGATAGGTTTTAGAAACCAGGTCACTTTATTTGAATTACCAGGGGCGGGTTTGGCGCTGGAGGGCGTTAACCGTACTACTTTTGCTGGTGCTGGGGCTGACCGTCGTTTTGTGCACCACTATCGGCCCGGCGCAAGTCAGCTTCGCCGACGTGATGGCTATTTTATTGCGCCGGTTACCTTTAGCCGGCAACTACATCCCACGCGGCAACTGGCCGGAAAGCTTTGAAACCATCGTCCTTCAAATGAGGCTGGCGCGTGTTGTCCTGGCCGCACTTGCCGGCGCGGGACTTGCGGCGTCCGGCGTCATCCTCCAGGGCCTTCTGCAGAATCCCATGGCAGACCCGTATATTCTGGGTATCTCTTCCGGGGCCGGCCTTGGGGCCACGGTTGTAATGCTTTCCGGTCCCGCTGCCCTTTTGCTGGGGATTTACACAGTACCTCTGGCTGCTTTCGCAAGCGCAATAGTTACCGCTTTTGTGGTGTACAGCCTGGCCAGGGTCGGCAAGCGGGCGCGGATGACAACCATGATTCTGGCCGGCATAGCCGTGGGGTCGTTCCTTACGGCCCTGACTTCGTACTTCATGATTATGAATGGTCAAAATGTCCACCAGGTGCTTTTCTGGCTGATGGGCGGGTTTGCGGGACGCGGTTGGGAGCATGTCAAGGTCCTGCTGCCATACATTTTGACCGGGCTTACCCTAATGTTATTATACACCCGGAAATTAAACGTGCTGTTGCTTGGGGAGGAATCCGCGCAACACCTGGGGATCGACGTGGAGCGGATGAAGCAGGTCCTGCTGGGGGCCGCCACACTGACGGCGGCATCCACCGTGGCTGTAAGCGGCATCATCGGTTTTGTGGGCTTGATTATCCCCCATGCCGTGAGGCTTATAGTCGGCCCCGACCACCGCGTTCTTCTCCCCACCACCGCCCTCACCGGCGCGATATTCCTGGTCCTGGCGGATGCCGCGGCCCGCACGGCTGCCGCCCCGGAAGAAATACCCGTAGGCGTAATCACAGCCTTGTGCGGCGGGCCATTTTTTATATATTTACTGAGGAAAAAGAGCGATCCGGGGTTTTAATTAAAAGGCAGGAGGCGATTACCAGTGAAAAAAGGAGCACAGGGGGACGGTTCTTTTGTGTCGTCTTCGACGACACAAAAGAACCGTCCCCCTGTGCTCCCTCTCGCGCTGAAAATTTTAGACGTTGAGTGTGCATATGGGGCGACGAAGGTGTTAAACGGGGTGACGTTTTCCATAGGGCAGGGGGATTTTGTGGGGATTATCGGCCCAAACGGGTCGGGCAAGTCGACCCTTTTACGGTGTATTAGCCGGGTCTTGAAGCCTACAAGGGGTGCCGTAATGCTGGAGGGACAAGACCTATACAGCATGGCGCCCCGCAATGTAGCCCGCCAAATGGCCATAGTTCCCCAGGAGACCGCAGTGAACTATTCCTTTACAGTTGAGGAAATAATAATGATGGGCCGCTCTCCCCACCTGAGACGTTTCCAAACTGAGGGGGAAAAGGATTTCGCAATAGTCCGCCGGGCCATGGAGTTGACTAACACACAAGACCTGGCAGGCCGGCCGGTTACCGCCTTAAGCGGTGGCGAGCGGCAAAGGGTGATCATAGCCAAGGCCCTGGCCCAGGAACCGGAAATAATCCTGTTGGATGAGCCTACTTCACATCTTGACATCAATCATCAAATAGAAATACTGGGCCTGCTCAAGCGCCTGAACAAGGAGAACGGGGTGACTGTCGTTTCGGTCTTTCATGACTTAAACCTAGCGGCTGAATACTGCCAAAGGCTGATCCTAATGCAAGGCGGCCGGGTGTTTGATCTTGGACGGCCGGAAACCGTCTTAACCGCCGCTAATATCAAGGAAGTTTACGGCGCCGGTGTTTTAATCAGAAAAAACCCCGCCACGGGGCGTCCCGCTGTTATGCTTTTGGCTCATGATTCTGCCGGGGTCCCTGGAAAAGGCAAGGTCCATGTTGTCTGCGGCGGCGGGGCCGGCGCGGCTATGCTGGGGCTTCTGGTCAACTGCGGTTACGAAGTTACCGCCGGTGTCCTGAATGCCGGTGACATCGACTGGGAAGCGGGAAAACTGTTACAACTGGAAATGGTAGT
>JALHFC010000344.1 GCA_022839445.1 Pelotomaculum sp.
AAGGCTATAGCGCACAAAGGGGTGAGCAGCCATAGCTAAATTTCAATTTCGTCTTGAAACGGTATTGCGGCGTCGCGAGGAGATGGAGAACGCGGCGGAGCACGCTCTTGCCCTGGCCCGCAATGAGTACAACCGGCGTTTAACTTTGCTTGAAGATACAAGGCAATGTCTTGAAAATACATATAAAGCGGCTAAAAACAGCGATACTGATTTTTTCGATGTGATGAGCCTGTCGTTTTACCGGGCATCTCTTTCTGAAAAAATAAATAGCCGGGAAAAGGACCTTAATACAGCGGGCATGATAGTTGACAACCGGCGCCAGGAAGCGGTTCAAGCCAGACGGGACAGGCAAATATTAGAGAAGCTTAAAGATAAGCACCGGCAGATATTCTTGCGTGAAGAAAACGCCAAAGAGCAAAAGCAAGTGGACGAACTGGCGTCGTATATGTTTTACCGTCGCGATGTTTAGCATGTTTATTAAAGAGCACGGGAAAATGGAGGTGGTTCTCCTTTCCATATAATTTACTTGCTGAAAGGAGGTGATAAGGTGAATGTAGCAGTAGTAAATGACAAAACTTCTACTTCGGGAAAGAATGGACGGGTTTTAGCAAGCCAGTCAGGCGAAGGGGACTTTAGTGCGATCATGGCCAGGGCGCTGGCTCCACGCAAAACATTTCCTGGCGCAATGTCCCGGAATCAAAACGGTGATAACTGCAGAAGTGAGGCAACGAAAAGGAAAATGTAGTTACTGATCTTGTAGATAAAACTGGCCTGGCTACCCCCTGGAACGTTGGAAACCGGGGCGATGGTTTTATTCTCCCGGTTGAAGAATTGATCGCGTTATTAGGAAAAGAGAAAACAACGTCTTTTGAAGGAGCAGCAAAACCAAACGTCGTTACGGCTGAAGGGGCAGCAAGACTAACTATTGTTGCAGCAGGCGGTACCGTTTTCACCACACCCGGCGCCTCAAATGTCCAAGAGTCGATCGTGGTATCCGGAAAAGAAAAAGCAACATCCTTTGAAGGGGCAGCAAAACCAACCGTCGTTACGGCTGAAGGGGCAGCAAAACCAACCGTTGTTACGGCTGAAGGGGCAGCAAAACCAACCGT
>JALHFC010000111.1:0-2562 GCA_022839445.1 Pelotomaculum sp.
GCCTCCACACTTACGGTAAGCAGGTCGAGGACATCCGGCAGGCTTCTTTCAATTTCCTGCTTGCGCGCCATTCCTTTTCTGCTGATATATAAGTCCGGCAGGAGCCATCCCAGTCCGGCGCCGGCCATCCCCATTAAAGCAGGCTGGACAAAGGTTTTAGCCGTAATTCCTCCCAAGATCCATAAGAAAACAGCTAACCCTGCGGCGGCGAGGTATTTGATCACCAGCAGCTCTTTTGGCGCTATTTTCTCGTTAATGCCGGCTGCCGTGATCTTTTTACCTAGCTCTATTTCTTTTTCAGCCGGGAGGACTTTTGCCACGAGTTTTGAAGTTTTTGCAAGGAGTGGTTTAATTGTTCTCCGGTATAAAGGAGCTTTAAGCTCTTGCTCCCGGACTGTCGGTGCGTGACCGACAACTTCGGTGACTCTTTTTTCCACCTCACGGCGCCCTTTGGAAATAAAGTTGTAAATAATCAGTGTTAAAAGTAAGGCTTCCACAAAAACCGTTGCAATGATCAATTCCAGCAAACAACATCCCTCCTATACCGGAATCTGAATTATCTTTCTTATAATAGCCATCCCGAGGATCTGGAACAAAACTGCAAAAAAGAGCATCATTAGGCCGGTTTTGCTGCTAAAAAGGACCCCAATATATTCGGGGCTGAGCATGTATATCATTGCTGTTAAAAAAATGGGGAGGAGGCCGATAATTAGGCCGGACATCCTGCCCTGGGCCGTCAAGGTCTTTATTTCCCCCTTGATCCTGACTCTTTCCCTGATGGTGTTGGCGATGTTGTCAAGCACTTCCGCCAGGTTGCCCCCAACCTGGCGCTGGATCAGCACGGCGGTGACAACCAGATCAAGGTCTTCACTGTCAACACGTGAACTCATATTATAGAGGGCATCCTCAGTGGGGGTTCCCCAGTTCATCTCCTGCAGCGCTACGCCGAATTCCTTTGCAATGGGATCCGGTATTTCTTTGCGGACCATGTCCATGGCCTGGAGGAAGCTAAAGCCGGAGCGTAGGGAGTTGGCCATAATCACCAGAGCGTCCCCGATCTGGTCGTTGAACCTGCTTAGTCTCTTTGCTTTTGCCATACGCAGGCCGAAGTAGGGCAAATACCCGCAGAAAACTAAAGCTATCAAACCGATTACGGGGTTGCCGGAAATCAGGGTGAAGAACAGGCCGCCGCCCAACGTTGAAATCAGCATCAGGCCAAGGTATTCCTCCCCTTTAAGAGGAATGTCCGCCTTGGCTAACTCCGCATCTGCCCTGGCTGTAATTTTACGGGCTGTAAATAACCTGCCGGCCAATTCCAGCACCTTGCGCCCTGTTTTTGTATTGCTTTTGTTCTTATTAACAGTCTCTACGGCACCGCGCACCCGGCCACTAAAAATGCGGTTCATCCGCGCGGTTATTTTTTCCTGTTCCCCTGCTTTTAACTGCCAAATGCCTATTATAAACAAGAAAACAGTAACAAAAACCAGAGCCGCGATACTTTCATGGCTCAAAAGTTTAAACCTCCTTTCAAAAAGTTTACAATACAGAAGGATCAAAAGTTTCATACGCCAGGGTGATCCCGTTGGCTTCAAGCTGCCCGATAAACTTCGGCCTGATGCCGGTGGCGATAAAATTGCCCTTGAGCGCGCCTTCAGGGCCGGTGCCTTCTTGCTTGTAAACGTATATGTCTTGCAATACTATAATGTCACCTTCCATACCCTGCACTTCGGTAATGTGGGTGATTTTCCGCGAGCCGTCACGCATCCGGCTTTGGTGGATAATCAGGTCGATGGCGGATGAAATCTGTTCTCTGATAGCCTTGACGGGCAGTTCCATACCGGCCATCAAAACCATGGTTTCCAGGCGGGACAGCATGTCGCGGGGCGAATTGGCATGTCCCGTGGTTAGTGAACCATCGTGGCCGGTGTTCATGGCTTGCAGCATATCCAGCGCTTCCCCGCTGCGGACCTCACCCACAACAATCCGGTCCGGGCGCATCCGCAGGGCGTTGCGCACCAGATCCCGGATAGCGATGGCGCCTTTCCCCTCGATATTGGGCGGGCGGCTTTCCAGGGTAATCAGGTGTTCCTGCCTTAGTTGGAGCTCTGCCGCATCTTCAATGGTTACTATTCTTTCATCGTCAGGAATGAATGACGAAAGAATGTTTAGCGTGGTCGTTTTACCACTGCCCGTTCCGCCTGAAACGACGATGTTCAGCCTGGCCTTGACGCAGGCTTCAAGAAAGTCCGCGATTTGGCGGGTGAGGGTGCCGAAACGGATCAGGTCTTCTATGGAAAGAGGGTCCTTAAAAAATTTGCGGATAGTAACGGTCGGGCCGTTTAAAGCCAGCGGGGGAATGATGGCGTTTACCCTCGAACCGTCCGGCAGGCGGGCGTCGACCATCGGCATACTTTCGTCGATGCGCCTGCCCAGGGGAGTAACGATTCTTTCTATGATGTGCATGACATGGTTGTTGTCGCGGAAACGTATGCCGGTAAGCTGCAATTTTCCATTCTTTTCTATATAAACCTTGTCCGGGCCGTTGACCATCACCTCGGTTAT
>JALHFC010000111.1:2598-6889 GCA_022839445.1 Pelotomaculum sp.
TTCGTTTTCAAGAATTTCCACGACCATGTTTTCAATTTTCACAGCCAGCGATTCCGGGCATTCTTTGTCAGCAGGCTTTTCTTTCATTTCTTCAATTATTCTTTTATGAATACTGGATTTTAGTTGTTCATAAGGATCTTTTGGCGCCATTAGCCGGTTTTCCGCCTGCTTCTCAGGTTTTACCCGGGCTAATTTTTGTTTTTCAAGCCTGGCTAACAAGGACATAAAACACACCTCGATTACTTAATATTGAATAGCCGGTTAAAGCAGGGGGTTTGACTACGCATGGCTTAAAAACAAAAGAACTTGCCGATGATGGATTTCTTTTTCTTTATTTCGGGATCAGCGCCGGACTGGGCAGGTTCAAATTGCCGGGCAAAGTTTCTTATGGCCTGTCCGGTTTTGCTGTTTATGTGGGTCATAATAAATGGTCGTCCTTTATTAATGGAGGACAGGACTATCTTTTCATCATAAGGCAAAATGCCCGCAGGGGACGCGTTAAGGCTTTTTTCCAGATCTGATATTTTGATCCCGTAGTCGAGGGTGGACTGGTTCAAGAGCAGTTTCACCTTTTTTGACAAGTTTAGTGTATCCAGGACATCCAAAGCAGTCCGGGTATGTTTCATGGCCGGGAGGTCGCGGGTGAATGTTAAAACAATGTCGTTTGCCATTTCCATAGCGCTTAAGTTTAGGTCGTTAAAAAAAGGTGAAGTATCTACTATAACATAATCATAATGATCTTTTAGCAAAGTCAGAATTGCCTCCACATGAGCCGCTGTGACGACCTCGGCCTGTTCCGGGTGCAGCGGGGCGGGGAGGACCTTTAAACCGGACATGTGAGGGACCATATACGAGTTAACAAGCGAGTATTCCATCCGGTCCTCTTCTTGAACCAGTTCGGCAATGCTTCCTTTTGGTGAAAGATTCAACATTACCGTCACGTCGCCGCTCTGCAGGTTGAGGTCCACCAGGGCCACTTTTTTCCGGCTTTCCTGGGCCATGCACACGGCGAGGTTGCATGAAATGACAGTCTTGCCTACTCCACCCTTACTGGAGAATACGACGATTACTTTATTTTTTGGAGCGTCCGGTTCAGGTTTTGTTATGCTAACAGGTGGAACGGTGGTGGCGTGGGTTGCTCGCATTTTATACAATTTGCCGACACGACGGATAGCGCCGGCCAGCTCGCTGCTGCTAAAGGGCTTGACCAGGTAATCCCTGGCGCCGGCGGCCATAGCTTTTCTAAGGTATTCGGGCTCGCCTTGGATGGAGATAATAACCACGGCGGTCTCAGGTATTTTGTTGGCTATGGCTTCAGACGCCGTGATCCCATCCATGTCCGGCATATTGACATCCATCAGTACAACATCCGGTTTGAGGTCTTCCGCCAATAAAATGGCCTCATGCCCGCCGCTGGCCTCGCCGACAACGGCGATGTCTTCTTCAAAATACAATAGGCGTTTGATGTCTTCACGAACATTGGCAATATCATCGACAACTAGGACGCTGGTCTGGCTCATGGTGATGACCTCCTTTGGTTAGTGCACCAGTTGGTTCATTCTAATTGACGGAAGGTTGATGAATTCCTGGTCTGTTGCCGGGCGCAGGGCCAGCCTGATGGTCCCTTTTTCGGAACAGAGCACCAGTGGCTGGGCTTGTTCGGGCGTTACAGATAGTGTTATGGTACGGGCGGACGAGGCATTTTTTTTGTTGTCCTGGTTACTTTCCCCGGAAGGGCCGGTGGACTGGTCGGTAGACAGGACATCTACGTTTTGTATCAGCAAGGTGGTAATACTGGATTTTTCTTGACCCACGGCGCCTTGCAGGTCGAAGGTACCCAGGACGTCCACCCGGTCGCCTGGCTTGACCAGGCCCGCCAGGCCGGAAACCTCGTTAACCGCAACGGTCACGGCCCGCTTACCCGGCGGGATTTGAAAGGCCAGTCCGTCACCGGTTTCTTTGTCTTTGGCCAGCCTGTCCCGGAGCACTTGCTCGCCCGGCAGAATTTCCGACCGGGTTATTTTCCCTACTGTTTCCTTGGTATCCACTGCGGCCCGTTCATGCACGTATTTTGCCGGCATGTCCTTTAATTCAATCATCTGCGCTGTGATCTGCGTTTTGGCCGGTATCCGCTGGCGGGCCACGGCCACCTTGATGAAGTCTCCGCTTTCGGCGTATGTTTTTTTGGTATGATCAAGAAACAAATATATTCCCGCGGCTGCGACCAGTCCGATGACTATAGCAAGAATGAGGATAATCTTGTTTTTCATGTTTACAACCGTTCCTTTCACTAACACTTTGTCATAAAAAGAATGAAACAAATCTTAATTTACCTGTCTTATTCAACCAGCTTAACCCCTTTAACGCCGTAATCCGCCGCTCCCGAAACGCTGTCCCCGTCCGCCACCAACCTGATGAAATAACCTTCAATGTAGTTTTCGTCTCCCTGGCCGGTCACCCTTTCCACCAGAAAAGCGGCAAAACCGGCTATCTTTATTTTTTTGACCTGCCCATTTTCAATATTTACAGGTTCGTAAACCGGAACAATCAAAATCTTGGAGCAACCGGGCTCAAAGCAGGCAGGGGTGCAGGTGGGGGAGTGGTTGCATTGACTGATGCGCCAGTCTATGGCCCGCTTGGTTGGGTTGGACATGTTGCCTGTTTCTGTGTCAACTTCGTCACCCACCGTCAGTCTCCCATCGTAACCGTATTTTAAATTGTCCTCATAGTTACTTGCGCCGGTACCTCCCAGGGAAAGGGCGCCGTATGTGCCCGGGCCGAGCGGGGAGGGTTCAGGGCTGTTGGAGCCTTGTTTTAGAATGTACCTTGTGTTAAAAGTAAAATCTTGATTTGGTATGGACAACGGGGCCGCGCCCTTAAATGAACTTAAGGCGGTGACGGCGGCTGACGCCCGCGCGCTGACCGTGCCGGTGTTGACGCCGAGCACCCTGGCAAAGGTAAAATCCACCTGTCTTGTGGCTGTTACCGTTATCTTTGAGCTCGGGCAGCCGTTATCCGCCGAGATCAACGGCGGGTCACTTGTATAGCCGTTCAACAGGGCATAGTTTTCGGCAATTTCCCTCGCCAAGACCGGGTTTGCAGGCAGTTCGCCGGCCCCGGCCAGCGCGGCGGCGTCGACTGCGTTGGAAAGCCTTTGTTTATGCAGGACAAGCATTCCGATGTCGGTGACCAGCGCCGCGAAGCCCAGAAGGACGACCATTCCGGCGGCAACCAGCACAAAAGCGGCGCCCCGTTGGTCATATCTAAAATTATGTAAAATAAATTTCAGGCGGTTCATTTAAAACCTCCTTGTTATTCCACCCTCATTGTGGTAGATGCGCTGAGTGGGAACGGATCGGGTATAATAATGTCCAGAACCGGAGTCAGGAGGTTGACCTGGTGGTCGACCTGGATAGTTAACGGAACACCCCTGCTGCGCGAATCCTGGCCGGGCGTGATGTCGATTTGAGAGTCTTCTAATTCCAGAGATGCCGCAACGTCCTTGACCTTTGTCCTGATGCCGGCGTCATCGGCGCCGACTATGCCGGCGCGGGCGCCCTCCCTGGAAGCGTTCGTGAGCACCAGGTATGAGTGGAAGATCCGGCCGAACTCCATCGTCCCGAACAATAAAAGGATCAAAAGCGGCAATACCAGCGCAAGTTCTACCAACGCCTGACCGCGCTTGTTTTTAATTAACTTTCTGATGAGCCACATGAAAGTCACCTCACAAAGTATGCGGCGGCGGCGCCGATGACTATGGCGGCGCCGTAGGGGATAGTGTCTTTCCCGCCGGCGTTTGCAATTGTATGTACATCTTTGACTCGCGGCAGCCCGGTGATACGGTAGTATAAATTCAACAGGAGTTTTTTCAATGTAGCGATCAGACTTTTATTCCGAATGAGTTGTGCGACTGAAAGCATCCCACCGGCTATAGCGCCTGCCAGAAATGCCATAAAAACGTATTCCGGCCCTTTGCAAGCGCCGACGACGCCCAGCAGCTTCACGTCGCCGGCGCCGATGCCGCCCATTGAGAGGCCTTTAAGCGACCAGCAACCTTGCGGCAACCCGCCGGAAGCCAAATGATAAACCAGCGCGATTACGAGCGCGGGCAGCAGCGCCAGGTTGTATATTTTTCTCCTGGTTAAGTCGGTGTACAGGCAGGTTATTAATAAAATTAATAAAACCATATCAATAATGGCCATTAGTTATCCAACCCTTGATTTTAAAGTTTGGCCCTACTTAAAAACGGTAAAGTAGGGCCTTTCGATAATCATGTGCAACTTTATTTTTT
>JALHFC010000112.1 GCA_022839445.1 Pelotomaculum sp.
CCCCGGAAACATATTCCGGCCGGCTCTCCTTAAGCAGCCGCAAAATAGCCCCTCTCAAATCCCCACCTCACACACCGAACATTCCAGCATCAAGGACATTCCTTCCATCAGGGATATTCCCTTCCGATCGGGGACATTCCTCCGAAGGAGGTGTGTCCCCATTCCTTATTCCCCTTTAATTTCTTTTATATCCAAGCTGATATTCAAGGACTTGATCGAATGGGTAAGCGCCCCTACCGAGATCAAGTCCACTCCCGCAGCCGCAATCGCCCGGATACTTTCCTCGCCGATCCCGCCGGAAGCCTCTACTAAAGCACGGCCGGCTATAAGACCGACAGCTTCGCGCATGGCCGCCGGGTCCATATTGTCCAGCATGATAATATCGGCGCGGGCTTCCAGGGCTTCTCCCACCCCGGTCAGGTCCTCCACCTCTACCTCTATCTTGGCAGTATGGGGACAGACCCGTCTGGCCGCCTCCACAGCATCCCTGATTCCACCGGCCATCTTGATGTGGTTGTCCTTAATCAACACAGCGTCGTATAGACCAAAGCGGTGGTTATAACCACCCCCGACCCGCACCGCGTATTTCTCTATCATCCGCAGGCCCGGGGTAGTTTTTCTGGTATCTGTTACACAGGCCTTTTCCCCACCCACCAGTTCCACCAGTCCCGCTGTCCTGGTAGCGATGCCGGAGAGACGTTGCAGGAAATTCAAAGCCAACCGCTCGCCGGTAAGGATCGCCCGTGCACTCCCGGTAACCTCTGCAAGCACCCGACCCCGCGCTACCTTTTCACCTTCCCGGATCATTTCCCGGAATTGAATTGCCGGATCGAGCTGCGTGAACACCTCCCGCGCAAGCGGCAAACCAGCTATTACCCCGTCTTCCTTAGCCACTATATAGCCCGTTGAGACAGCGTCCGGCGGGATCGTGGCAATAGTAGTCAGATCCCCGGAGCCCACATCTTCATTTAGGCAATGTTCAACCAGTTTCTTTATTTTTACATGGTTTAGGACCATGGCTCACCCTTCTTTTTAAGAAATGTACTTTGTTCTCTACGTTTGATATTCTGCAAAAACAGCGCAGTCTTTATACCGGCGGTAGTTATTTCCCCAAGTCGTATTTCTGTTTCAGGTATTTTACCGTAAAGTCTTCCAGTGATGTTTTTTGCGCGTCGAAACCTTTTAAGAGAGCCTGGGCGTACTCCCGGTCAAAAATGTAGATCCCCTCCCCGACATCCCCCGCTATTCCCTTTTGCACAACGAGATAGCGGGCAAAACCTTCCGTCAGGTTTTTTTCAATCCACCCTTCCCAGGTATATGGCACATCTTCCTTGAATTTTGTCAATAATGCTTCGTCCTTTTTCATCTTCCCGGCTAGCAGCTTAAACGACCAGCCGCCGGTAAAGGTTCGGAAAAAAGGGCCGCTGAATTCATTAAATGCGATCGCCCAGATTTTTTCCGGGGGATTGTTCCAGCGGATAGTATATAGCGAATCTTTATCCCTGCTAAAGCCGGACACTCCGATTAGACGCATGTTGAGCAGTAATTCAACTGCCTCCGGCTTTTTCTTCAGCTTTATCCCTGTCTCTTTTTCCATAAATGCAATAATATCAAACCCTTCTCCCACCATACCCGATACAATTTTAGCTTTATTCTGCAATAACGGCGCAACCCGCTCATAGTGGGGCAGGGCATAATTTACGCCGTACCAGGAATAGAAATCAACAAGCGTTCCCCTATTTTTACTAAAAAAACGGTCCTCTTTCATAAACCTAATTATTTCGTCCAGGCCGGCCGCCTGTTTCCCCCGCTGGATTAACCTTTCCGACATCGGCTGTGGGTGATAATTGCTCATAATTTCTTTCAACTGGTTGCGGCGGTAATCGTCCCACTTGGCATAAGTATCGTAGAGCCACTTGTAGTGCATAGCATAATCCACATCGCGATCCGCCTGTTCGCGCAAGCCCGCCCACATAGCAGTACTTTTCACGTTAGCCCGGTAAATCTCCTCCGAGGACTCGAACAAGAAGACGCTAAAATCCTCCGGTTTTATGACCAGGGGTTTTTCTGCAGGTTTTTTTAGTGATATCAAGGGATTACAACCGGAAATAATAAGTAAAACCAGGAAACAACTCATTAGCTTTAAGAACTTTTTTTTCAAAGCGTCACACAACCCCTTTAAGGCGAATCTTCAATAATTCAATAATGTTTTATAATTTCACTGCTTTAGGCGCAATCTCCTTCATTCGCTTTGAGAAAAGATCTTTTTTAAATAGGGAAATCTGATAATGTAATGTTACCTTATTATTATAATAAATTTGACTTAAATTCCAAGTAAAAATATTTTAATGACAGGAAGCGCGTAACAATCGTAGAATAATAAAAAGGACAGCGTTACCGTCAGCAATCAATTTTCACAGGCCCGATAAAAGGAGACAGGTTATGATAAAGATAAGGGAAATGCAGCAGCTGGCTGAAATTCTAGGCGAAAGGCTAAAAGACGAAAAACCCAACCAGGCCCTATTGCTAAAGTGTATTGATGCGGTATGGCCCTACATATACCCTTACGGGTTGCTTTCCTATATCAATACGCACGCCGGTGACCCCGCCGAAAAAATTGACCGTTTAAAAATGGACAAGCTACTAAAAGCCGTAACCGGTTCAAAGAGACAATGGCGCAGCTTTGTAATCGGGCTTTGCCATACCTACCGGGAAAGGCATAGCCTAAAGCGGGCAAGGGCCCGGCTATTAGGTAAAGCAACCAGAAAACACGCGCCCCTGTCGGTGGATGAACTAAACAATTTGGCTGAAGAGTACCGTGCAAAGGCGCTACAATGCGCCCGTGCTGTAGAGGAATTGAAAATGCAATTGCGCGACCCGGCAGAAATAAAAGAGCGGATAAAACTAGAACACTCTATTCGCAATGAAGAAAACATACCCCGTTTCCTAAGGTTTAGCCGTTACCTAGATTATGACGGGTTTCTAAAGCTTATTCCCGAAGGAATCCTCAAGGAACTGCAATCCAGGTATGTAAAACCAAATCCACAAACACTGGCTTTCGACGCCCTTCAGGATTATGTTGTATTTAATGATGATTTTTGGAAACAATTTAAAGAGATTTTAAATGCTGCCTACAGCAAGACAAATTAAAAGCCCTACAGACCTGTAGGGCTTTGTTGCTCATGCAGTTTTCTAAAAACGGTTACTCCTGCTGAAACAATCGCGGCAGTAGACCGGACGGTCACCGCTGGGCTTGAACGGCACTTCCGTTTCCACACCGCACCTTGCGCATACGGCCGGGTGCATTTCACGCGGCATCCGTGAACCGCGGCCAAAACCGCTGTTCCTTTGCTTGCGGGCAGCCCTGCACTGCGGGCAACGCCCGGGTTCGTTTGTAAAACCCCTTTCCGCATAGAATTCCTGCTCGGATGCGGTAAACTCAAAATCGGCGCCGCACTCACGGCAGTTTAGGGTTTTGTCTTGATACATTTCTAGTCCTCCTCAAATTATTTTGCCCAAATGGTTTAGGTGATTCACTTATCTTTGGTCTCCTTTACCATTTAAGCGGTTGAGAAGGATAAATGAACTGGACCCATAAGACCTTTTCTTGAGCAACTATATTTTACTCCTTATCAGGCGGAAAGTAAAACAAATAAAACGATATGAAAAGAAATTTTTCTTTTGCGTCAATTTCCTTGGAAACATTAACCCGAAATAAAACCAACCTTGCATATTTTTAAAGACCCTACCAAATCGTATTGATGTATAATATAATGTGTAAAATCTTTAATAAAAACTATAACAGTTCACTAAATTAAAAGGGGTAGTTTTAATGAAGCTAATTTACACCGGAAAAACTAAAGATGTATTTGCTTTAGAAAATGGGAATTACCTGTTAAAATTCAAAGATGACCTGACCGGGGAAAACGGTGTGTTTGATCCGGGTTCTAATACAGTTGGCTTGACCCTCAAAGGCGCCGGCAAGGCCGGGCTTAGGTTAACAAAGTTTTTTTTCGAAATTTATGGTATGTACGCTAAAGAAGGCCAACCACTAAACGCTTTTGTGGAAGTGACGCTCAAAGACGACGCCCGCCAGGACCCGCCTGTTTCTAAAGATGCCCTCGATATGTTAGGACTGCTCACGGCGGAGGAATACGAAGTGTTAAAAGACCTTGCCAAGAAAATCGGCGGCGTAGTTAAAACGGAATTGGCAAAAAGGGGCATCGAGCTATACGATATCAAATTTGAGTTCGGCAGGGTGGACAAAGACGGGCAAATTGCCTTGATTGACGAAATCTCCGGCGGCAACATGAGGGCTTACAAAAACGGTAAATATATAGAACCACTGCTGTTAGAAAAACTAATGCTTGAAGAGAGAGGGGAACAAAATTGAGACTTTCTGAAATGTTTTTGCCTA
>JALHFC010000345.1 GCA_022839445.1 Pelotomaculum sp.
CGAACGTGAATCGGCTAATAGCCATTTAAGGGAAACTTTACATGGTTACCATGAGGAGGAAGAAAACCTGCACACTAAAATATTTCACAGTATGCACCAACGGGACTGGTATAAAACCCCGGTGGCCGGGCAGCAGGCGATTGAAAGCGCCATTATCAACTGGGAGCAAAAACTGGTGCGGCAGCCTTAAGCTCAAAGCTTAATTTAGTTATCTTTATGATTGAAAATAACCCAAAGGGCAGGTGACTGATCTTGTTTGCCTGGCTAACTCGCAAAATTACCAATGCTGTATCTGACAGCATGATGAACCGTATGCTGCAGGACCCATATACCGAGAATATGTTTTCCATGTTTCCTATTACCGAAAAAATTGGCTTTCGAAACATAGTTGAGAGAGCCGAGTCGGGCAAGCCCATTGAGCGCCCTTTGGGAAGCCCGGTTGTCCTTTCCCCCTGGGAAAAGCTTCTTTTTAATCCCGTCCATCTTTACAGGATGCCCACCCAGGATGGGGTGCAAATCCAGACCGGGGTCACTATTGGGCCGGAGGCGCGAAAACCGTTGCGCCTGGAGATACCGGTACTCATTAGCGGCATGTCCTACGGGGGAGCGCTGAGCTTAAAGGCCAAAATAGCGCTGGCCCGGGGGGCGTCTATGGCTGGAACGGCTACAAATTCCGGTGAGGCGCCTTTAATTGATGAGGAAAGAAAAGAGGCAAAATATTTTATCGGCCAGTATAACCGGGGCGGCTGGATGAACACGCCGGAGCAGCTACGCCGCCTTGACGCCATTGAAATACAGCTCGGGCAGGGCGCCCAGGCCGCCGCGCCGATGGGGACGGAGTCCCACCAGATCGGTGCGGACTTCCGCCGGGCCATGCGCCTGAAGCCGGGAGAAAACGCGGTTATTCACTCACGCTTAACGGATGTTAACAGCGCCCAGGACTTTATCGGGCTGGTGGGAAGGCTGCGTGGAGAATACGAGGTGCCCGTAGGACTCAAGTTCGCTGCCAC
>JALHFC010000346.1 GCA_022839445.1 Pelotomaculum sp.
CACAAGGGGACGGTTAATGTGAAAGTACGGAAACGAATGGATACTTTCATCCGTTCTACTGTGTAAAGCATTTTCATGGTTCTTCTTTTGTGTCGTTAAAAACGACACAAAAGAACCGTCCCCCTGTGTCGTCCAAAAGAACCGTCCCCCTGTGTCGTCTCGGTTTTCGCTCCTGCCCGGCGAATCCGGCGAATTAGCAGCCTTATGGCAGCTTGAATTTTTTCTCCAGCAGGCGGTATTTGTCGAGGCCGATAAACTTGTTGAATGTGCTAAAATCGGCCATCCGCTTTTTGAAGGCGGTGGTGGTTCCATTTTGCGCCAGTATGGCCAGGGCTTCTGAGTAAGCCTTGACCATGGTATATACGGCTGTGCAAGGCCAAAAGACGATTTTGTATCCCATTTTGTATCCCATATCCTCCAGCTCAGCAGAAGATAATAGCGGTGTTACTCCGTTTTCCACCATGTTTGCCACCAGCGGTACGCCGGGAAAGGCCTGCGCGACCCGCTTCATTTCTTCCACAGACCTGGGGGCCTCGATAAAGAGGACATCAGCCCCGGCTTCCAGGTAGCTCATGCCGCGCTTGATGGCGTCATCCGGGCCGTTGACCGCCAGCGCGTCGGTGCGGGCGATAATGACCAGGTCGGGGTTTTCTTTTGCGGACACAGCCGCCTCTATTTTTTTAACGTGCTCTTGTGCGGGCACTACACTTTTCCCGGCCATGTGACCGCAGCGTTTCGGCCAGACCTGGTCCTCAAATAATATGGCGGCTGCCCCGGCCCTTTCATACTCTCTTACCGTGCGCATGACGCTCAGGGCGTTGCCGTAGCCGGTGTCCCCGTCGGCTATCAACGGCAGGTCCACTGCGCTCGCGATAGTCCTTACCGTATCGGTCATCTCAGTCATGGTCAAATACCCGATGTCCGGCTCGCCCAGGCGCGAGGCCGCGATGCTGTAACCGCCCGTTAAAACGGCCTCAAAACCGGCATTTCCCACAATTTTAGCCGTAAGCGCATCGTACGCGCCCGGCACGACAATGATTCCGTCTTCATTTAATAATTGCCTCATCCTTTTTGCCTGCCCCAATATTTGCACCCCTTGTTTT
>JALHFC010000113.1 GCA_022839445.1 Pelotomaculum sp.
CGAAGGGAAGCAGAAGAACCGTCCCCGTGCTTCCTTCATTTAACTGTGGTTTGGGCACACGAGGCGATTTTCTCGATCCGGTGTTAGGCGTGCGGTAGGTCTGCTGCAAACCGGGCAGACCGGTAGTTCCAGGTAGCCGGCTAGCAGGTTGTATAGTAAAGTGGTCGTGAGTCGGAGGTCTTTGTGCTGCATTTCCAGTTTGATGTGAACTCTAGGCGAATGGCAGGCTACCAGGTGGTCCAGGCGCAATTCAACTTCCATAGCATACCTGTCTAGTATGTCTTTTTCCCGACGTTGCCAGTCCGCTTGTGCCGCATTCATTTGTTTCAAAAGCCTTTCTTTTTTTGCCTTGTCCTCAGTGGCGTTAATTTTATATTCGATATCGGTTATAGTCCGGTTGTAGTAACTGTTAACCTTGGACATTTCCTTAGTTATATGAAGGCCTGCCTGCTGTTGGAAGAGTATGGCCCTTTTTTTTGCCGATGTTTTTGCCTCCCGGCAAGCAGTGGTATACAGTTTGGGTAGTGGCAAGCCCTGAGCTTGCGAGAATTGGTACTGTGATTTGTCTGCAGGCACGATTTTGCCCCACCATTCATTAAAATCAGGAGAGGGTAGGCCGGTAAAGCCATCTACCACCACTGTCATCAGTTCTTCTATCTTTTCGTGGGAGACGTAAGTAACGTAAAAATGGAAGCACCAGAAAATGTGATCGGCTACCCACTGGTAGACTGCTTTAGGTGGCCGGCAGCGCATAAACTCTATCTTTTCATTTATTTCCCGGTCAAAACGGCGGGTCTGGTTAAAGGCGGTGTTGGGCGCGAAAAGGACTGTATAACGACCGAAGTCGGAGGCCAGGCGAGCCGCAGTGTCCAGCAGGGGACTGCCGTAAGTGACAAACGTAGCTTCCGGGTTTTCCCGGGCGGCTTCATAATCAAAGGCCAGTAATGCTTGCTCGCCGAAATAAGGGATTAATTCATCCGGCAGCAGCGCTTCCACCAGATCGGGACCGGCTGCTTCAACTACTGCGCCGGCCCGCTCCAGGAAACCGGCAACAAAGGATTGGAGGTTGAGTTTTTCCTGTGCAATCATCTTCTAGCGTTCCTTTCTATTACCGGGTGTTGGGTAAGCATACCCCTGTGTGCGCTTATCCAACGTAGCCGTTGCCATTTTTGCTCGTCACAGAAGGGTCTGGATTATTTTTCAGGCAGCAGCTCCCCCAGTAGTTTATCGTCCAGTTCCTTTACCGACAGGTAATGATTTTTTGCCGAGGCAAGCCTTTCGCCAAGTTCGTTCAAGCCGGCCTGGATAGTATCGTCGTCATCTGTACCTGTCCAGATATCCATGATCATATCTTCAAAATCCCTTTTTTCATGTAGGTTGCCTAAGATCATGTCCAACTCGCCGATCACAAGCTGGAACATATTGATTTTGGCGTCCAGCAGTTCCAGGATGTGCGCCTCCACTGTGCCGGCTGCAGACAGGTTGTAGATATATACGTCTTTTGTTTGGCCTAGCCGGTGAATACGCCCGATGCGCTGCTCAATGCGCATTGGGTTCCAGGGCAGGTCATAGTTGATCATGATGTTGCAGAACTGCAAGTTGCGCCCCTCGCTGCCATTTTCAGTAGATACCAGCACCCTGGCGCTTTCGTAGAAAGACTGGACATTTTTCTCTTTTTCAGCCCGGCGCATGCCGCCGTGCAGTTCGGCCACTTCCAGTCCTTCGCGGCGCAGCATGTCGGCCAGGAAGCGCTGAGTTTTCCGGAAGCTGGTAAAAACCAGCGCTTTCTCCTGTATTTTTTCAAGCAGGCGCACGAGCGCCCCGGCTTTAGCCCGCTGTGTTAATCTTTCGGCTTGGGCGGCAAGGGCTTCCGTAAGGTGCCTTAGCGCCGGCGGATTGTTTTCATTGGCGGCAATCTTGGCTAGTGTAGGCAGGACTGCCTCAATGCTACTGCCCACCTCCCGTTGCAATGTCTTCAGTACGAACTGGTTAACTCCGCCGGTAGCCCCGCCTACTTTCTGCGAGTAGTGACCACGGATAAAAGAAGTCAGCCTGCGGTAAAAAGCCATTTCCTCCGGCGACAGGGTTACTTCTACGATTTCCGCATGGCGCCTGGCGCTAATCACACCTGTTTGGCTACGCCGGTTACGTACCATAACCTCTCGCACCAGTTTCTTCAAATGCTCAGGATTTCTTGGCTTTAGCGGGTCACCCCGGGTCACATATTTTTTCTTAAAAGATGCGGCCGTGTCCAAGTGGCCCGGCTGCAGAAGAGTGATCAGGTTAAATAGTTCGTCCAGGTTGTTTTCTACCGGTGTTGCAGTAAGCAGCAGAATATATTTCTTTTTTAACCGGCTAACTAGTTGGTGGGCCAGGGTCCGCTTATTCTTAAGGTGGTGCGCCTCATCGACGATGACCATGTCATACTGGGAGTCCAGGATCATATCTTTGTGCGGTGTCCTCTTGGCTGTGTCAATCGAGGCAATGATCCGGGGAAAGGTAGTCCACGGTTTTGAAGCTGACTTAAAAGCCGGCGCATCGTAGGTTGTAAAATCCAGGTTGAACCTGATGTGCATTTCAGTGCGCCACTGTTCCACCAGCGAAGGCGGGGTCAGGATCAGCACACGCCGCACCAGGTCGCGCAAGAGGTACTCCAGCATGATCAGCCCTGCTTCAATGGTTTTGCCCAATCCTACTTCGTCGCACAAAAGAGCCCTACCCCGCAAGTTTTTCAAGACGTGACGCACGGTAGCCAGTTGGTAGTCCAGCAACTGGATATCGCGGGCGGCATTGAGCGAAAGCAAAGTTTCAAAGCCGGGCGCCAGCAGGAGCGCCAGCGCCTGACGGTGCAGGAAAAGATCCTGCATAGGGGAAGCGGCGCCGTCCCCGGCCATTTTTAAAATAGCCATGTCGTTGTCCGGGGAAAAGGTAACTTTGATCGGCGGCGCCTTAAGCGGTATGCTTGAAGTCTTTTCATCAGGTTCTGCTAAGGGCGGTGGGGGTTCAGGAATAAAAAATGCGCTTTTCCCGCCGTCAGATACAGCATCTTGTTTAATTCCGGTTTTGTGGCCGGATGGACGCCGGGTTGCCTGAGGTTTAGCTGCAAGCGCCTCCTGTTGTTTTAAGAATTCTTTGTGTGCAGCGGCCGTTCTTTTTAACCATTTTTCAAGTTCTTTTTTAGCTTTTTTTTCTTTTTCTAACTTTACAGGATTGCATGTCTGATCGTTTTCAGTTTCTTTCCGGGAGGCAGGCTCTTCAACGCTATTTTTTGAACCTGTCTCGCCTTGGTTGAAAGTGAGAAAACCGCCATCTAATAGACTCAGCTGCTCGGGTGGGGATGTCGCTTCGTTTTTTCGCCCGGCTTCTTCTTGTGCCGTCGTAGCTTTATGTTTAGCAGCGTCTTTTAGCTTGTTTTGATCGCCCAGGGTAGCCACCTCGTTAAAATAGATATTGCAAATGTGGTATAAGTTATTATCCCAGGTTTTTGTTTTATTGACAACAATGATTTGAGCGCAATGCAAGGGGAAGGGGAGGAAGCAGAAGAACAACCATGAAAATGCTTTACACAGTAGAACGGATGAAAGTATCCATTTGTCTCCGTACTTTCACATTAACCGTCCCCGTGCTTCCGCGGAGCTTTTTCTTTACCCGGCATGCTTCCTATATGTTATCATATAATAAATCTATAAATTTACATTGCAATAAATATTTTGGGGTGTTGACATTGGGAGAGAAGCAAGAATACGGTAAGGTCTACGAATTTAAACCAAGGAAGGGGCCGAAGCTGAAGTCGGTAAAATACGTTTCACCGGAAAAAAAACAGATGATAAAGGAGCGGGAGCAGGCCAAAAAGGACAAGAAGAACTTTTACATAGGCGTGGGCGCCCTGCTGGTAATTGTGGCGGTAATTACCTTCCTTCGCCTAAAGTGACAATCAGAAGGGGGCGCGTGCTTTGAGCGGAGGCTTTACCTTTGTTCACGCTGCAGAAGTGTACCGGGAAGTATCCTGACCACGCTCAGGAACTGTACTTTTGAATCGTTTAGCAGGATCATCGACTTGTGTATAAAAAGGAAAGTAGATTTTCTACTGCTGGCAGGGGATATTTATGACGTGGCGGACAAAAGCCTGCGCGCCCAGATCCGGTTTAGGGACGAACTTTCCAGGCTAGCCGGAGCGGGTATACCGGCTTTTGTCGTCCACGGCAACCATGATCACCTTGGCGGGTGGCGGGCGGATTTAAAGTTTCCAGACACGGTAC
>JALHFC010000347.1 GCA_022839445.1 Pelotomaculum sp.
GTAATAACCGATCTGGAGAGCAACGGGACACTGGATGAAATGAAAGTACGCTGGTTTACCGGTAGCAATTTGTCGACTATGCCTAAACTGGATTCCCCTTTTTCCCAGGAAACTTTACATGTGGGAACTGAGGCATTAATGCCCCCCTTTGAATTTATAGATGCAGGCAACCAACTCAGTGGTTTTGATATTGAACTAGCCGGGCGTATCGGTCAGTCCCTTGGTAAAAAAATAGTTGTTTCCAACATGAATTTTACAGCCCTAATCCCGGCCTTGCAATCCGGCAAGATTGACCTGGCAATTTCCTGCTTCAATGTAACCGGGGAACGCCGGCAAAGGATAGATTTCTCCAGGCCTTACCATGCCAGTGATATAGCCGTAATGATAAGAAAACCCGGTGGCAGTTCGCTTTTTAGTAACACGATCAATAATATTAAAACCGGTTTCCACAGCAATATAATTACGGAGCAGCGTTACCTGCTCATAGTTGGCGGCCTAAAAATCACGGTCATAATATCGTTGCTCTCCGTATTCTTTGGCACCCTGCTAGGCGCCCTTGTTTGTTTGCTGCGCATGGCTAAAAACCGGTGTTTAAACGCCATTGCCCGGGTCTACATCTCTATTTTGCGGGGGATTCCGGTACTGGTACTGCTTATGATTATCTTTTACGTGGTGTTTACAGCGGTAAATATCAACCCGGTGTTGGTGGCGGTATAGAGGGCAAAAAGAAGCCGGGATTGCCTGTGGTTTTACGACTTTGCAAACCTTTACTTATATTATCATGCCCCAGGCATTGCGCCAGGTGCTGCCCGTCTATAAGGGTGAGTTTATAGCGCTTGTTAAAATGACTTCGGTAGTTGGTTACATTGCTGTACAAGATTTGACCAAAGCCGGTGATATTATCCGCAGCCGTACTTTTGACGCCTTCTTCCCGCTGGTGATGGTGGCGGTGCTATACTTCGCCATATCATGGCTTTTAGCCTTGACTTTGGACTATATCGGTTTTAAAACCGACCCAAAAAGAAACCGCGTTAGAGAGGGTGCAAAGGCATAATAACAACACTGTAGGGAAATTCCCATAAGGATCGAGTAAACGTGGCGTAACCAGCAGGGTAGCCAGCTTGTCTTATAAGCGCGATAGATGGTGATAAAGATAAGAATAA
>JALHFC010000114.1:0-2500 GCA_022839445.1 Pelotomaculum sp.
CTCAAAGGAATTGACGGGGCCCCGCACAAGCAGCGGAGCGTGTGGTTTAATTCGATGCTACACGAAGAACCTTACCAGGGTTTGACATGCAAGTGGTAGGAAGCTGAAAAGTGACCGACCCTTCGGGGAGCTTGCACAGGTGCTGCATGGCTGTCGTCAGCTCGTGTCGTGAGATGTTCGGTTAAGTCCGCTAACGAGCGCAACCCTCGCTGTGTGTTATATGTGTCACACGGGACTGCCGGTCTTAAGCCGGAGGAAGGTGGGGATGATGTCAAGTCAGCATGGCCTTTATATCCTGGGCCACACACACGCTACAATGGCCAGCACAATAGGTTGCCAAACCGCGAGGTGGAGCCAATCCATAAAGCTGGTCTCAGTTCAGATTGCAGGCTGAAACCCGCCTGCATGAAGCCGGAGTTGCTAGTAACCGCAGGTCAGCTATACTGCGGTGAATACGTTCCCGGGGCTTGTACACACCGCCCGTCACGTCATGGGAGTTGGCAACACCTGAAGCCGGTATCCTAACCGCAAGGAGGGAGCCGTCGAGGGTGGGGTTGATGACTGGGACGAAGTCGTAACAAGGTAGGTGTACCGGAAGGTGCGCCTGGATCACCTCCTTTCTATGGAGTCTTGAACTGAACCTTCGGGGGATGTTCTAGCTCTCAATTGTCTCGGCGCGGTGTCGAGACGCAAAAGAAGACGCAAGGCAAGATTTTCCTGTCACTTCTCAGTTTCTAAGGGACTGATCTTGGGCTTTTAGCTCAGTTGGTTAGAGCGCGCCTCTGATAAGGGCGAGGTCTCAGGTTCGAGTCCTGAAAGGCCCACCTGAAACCCGGAAACATCGGGGATGTAGCTTAGTTGGGAGAGCGCCGCCTTTGCACGGCGGAGGTCAGGGGTTCGAATCCCCTCATCTCCACTGAGCTGCAAAAAAATAATTGGAGCAGTGAGTGGCAAGAAGCGCGACCGAAATATAAAAAATGGCAGATCCGCACGGTTGATAAGACCCGGCGGTGAGCCGGGTCGACTTGTCTCTTTGAAAAATGAATAGGTTGAAGTGGGTTCAGTGCCCCTGACGTGAACGTGAGTGACACTGATCGCCCTTCAACCGGCGACTGACCACCCTGATGAGTCAGCAGCACCTTACCAACCTTATAGAATAGTATGTAGGCCAAGTCAAAACAACATAAAGTTTTGATCGAATGTAATCTGTAATAAATGATACGATAAAGAGTATCGAGTTCTCCGCATCATGTGTGGAAGTTACTAAGAGTTTATGGTGGATGCCTTGGCGCCAAGTGCCGATGAAGGACGTAGGTTACTGCGATAAGCTTCGGGGAGCCGTAAACAGGCGATATATCCGGAGATTTCCGAATGGGGAAACCCGCCAGCGCGAACCGCTGGCATCATCCGCTGAATATATAGGCGGATCGAAGGGCACCCGGGGAACTGAAACATCTAAGTACCCGGAGGAAAAGAGAGTATTCCCTGAGTAGTGGCGAGCGAAAGGGGAAAAGCCCAAACCACTGCGGCTTGCCGTAGTGGGGTTGTAGGGCCTGACATTGTGAAGTTACAAAGTGTTTGGTTAGTAGAATGGTGTGGGAAAGCCAACCAGAGAGGGTGACAGTCCCGTAAACGAAAACCCAACACCTTCCGTCAGGTACCTGAGTACTACCGTGCACGCTAATACGGTAGGAATCTGGGGGGTCCACCCTCCAAGGCTAAATACACTTGGCGACCGATAGTGAACAAGTACCGTGAGGGAAAGGTGAAAAGTACCCCGTTGAGGGGAGTGAAATAGAACCTGAAACCGTAAACTTACAAGCAGTTGGAGGGCTAATAGCGGGTCGGTGCTCCGGTGAAAGCCGGGTGCGCGCCGCTACGCCTGACAGCGTGCCTCTTGGAGAATGAGCCTGCGAGTTAATCTTTGTGGCGAGGTTAAGAGAGTGACACTCGAAGCCGTAGCGAAAGCGAGTCTGAATAGGGCGCTGAGTCGCAAGGATTAGACCCGAAACCGAGTGAGCTACCCATGGACAGGGTGAAGCGAGTCTAATCGCTCGTGGAAGCCCGAACCTACTAATGTTGCAAAATTAGGGGATGATCTGTGGGTAGAGGTGATATGCCAAACGAACTCGGAGATAGCTGGTTCTCCCCGAAATAGCTTTAGGGCTAGCGCTATATGTTCAGTACCGGAGGTAGAGCACTGAATGGGCTAGGGGGCTTAATGCTTACCAAACCCAATCAAACTCCGAATGCCGGTATTCCAGAATATAGCAGTTGGACTACGGGAGATGAGTTTCGTAGTCGAAAGGGAAACAGCCCAGATCAACAGCTAAGGTCCCCAAATTTATGCTAAGTGGGAAACGATGTGGGGTTACTTTAACAACCAGGAGGTTGGCTCAGAAGCAGCCACCCTTTAAAGAGTGCGTAATAGCTCACTGGTCAAGTGATCCTGCGCGGAAAATTTAACGGGGCTAAGCATAATACCGAAGCTTTGGGTCTC
>JALHFC010000007.1 GCA_022839445.1 Pelotomaculum sp.
ACGTTGGTCCTGCCCACCAAGGTCACAAACCCTGATTTAAAACCGGCGCTTTCCAATACAATTCACCTTTTTCCAATCTATCTATCTAAAACTCACCGGTTCACCGGCTCAATCAGCCTTGTTACGATCCGTTCTTCCGCCTGCACATCTTCGCCTGTTTTAAGTGATTGACTGCCAAAGGCTCCCGGCAACAACTCGGCCACCGTCTGCATCCGGTATGTCCCCTGCTTGTTGGCCATAAATACTTTTATGTGTGTTCCGAATTCAGCCAGCGCCTGGCGGCAAGCGCCGCACGGCGTACAGAAATCATCAGTACCGGCCGTGACGGCAATGGCTTCAAAGTCGCGCTCCCCGTTGGAGACAGCTTTAAACAAGGCCACCCGCTCAGCGCAACAAGTCAGGCCGTAAGACGCATTTTCTATATTGCACCCCGTGTAATAACGGGCTTCCTTAGTGAGGATGGCGGCGCCCACCCTAAACTTTGAGTATGGCGCATACGCCCTTTCACGGACCGCCGTGGCTGCGTTAATTAACTTTTCCACAGGAAAAATCATATATAGCTCCACTCCTCGCTAAAAGTATTACCAACCCGCCAGGCGGAAGACTATCATTGTTACCAGTATACCCAGGAGCGCCCCTGCGACAACCTCAAAAAGGCTGTGTACTTCCGCGTCCAGCCTGCTGTGCGCAACCAGGAGGGCTATAACAAACGCGACAGTAGTTACCAGAGCGCTACCCGTCAGCAGCGCCAATACCGTACCGCCGGCAAAAGCAACCGCCGTGTGCCCGCTGGGTAAGCCACCTTTAACATAGGTACCTTTGGCGCTCCATGCCTTACCTATCCCTACTAGCACCATTACCAGCAAAAACGCTGTTACCGTTACGGAAAGCGGCGTTTCTTCAACCTTCGGCCCCAGGTGAAAGGAAAGCCCCTCCAAGTGAGGGTATATTATGATATAAGCCACCACGACCGAACTCAGCGCTGCCATTAGCACCGCCCCGGCGGCTACATTCTTGGCTACTCGTGCCAAAGGATGGAATTCTTTAGTATGGAGATCCACAACCGCCTCAATGGCCGTGTTGAACATTTCCGCCACAATTACCAGGGTGATCGCAAAAAACAATACTAGCAAATCCCTTGGGCTCAACCGCAAGTAAAGCCCCAGCCCTAACACCAAAAAGGCTGCAGTAAAGTGAATACGCATGTTGCGTTGTGTCCTCAGCGCGTGGACTACCCCTGCTATAGCATAATTAAAACTATCTAAAACCTTGCGTATACTCATGAGCCACCTACCCGGTTGTTCGTTAACTGCTGGATTTGTAGTAATTAGTGTTTATATCATCCGTATTGACGGCGCTACCTGGCTAATCCCAGACCCTCCAGCAATTCGTCTTCCTTCCGGCGCATTGCCAGGCGATCTTCCTCCCTCAGGTGATCGTACCCTAACAGGTGCAACACACCGTGTACGGCAAGGTAGGCCGCTTCCCGGCGAAAACTATGTCCATACTCCCTCGCCTGCCGCTCCACCGCCTGCAGGGAAATCACCACATCCCCCAAAGTGATCCCTTCTTCGCCCGGCATAGGCTCCCCTTCCAACATAGAAAAAGAAAGCACATCGGTAGGGCTGTCTACACCCCGGTACTGCTTATTTAAGCCGTGGATGTGCACATCGTCGACCAGCGCCAGGCTCACTTCGGCTTCTTTAGCGTAACAGACATCTTTTAACACCGCCATGACAACTTCGTCTAGAAAACTAGCCAGGTCATCATCCACCGCTACCTTTTCCTGTAAGTTGCTTACGAGGACCGGCACGCTTTTGCCTCCTTTCAATTTCCTGAGACATATCCGGGTACTCCACCCGGTTATGAAAGATCCCTGATAGCACCCTGACAAAGGAATTTGCTATGACATTGAGGTCTTTAAAGGTCAGGTCGCATTCTTCCAGCTGCCCGTCGTTAAGCCTGTCCTTAATAATTTTCCGCACCAGCCCCTCCACCCGGCCCGGCGTGGGATTCTGGAGCGAGCGGACTGCCGCCTCCACTGAGTCAGATAGCATCACAATGGCAGCTTCCCTAGTCTGGGGCTTGGGCCCTTCATACCTGTATTCATCTTCTGTAACGGTTTCGGGGCGGTCGCTTTCCAGAGCCTTGTGGTAAAAATAGCTCACCAGGCTAGTGCCGTGATGCTGTTCAATGATATCGATAACACCCTGGGGCAGCTTGTGCTCCCTGGCCATTTCCACCCCGTCTTTAACGTGGGATGTAAGAATTAATGTGCTTAATGAAGGAGTAATCTTATCATGTGGGTTGTCACAAGTGACCTGGTTCTCGATAAAAAAATACGGCCTTTTACTTTTACCGATATCATGGTAATACGCCCCAATCCTTACAAGCAGGGCATCCCCTCCTACAGCGTCTGCTGCCGCTTCAGCTAGGTTACCGACAATAATGCTGTGGTGATACGTACCCGGCGCCTCGGTAAGAAGCCTTTTTAACAAAATATTGTTCGGGTTGGAAATTTCCAGTAACCTTACGGCAGAAGTGATCCGAAAAGTGCTTTCCCAAAAAGGAA
This sequence comes from Pelotomaculum sp., assembly GCA_022839445.1. GTDB lineage: Bacteria > Bacillota > Desulfotomaculia > Desulfotomaculales > Pelotomaculaceae > JALHFC01. The sequence continues at coordinate 2,573 of JALHFC010000007.1, forward strand.
GGGACCCGTTGGTCAAAATTGAAGACAGAATGCCGCTGATAGCCCCCAGGGCCAGGCTGGACGGAATGAGCAGCGACATAGGTGTTCCATTTACCAGCCCCAAAATAAATATGGTGAGGACATTGGCGCCGCTGGTATAGGCGCCGGCAACAACCAGATCGCTCCTTTGACTAAGTTTGGATACACTATAAACACCGGTGATCCCCCCTACCAGCCCGACTATGGCGAAGCAAAGCTGGTTTCCAGCCATGATCCCCAACATCAGGCTCATAACTGCCACAACTAGCGCCGCTAGCCGGGATTCCAACAGGATCGCGATCAGCATCCCGGCTGCCGCCATCGGCGCCATGTATCCCATCATGGCGCTAAACTCCGGTCGTTGACTGACATTGATGGTAATAATCGCCTTGCTCACCGCCAGGACTAATAGCACAATCATCCCTAAAAGGTAAAGGTGGCCGGCGTGATCGTAAATATCCTTGTTTTGTTGGTATATATAAAAAAGGACAATTGCCATCAGCAAAATAACCAGTAAAATGATTCCTATGACGGAAGCAAGGGGCAACCGCTCGCGGGTAAGGCCCAGGGCATGGAGCTTGGCAAGTTGCCCTTCGGTAACAATCTCACCCTCCCCAATAATCTTTTCCCCTTCCTTAACCATAACCATTACCGGCGGGACTGCGGCCATAGCCTCCTCTTGTTGCTGTTTGGTTTTTTCGTAATCAATAAATGTATTGGGGCGCAATAAACGTTCGACAGCCCCTTTGGCAAATTCATCGTAGTGCTTCGCCAGCGCCATACCGCTAATTTGGTTGTTTAATAAAACCTTTGCCTGTTCCAGGTTGTCCTGGGTAATTCCCCCCTGTGTTTCCATGCTTCGGACAACCATGCTGTTTAAGGAGCTTTCCACAAGATGTGTGTCCCCGGGTGATGAACCGGCCAGGTCAACAATTATCGCTTCCTGCATGACAAAAGGGAGAGTAGCGCGTAGCCTGGCCACTTTATCGGCGATGTCCAAGCCGGCCTCTCCCTGAATGCCGCTCACCTTGTCCGCCAAATCTGAAATATCCTTTTGGACGGCGATACTTACCTGTGGGTCCTTGGCATAGACATTTTCCGCCTTTTCTGCGGCAACACGGCGCTGATCGTAAGTTTTTTGTTTATCTTCAAATACTAGATTTTTATCCGCTTTATAGGTTTTTGGAGACACCTGGCCGACTACCAGGTTGGTCCTTTCGGGAAAAAACTCAATAGCCATTATAAAGGAAATCAGAAACAAAAATAAAACCGCCGCGACGCCCCTCCGCACCTTGCGGCTCTTCACCAACACCGACAATATGTGTAAAATTTTATCTTTGATCCCACCTAAAGTGAGCATTAATTACACCCCTTACGGGTTGCTGCGCTACTTAAAAAGCTAGCCTATTTTACTGTTTCGTAAGCCCTGATAATTTCTTCCACCAGCGGATGCCGGACTATATCCTCTCCCGTCATGGTGTGAAAAGCTAGGCCCTTAATACCTTTTAAAACATTTATCGCATTAATCAAGCCGGATACTTGTCCCCTGGGCAGATCGATCTGAGTAATGTCACCTGTGATAACCGCCTTGGAACCGAAACCCAGGCGGGTTAAAAACATTTTCATCTGTTCCGGAGTGGTATTTTGCGCCTCGTCCAAAATAATAAACGAGTCCTCTAAGGTCCTGCCCCGCATATAAGCCAGTGGAGCAATCTCGATCAGGTTGTTTTCGAGGTACTTTTGGGTATTTTCAACGCCTAAAATGTCGTACAAGCTGTCATAAAGAGGCCGCAGGTAAGGGTCGATTTTTTCTTGCAAATCGCCAGGTAAAAACCCGAGCTTTTCCCCTGCCTCCACTGCCGGGCGGGTTAGGACCAAACGCCCGACATCCTTGCCGCGCAAGGCTTTGATAGCCATTACCACCGCCAGGTAAGTTTTGCCCGTACCGGCGGGCCCAACTGCAAAAACCACATCGTGATTCTTAATTTCCCTAACATATTTTTGTTGGCCAATAGTCTTGGGCTTGATTTGTTTCCCGCGGGGCGTAACCATGGCCACATCTTTGGCTAGGCTCTCCAAAACATTTTTAACGCCGCCCTGCGCTGCTTTGATAGCATAACCAACCTCATGTGCAGTAAGCCGGTTCCCCGCCCTGTAATATTTCTGCAATTGATCCAGGACTTCACCGGCCTGCCGGACATTTTCCTCGACGCCGGCAATAACCAGTTCCTGGCTACGGACAACAAACCGGACGCCCAAAGCATTTTCTATTTGCGCCAGGTGCTCGTCATGTTTCCCAAATATCTCAACAGCAGCACCCATGTCATCCAGATCCACCCTGGCTTCAAATCTTTCCGCCAATATACGGCCCCCTTTATCATTGCCGTTTAATTATGGGTTAAACACTCTATCAGCGCCGATATCTTCAATGGTTTCAATTACTGCTTCTACCCTTACCAGGTCCTCCGGATGAGCGGTAATCGCTTCTTCCAACCTCCGCTCCTGGACCCGGGCGTCCCCGGGGATCTGTTCCAGTGCCGCTTCCAACGCCCTCTCTTCAGCCAGCTTCAATGCCCCGTCCCGTAATCTCTCTTCTTTGTATTCTTCTAATTCCATGTATTTTACAGTTACTATTTCGACAGGCAAATCAAGATTCCTCCACTGCGGCGCCCTTTTAACATAAGTCTTTGTCTCATATATTTCAAAGGGGACATTTTGGCTACCAGATAGAATTATTTCCCTGTCCCTGAATTTCATACTGAAGCAGGTCCATGTAGCACCGGTAAAATGCCGGATGGTTTCGATAAGCTCTGCTTCACCATAGCCCTCGTACCAAACCCTGGCGTGCACAACACCTTTAGCGTGCACATAACGGGAAGGGCGAGTAATCTTCGGGGTGTCCCCCGGCTTTTTTTCTTCACCGGGCGCTTGCTGTCCCTCCGGCGGAGGTATCTCACCGGAAATAAGCACCTGACCGGGGATCACGGTATCCCCTTCCTTGACGGCCGGGTGGCCGCTAAAAATTAATATTTCCTTGATTAGCCCGGACTTTTTTGCAACAATGTGTGTCGGCCTGCGGTCCTCCTCACCAACTACGGTACGCTCGGCTACTTCAATAGTCACTTTTGTCCCCTTGATATAAACGCCTGTCCAGCTGATCAGCGGGATTTTATCTTCAATGTTTTTTTCAACCTCAACGGTATTGATTTTCCACTTTGGGGCGCCCCTACTTAAGCCGGCTTCCCCCGCCACCTCCAGCACTTCCGCGGCGCTAACCTTCTCGTTGCCTTTAACATCAACAAACCAGACAAACGAGGAAAGGAAATAAAGCGCTGCCAAGAAAAATACCGCTCCCAACGCCAGGCCCTTTCTCCGGCGCAACCAAACAACATAAAACGGGAACCCGGCGCGTCGCCGGATCCGGAACCGGCAGTGAGTGCGCCTGGCGATATGGCGTAAAGGTTTCACGGCATTTAAGCGGACCTTTAAGATCACTGCATTTTCCTTAACCCTGGTAATATCCCAAAGGTAAATTCCCCTGCTGGCAGCCATATTAACGAACTTCTCCGGCGCATCCCCGGTAACTAATATAACAAGATAGCCATAAAGAAAAGATGTCATTTTGAACAATAACATCCGCACCACCACCTTATAAAAATTTAATCGAGTGGATTTCCCCCTCCACATACAATTCATCGGGTAGTATGTTCCTAAGCATAAGGTTTTCCCCGGCTATTGCAACCTCGCCCTCTACAACGCTCACCCGGATCCCTTCCCGGGTGTATTCAATAATCCCGCGGTGATTTTCTATTAGCAACTGGACACTGCCCACCAAGGTAATTTTGGGCAAGTCCATCGCGACATCACCGGGGATCTCTAAAAATTCGGAAAACTGCTTTTTAACTTTTTTTCCAAGATCGCGCAACACCATAAAAAAATCCCCTCCCAGCACATTTTATGCGACAGAGCGGGGTTGCATTACTATAATATGTCAATTCAGCCATTCATTGTTGCCGGTTAATCAAAAATGCCTGGCAATAATGCCAAGCATTGTTTTCAACTTTTTTTTATTTAACGGAATTTCCTTTTCCTGGCCGCTTCCGACTTCTTCTTCCTGCGAACGCTGGGCTTTTCGTAATGTTCATGTTTTCTAGCCTCTGCCAACACACCAGCTTTCTGACAGGTACGCTTGAACCGCCGGAGGGCGCTGTCCAGTGTTTCATTTTTACCGACTTTTACTTCTGCCACTGCAATTTCCCTCCCTCCGCAAAACCGTAAAACCGTAACTAACTTATCCAAAAAACCCATCCCATGTTATTAAAAAACACTCCATCATTATATAACAGAGTTAATCCCGGAGTCAACCAGCATCTTGCCGTCCCCGGAAGTTTGCGGATTAAATCCCTGCTATACGCCGACTATTCATTACACTCCCCTCACGGTTTTCTCCCTGCGTTTTAACCCGGAGGCCACTTAAGTAATCTCCCCGCCAGAAGGTGATAATGTATGTGCATTACCGCTTGTCCCGCATCATCTCCACAGTTGCACACCACGCGAAAACCCCGCTCGACAAGGCCCATTTCCCTGGCCAAATGTGCGCATGTCAGCTGAATCCGGCCTGCCACTTCAATGTCTTCTTCATCCAAATCCAATAAAGAAGTGATGTGTTTTTTAGGGATTAGCAGAAGGTGGATAGGCGCCTCCGGTTTAACGTCTTTGAAAACTAAAACATGCTCGTCTTCATAAACGGTTTCCACAGGTATCTCTTTACTAACCATTTTACAGAATATGCAGTCCTGCATTTTTACACCTCCCCCCGCTAGGAAATCACAAGCGACGTTAAGTGATCTATTCAACAAATTATCAACAAATCCTTTAAGACCACACCGAAATTAGCAAGCGAATAAACACAACGGATAAAAATATTCATTATGCTATGTGATGATATTGCCTTCTAAAATGGCGTCTTTTTGCCTTGTAGTTTTGACTTTCACTATCTTTCCCCTCAAATCCTCGCATCCAGGAAAAACAACCCTGATATAATTATCAGTCAGCCCTTCATAAAGGCTGCCTTCGTCTTGAAATCGCTGTTCAACTAAAACATCCAACACCTTACCGAAATGTTGCGAAGCATACCGGGCCGACAGCGCCTTGCCCAACTGAATTAGCATGCGGCTACGCCCCTCTTTAACCTGCGGTTCAATTTGGTTTTTTAATACCGCTGCGGGAGTTCCCCGGCGTGGGGAAAATTTAAAGACATGGAGTCCACTAAAAGACACCTTTTCAATAAACTTATATGTGTTTAAAAAATTCTCCTCTGTTTCCCCGGGAAAGCCCACCATAACATCGGTGGTTAAACCCAAACCGGGTATATTCTCCCTTAAAACCTTCGCAAGCCGGAAGTATTCCCATGTATTGTAGCGGCGCCCCATGCTTGCCAGGACCTCGTCGTCGCCGCTTTGCAGCGGCACATGCAGGTGCCGGCAAAAGTTTTCCAAACCCGATATAGTTTCCACCAGCTCATGGGTAATGTCGCTAGGTTCGATAGAACTAAGGCGCAGCCTTGCCAGTCCGGGCAGGCCGGAGAGATGGCTAAGCAGACCGGCGAGTGTCACGTCGCCGCCCAAATCCTGCCCGTAGGCCCCGGTGCGGATACCGGTAATAACAATTTCTTTGAAACCGGCTGCTACCATTTGCCGCGCCGCTTCAATCACCATCTCCGGGCGCCTGCTGCGCATCGGCCCCCTGGCGCCGGGCACAATACAGTAGGTACAGTAATTGCTGCATCCCTCCTGTACTTTTAAAAATGCCCTTGACCTTTCCTGCAGGGGTACAGCCAAAATTTCTTCGAACTCGTCGCCATTCATGTATTCGCTGACAGCGTTTAACGGATTTCTTCCTTTTACCGCCGATTCCACAAGATCCACCAACCCGGCCCTGTTTTTTGTACCTAAAACCAAATCAACACCCGGAATTTTTAGCGCCTCATCCGGGGAAGTCTGAGCATAGCAACCGGTTACTACAATCAGCGCCTTTGGGTTGGCCCTCGCGGCCCTGCGGATGATCTGGCGCGACTTGCGGTCGGCATGGTGAGTAACTGTACAGGTATTAATAACATAAACACCGGCATCTTCGCCAAAGCCCACCACCCGGTAGCCCCGTTCCTGGAAAAGTCCGCCCAGGGCCGCCGACTCGTACTGGTTTACTTTACATCCCAGGGTATAAATAGCCACCCTTTTTTCAGGCACTTTATCTACCTCCAAGATCCGCCCACTGGTACAAAACCATGATCAGAACCGCAAGACCTGCTGTTTCTGTGCGCAATATGCGCGGTCCCAGTGTTACCGTGCAAACACCCCGCATAGTGGCTTGATCGATCTCTTCACGGGCAAAACCACCTTCGGGGCCGATAAAAACATATATTTCTTCCCTGGCGACGTCTTGGCAAAGGATGTCCTTGAGCGTCCTACCTTTTTCCTCTTCCCACGGCATTAAAGCCATAGCTTCCCCCGGCATATCCGCCAGGACCTGTTCCAAGCTTTTTGGCTCGCTCACCATGGGCATATCCGGACGCCGGCACTGTTTGGCAGACTCGAGCGCTATGCGCTGCCAACGCTCATGGCGCCTGGCAAGTTTTCCTGCCTCTAGTTTAACCACAGCCCGCCTGCAAATAAGCGGGATCACCCGGCTTACCCCAATTTCAGTCCCTTTTTGGATGATCATATCCATTTTGTCGCTCTTGGGAATACCCTGTACCAGGGTTACCTTAACGCGCGGCGGCGCAACTGCCGGTAACTCCTTTATGATGTCGCATACGACTTCATCCCTGCCGGTTGTTCTAATAACCGCGTCATATGATTTTCCCAGGCCGTCCAACACGGTAAGGACATCCCCGGCTTTAAGACGAAGGACTTTTGATATATGTATAACATCCGGCCCGGTAATGCTGACGTGGCCGTTTACTATCCGCTCCGGGGAAACAAAAAAACGGGAATGGGCTGCGTCCGCTGTCATTGGCCGCGTTGCCTTCTAACTGTTACAGTTTCCCCCCCAATGCCCCAGCTGCCCGTTTCCACTTCTTCAATTACAACAACAGTAGTTTGAGGGTTTTTACCCAGCACGTCCGCAAGCAGATCTGTAACCCCCCGGATCAGCCGGGCTTTTTGCTCCGGGGTTGCCCCTTCCTTTGTTATCTTGATGTTAACATAAGGCATACGAAGCACCATCCTTATAATCATATTAAAGACGCACCGGTAGAGTTTTTGGTCACCAGCGCCACCCACTGGCCGTCCTCCATTTGCTCACAAATTAATAGGCCGGCCGCTTCCAAAGCAGCACACACATCACCGGCCCTTTCACGAATTATCCCCGATGCGATAAATATCCCGCCGGGCGCCAATGCCCTGGCTGCATCCGGCGCCAAACTGATAATAACGTCCGCTAAAATGTTTGATACAATCAGGCCGGCCCCGCCATCCAAAAGATCAAGCAGGTTCCCGCGCATAACCCGCACCTGACCGGCTACACTATTTCTCTCTACATTCCCGGCAGCCACCTTGCAGGCCAGCGAATCAAGATCGACCGCCGTCACTTGGCCCGCCCCGAGCTTTGCCGCAGTAATAGCCAGAATACCAGTACCTGTACCTATATCATAAACCGTTAAACCCGGTTGAATATACTTCTCCAGCAGCTTTAAACACATGGTCGTCGTAGTATGGGTACCGCTGCCGAAAGCCATGCCGGGATCAATTTCAATAATCAGTTCGTTTTTGGACGCGCTATAACTCTCCCAGGAAGGTTTAACCACAAGCCGCCGCCCTATGCGCTCCGGCTTGTAATATGCTTTCCAGGCGCCGGCCCAGTCCTTTTCCGGAATAATGCGGGTGCTTACCTTGGGAGGGGGGAAAAGGACAAGGCGACTTAAAGCAGCCTTAAAGCCCTCCAACTGTTTTGGCAACTCGTTATCTACCGGCAGGTAACCCTTTACCAGCGGCATACTATCTTTGGCTGCCCCAGGGGGAACAGCCCATTCTTCAGGATGGATTTGGGCAGCATACTGAAGAATAACGGCGGGATCTTCAATGACAACCCCGCCGGCCCCCGTCTCCTGAAATATTACCGCTACCGGTTCCACCCCTTCGGGAGGTGTGCTAACTGTAATTTCCAACCAATCCACTAGAACTCACCTTTGTTTTAAGCATCTATAGTCGGCCCCGGTATTTTATGTCCACTTTAACTCATAAAGGTGTCCTTCATTTTTTTAAAAAAACCTTTATCCCCGCTACTTGCACTGTGCGGCCGCTCACTATCCAACCTTGCAAACTCCCTCAAAATAGTTTTTTGCTTCTCACTTAGCCTCACCGGGGTAACCACCTTGACTACAACATGCTGGTCTCCCCGCCCGTAGCCGCTGACGTTAGGAATGCCTTTTCCCCTTAACCGGAAAATCGTACCGGACTGGGTACCCTCGGGGATCCTTATTTTAGCGTCCCCCTCCAGGGTGGGCGCCTCCACTTCATCACCGAGAGCCGCCTGGACAAACGTAATGTTAATTTCACAGATCAGGTCATCATTTTCCCGTTTGAATACCCTGTGAGGCTTTACATGGATGTAAACATAAAGATCACCACGGGGGCCACCCCTTAGTCCGGCCTCCCCTTCACCGGCCACACGCAGGCGGGACCCGCTGTCAACTCCCGCCGGCACTTTGACCTTGATCTGACGCGTTTTACGCACCTGGCCGGCGCCGCGGCAGGTAGGACAAGGTTTTTCTATTAACTTGCCCACACCACGACAACGTTCGCATGTGCGGGTCTGGACGATGCGCCCGAAGGGAGTATTCTGCGCAAACTGCACTTGCCCTTTTCCACCGCAAGCCGGGCAAGCAACCGGCCGGCTACCGGCAGCAGCGCCGCTGCCCCCGCATGTGCTGCATTCTTCCACACGAGGCACCTTGACCTCACGCTCCAAACCAAAGGCCGCTTCTTTTAGAGTGATCTCCAGATCTACCCTAATATCCGCACCTCTTTCCGGACCGGCATGCCGGCGGGCGCCACTTCCGAAAAACATTTCAAAAATATCTCCCAACCCGCCGAAATCACCAAAGCCCCCCGGAAAGCCGCCGAAACCACCAAAACCCTGCCCATCAACTCCAGCATGGCCATAGCTGTCGTAGTTCGACCTCTTTTCAGAGTCGCTCAATACCACATAAGCCTCGCTCAGTTCTTTGAACTTCGCTTCGGCGTTTGGATCATCGGGGTTGGCGTCTGGGTGATACTGGCGCGCCTTTTTACGATATGCCTTTTTAATCTCGTCTATGGAAGCGTTTCGTGACACGCCCAGGATCTCATAGTAGTCGCGTTTTGCCATCAATCCACCACCTTGATTAACGTAAAACAAACCAAAGGGGAACAATAATTCCCCTTAAAATAGTCATATGATCTCTTCTAAAACAATATTATAACCTATGTTCCCTGTATAACACAAACACAAAAAAGCATGGAATCATAAAGCATAACTCTATTTATCTTCTTTTACCTCGAAGTCAGCATCCACGACATCATCCTTTGTATCCCTCTCCGCCCCACCAGCGTCGGCGCCGGGACCTGCTTCACCCGGTTGCTCGCCATTTTTTTGATACATAGATGCGGAAAGCTCGTAGAGCGGTCCGGTTATAGCTTCCAGCTTCGACTTAATATCATTGGTATCGCTACCCTTCAAGGCCTCTTTTAACTCGTCCGTAGCCTTTTGCAACTTTTCAACAGCTCCGGCGTCCGCTTTATCCTTAAAGTCCTTGATGGCCTTTTCAGCTTGATAAACCATGCTGTCGGCCTGGTTGCGGATCTCCACATCTTCCTTGCGCTTGCTGTCCTCGGCGGCATGGCGCTCAGCTTCTTTGACCATCCTGTCGATTTCGTTGTCGTTAAGGTTGGTGGAAGCCGTAATGGTCATGCTTTGCTCTGAACCTGTTCCCATATCCTTGGCGGAAACATTGACAATACCGTTGGCGTCAATATCAAACTTGACTTCGATTTGCGGTACACCCCTGGGTGCCGGCGGGATACCGGTAAGCGCAAACTTACCCAGCGTTTTGTTGTCCGAAGCCATTGAGCGCTCACCCTGGAGCACGTGGATCTCTACAGTCGTCTGACCGTCTGAGGCGGTGGAAAAAATTTGGCTTTTTGAAGTAGGAATTGTCGTGTTGCGCTCGATCAGCTTTGTTGACACGCCACCAAGGGTTTCGATCCCCAGGGAAAGCGGCGTCACATCCAGCAAAAGCACGTCTTTTACCTCGCCTGCCAGGACTCCCGCCTGAATAGCGGCGCCGATGGCGACACATTCGTCCGGGTTAATACCCTTGTGAGCCTCCTTACCTAAGAATTTACGGATAGCCTCCTGCACTGCTGGCATCCGGGTAGCGCCGCCCACGAGCAAGATTTTATCAATATCCTTAGGCTCCAGGGCGGAGTCTGAAAGCGCCTGGCGGGCCGGACCCATGGTCCTTTCCACCAAATCGGCAGTCATTTCCTCAAACTTGGCTCTAGTAATGGTGATATCAAGGTGCTTCGGTCCGCCGGCGTCGGCAGAAATAAACGGTAAGTTAACATTGCTTGTTGCCACCCCGGAGAGCTCAATCTTTGCTTTTTCCGCAGCTTCCTTCAAGCGTTGCATCGCCATTTTGTCATTGCGCAGGTCGATACCGCTGTCTTTTTTGAATTCGACAGCCAGGTAATCGATAATTCTTTGGTCAAAGTCATCGCCACCCAGGCGGTTGTTGCCGCTTGTAGCCTTTACTTCAAAGACCCCGTCACCCAGTTCAAGAATAGAAACATCGAAAGTGCCGCCCCCCAGGTCATAAACTAGAATAGTCTGTTCCTCACCCTTATCCAAACCGTAAGCAAGTGCTGCCGCAGTAGGTTCGTTGATAATGCGTAATACTTCCAATCCGGCAATCTTACCCGCATCTTTTGTTGCCTGACGTTGGGAGTCGCTAAAATAAGCCGGTACAGTGATTACAGCCTTTTCTACCTTACTGCCCAGGTATGCCTCGGCATCGGCCTTCATTTTCTGGAGGATCATCGCCGATATTTCCTGCGGGGTATAATTCTTACCATCTATGTCTACCCTAAATTCAGTGCCCATATGACGTTTAATAGAATTGACGGTGCGCTCCGGATTGCTTACAGACTGCCTTTTGGCCACCTGTCCGACAAGCCGCTCGCCGGTTTTTGAAAAACCAACAACCGACGGTGTAGTCCTGGCGCCTTCGGCGTTTGGGATTACGACCGCCTCACCACCCTCCATTACCGAAACGCAGGAATTGGTGGTGCCCAGGTCTATTCCGATTACTTTTGACATTCTATTCTCCTCCCATATCTAGTTTTTTGAATTTATTCATTATGGTATTATGATGACTTAGAAACCTTTACCATAGACGGCCGGATCACCTTGTCTTTGAGAATGTAGCCGCGCCGGAACTCTTCGATGATCGTGTTGTCCGGGTGGTGCTCCGATTCTTCCCGGAACACTGCCTCGTGCTTTTCAGGATCAAACTGTTCGCCGGCGGCGGGAATTTGGACTACACCCTGCGATTCAAGCACATCCATAAGCTGCCTGAATATCAATTCAACACCTCGCTTGAAGCTTTCTACCGACTCACCTTCCGCCGCAAGCGCCCGCTCAAAATTATCAAGCACAGGTAGTATTGCGCATACCAGTTCCTCAGAAGCATATTTGTAGATTTCTTCTTTTTCCTGGCGGGTCCGCCGCCGGAAATTTTCATATTCGGCTTGAAGTCTCAGCAAACGGTCGTAATAATCCTGCGCCCGGGTTTTCTGCTCGCCCAAGAGCTTATTCAGCACAACTGGATCGGTTTCCTTAGCTAAAACCTTGCCGGGTTCGCCCGTTTCACCCGCCACTTTCTCCCCCATGCCGGATTCGCTATCGGTCGCTTCTTCAACCACTTTCAGCTTAGTTTCTTCCTTTTTTGCGTCATTACCCAACTTTAGATCACCTCTTTAAACCGTTCTCAACTCAAGATCCCGTCAAAACCCTCCTCGCAATCAATATATAGTATCTGCCCGGATGAGCAATACTTACATATTGCCGGCAAACAACTTTGACAGATTCCTGCTCCTTAACTAGAATCCTTCAACTGGATATCCTTTTCTTCCCTCTTCTTAATAATCGTATCTATTCTTAGTATAGCCTCCGCTATTTCCCCTGCGGCCCTTAAAGCGTAAATCTTAACTTCCGCCGGATCAGCGACACCCAACTCGACCATGTCGGCCACCTGCCCGCTATCGCAATCAATAGCCATGGAATTTTTGCCGGACTCCACTTGGACCGCAACAACGTCGCCTAGCTTTTCTAAGGGATTAAATCCGGCATTAGCGACAATCTGGGACATAGGACGCTTGAGCGCTTCCACCACGCAGTCTACGCCGTACGCAGCCATACCGCGGATGCTATCACGTATTTTTTCCACTTCACGCGCTACCGCCAATTCCAGGGAACCGCCCCCCGGAACAACCCCGCCCTTTATTGCGGACTGGATTGAGGCGGCAGCGTCCTTGGCGATACGCTCCCTTTCACCAACCACCTCGGCTGTGGCGGCGCCCACCAGCACTGTGGCCATCGGCTTGCCGCCCCCTTCCAGGACCCAGACCTGCTCTAGTTTTTCATCATTGTATACCCTGCCGGCCAACCCCAGGTACTTTTTCAAATCGTCAGGGGCCTTTTGCAAACCGGTGCGCTTGATCATCCTGGCGCCTGTATGCTCAGCCGCCTTGCGCAGTTCCTTGTTAGCCACCCGCTGTACAACCATCAACCCGGCGTCGGTCAGTATTTCCTCGGCCACATCGGCTACACCTCTGTCCACAAGGACCAGTCCAACCCCAAGTTCTACAATTTTCTTAACATTTGACTTAAACTCCTCTTGCAACTGCAGGTAGCGGGCAAACCCGGCTTCAGTGCCGAGGGCCTCGTCACTTATTTCCTCCGGCTCAAAGGCGTCATCAATCACCAAAACATGCGCCTGGTTTTGCTCCCTGGGCATCTGGCGGTTCATCCGCTCTTTATTGATGATGACACCCATAAACACTTCGTTGTCGGCGCCTTCCTCAGCTACAACAGTGTCTGAAAACTTAAACGTAGGGTCCTTTAGCTTTTCCTCGCCAATCAACAGCGCCGCCTTCACCGCGAGATCGGCTATATCCCCGTGATCCCGGCCCGCCACTAAAGCCACCTGCCGGACTACCGGATCTTCTAAGCCCTCCACCGGGCGGGCTTGCCCTCGCATGATTTCCAAAGCCCTTTTTAAACCGGCCCGCAACCCTTCGATTACCCGTGCCACCGGTACCCCCCTGGCCACCTGCTCCACCCCGGAACTCACCAGAGCCCCGGCCATAACCGTAGCGGTAGTGGTACCGTCACCGATCTCTTCTTGCTGGGCCCTGGCGATGTTAATCAACATCCTGGCAGCAGGGTGGTTGGCCTCCATCATAGTCAAAATAGTGACGCCGTCGTTGGTGATCACAACTTCGCCGAATTTATCAACCAGCATCGTGTCCAAGCCTTTGGGCCCCAGCGTTCCTTCCACCGCGCTGGCGATAGCCCGGATGGCGTTCGAGTTGGTCATTAAGGCAGCCAATCTTTCGTCTACCTCAGCGCCTGAAACAGCTTCCCTCTTTAAACTCAAATAAGGTCCCCCTCACTTCCCCCGGCCCTGGATCATCCTTTCCAGAACCTGTGAAAGATTTCTTGTCATAAAATCAACAACACCGATTACTTTTGCATATTCCATCCTGGTGGGCCCCAGCACACCCACAGAGCCGGCCTTGCGACCGCCTAATACATAAGGAGCGGCTACAACACTGTAATCCCTGATACTCCTCTGTTTAATCTCATTGCCGATACGCACGGTGACACCCTCCTCCCGGCTTTCACCGGCCAAGAGGTCGCATAATAGCTTTTCTTGCTCCATAATGCTGAGCATTGTTTTAATCTTTTCCACGTCATGGAATTCCGGCTGGTTTAACATATTAAATACCCCGCCGAGGTATATTTTATCCCCTGTCCTAAGCGCCAGGCTGTCTTGGATTAATTCCATCGCCATATCCAGAATCCGCCTGTGCTTGCCTAGTTCACTGTAGATCTCCTTCAATAAGGTCCGCTTAATATCCTCAATAGTCGCGCCTTGCAGTTTAGCGTTTAGTACCCTAGATAGAGTTTCCATGTCGCTTGCGCTAATGCCCTCCGGCATCTCGGTCATGCGGTTGTGCACGACACCGTTATCCATAACCACGATGATCATAGCTTGCGTCGGGTGCATGGACACAAGCTGGATATGCTTGAAGTTGCTTGAACCCAACCGCGGCGTGAGCACCATGGCAGTATAGCAGGTAAGTTGTGAAAGAAGTTGACTCGTCATTTGTATAACCTGGCCTATTTCTTTGACTTTGGTCTCGTATTCCCGGCGGATCATATCTTCTTCTTTTCTGGTCAACTCCTGTTTGATCATCAGATAGTCTACGTAATAGCGATAGCCGCGCTCGGAAGGAATACGCCCGGCAGAGGCATGGGGCTGTTCAATAAAGCCCTGATCTTCCAGATCCGCCATTTCATTACGGATGGTTGCCGGACTAACGCCGAGCTTATATTTTTTAGCAATGGTCCGGGAGCCGACCGGTTCAGCGGTAGCAACATAGTCTTGAATGATAGCCAGAAGCACCTTTTGCTTGCGGTCATCCATCGCGATACCGGACCCCCTTTTACTTATTGTTAGCACTCTATGTTGTTGAGTGCTAATACCCTAAATAAAAAATAACACTACTCCATATATTTGTCAAGGGAATTGAGCAAGGATTCACACAAACTGCCGGAAAACATAATTCGCAACTGGAAGCCCCCTCCTGGTTAGCCTGAGAAAACCACCTCCTAGTTCAATTAGTTTCATCTCCATAAGCCCGGCAAGTTCCTTCCGGTAAATATCCTCCACCTTCTTGCCGAAACCCCGGTAAAAAGAATCTAAATCAACCCCCCCGGTTAGCCGCAAACCCAAGAGCATGGTATCAGACATCTGTATTTCGCCTGATAACTTTACCCTGGTCTCTACCGGGTATTCTTCCCTGGATAGCTTTTCTAGATACTTTTCCAGCAAAGACTCGTTGTTAAACCGTTCATTGCGAAGGCAGGAATGAGCAGCCGGGCCTAGTCCCAGGTAAGGGCGGTTCAGCCAGTACACCAGGTTGTGGATACATTCCCGTCCCGGCCTGGCAAAATTGGATATTTCGTAGTGCTTATAAGCATGGGTAGGGAGATAATCAATTGCCGCCAGGAACATGGAAAGCTCTGTTTCCTCAGGACAGGTTTCCAGTTCGCCACGCGCCACAGCTCGTTCCAACGGGGTTCCTTTTTCAATTTGCAACCCGTACGCGGCAATGTGCTCCGGAGCGAGGTCTACAGCTATAGCCAACGTCTCCCGCCAATCGTCGATGGTCTGGCCTGGAATACCGAAAATCAAGTCCAGGTTCAGGTTCGAAAACCCGGCTTCCCTAGCCAGGCGCACCGCTTTTACAGCCTCACCCGCGCTGTGGATACGGCCAAGCGTTTGCAGGAGACTGTCCTGAAAAGACTGGACACCTATGCTCAGGCGGTTGACTCCGGCCGCCTTAAGTTCGAGTAAACCATCCAGGTCAACAGTGCCGGGGTTTGCTTCCACCGTGACCTCGCACCCAGGCAAAAGTTTAAATCCCGACCTTACATCCTCCAGCACTTCTTTGATCCTTTTAGCCGGCAGGCAGGTAGGAGTACCCCCACCGACAAAAAGGCTCGACAAAACTTTTTCGCCTTCCGGCAGGTCCGCTCCGTACAAATTGATCTCCTGTGACAGGGCGTCGAGATATGCTTCTACCGCTCCGGGATCTACCGGATAAGAAGTAAAGTCGCAGTAAAAGCATTTTTTTATACAGAAAGGGACATGGATATAAAGGGCGATAGGCAAAGGCAAACACCCCGGCAAAAATTTGATGACCATGTACAGCTGTGGGTCTCAGAATATCGACGGGCTTCTACTAAGATATTACGTAAGCTTCCTCAACGAATCCAACAATGACTGCTTTTTATCTGTATCCTGGAGCCAGACCTTGACCTCTTTCCAAACCTCGTTGCACTGGTGGGCGCTGCTTTTACCGACAACCTCTCTTACGGCCAGGTCTACCTGCTTTCGCTCTTTTTTAGTTCCGGTTGGAATACCCAATTCATCTAAAACAGGTTTCAGATGCCGCAGATAACAACTCATAACAATACCTCTTTCTACGTCTTTTTCTTAATTAATTTCGACTAGCGATGTTGCCCACCTTTTTTCTAAATTTGAAGCTAGGAGAGTTTTACGTCTTTTCCACACTTAAAACCGCCATAAAAGCCTCCTGCGGTATTTCAACGTTGCCGACCTGTTTCATCCGCCTTTTGCCTTCCTTTTGCTTCTCTAAGAGCTTGCGCTTGCGGGTGATATCGCCGCCGTAACATTTGGCCAGAACGTCCTTGCGTATAGCCTTCACCGTCTCCCTGGCAATGATCCGGTTACCGACGGCGGCCTGGATCGGCACTTCAAAAAGGTGGCGGGGGATCAGGCTCCGGAGCCTCTCCACAAGCAGGCGCCCCCGGTGGTAAGCCTTGTCCTTGTGCACGACTACAGACAGCGCATCTAGCACCTCACCGGCAATCATTAAATCAAGTTTGACCAGGTCGGACTGCTTATACCCAATCAAGTCGTAGTCCAGGGAGGCGTAACCCCTGGTACGTGACTTGAGCTGATCAAAAAAATCATAGATAATCTCACCTAGCGGCATGTCGTATGTCAGCATGACCCGGCTGACACTCATGTACTCCATATTGACAAACAAGCCGCGGCGCTCCTGGCACAGTTCCATTACCGCCCCCACATAGTCCTTCGGGGCCATGACGGTAGACCTGACGTAAGGTTCCTCAACAAGTTCGATTTTCCCGGCCGGGGGCATCCTGCTGGGGTTCTCAATCTCAATCACTTCACCCGCGGTGGTGGTAATCCGGTAAACAACGTTAGGGGCCGTGGTAATCAGGGAAAGACCGTACTCACGCTCCAGCCGTTCCTGAACAATCTCCATGTGTAAAAGCCCCAGGAAACCACAGCGGAAACCAAATCCCAGCGCATCTGAAGTTTCAGGCTCATAAAGCAGCGATGAGTCGTTCAGGCTGAGTTTTTCCAGGGCGTCCCTCAGCCCCTCATACCCTACGGTTTCGAC
>JALHFC010000008.1 GCA_022839445.1 Pelotomaculum sp.
ATAACAGCCCAGTGAATGGGAGCGGCGCCCCGGTATTTGGGCAGCAGGGAGGCGTGGACATTGACGCAGCCGTATCGGGGGAGGTAAAGGATTTCCGGCGGTAGAAAACGGCCAAAAGCTACAACTATAATAACATCCGGGGAAAAACCCTTTAACAAGTCAATAAAATCCTTGTCCTTGATCATATCCGGCTGAAAAACTGGCAACTTAAAATCGCGCGCAACAAGCTTAACCGGCGGCGGGGTCTTTTTTCTCCCCCTGCCCCTGGGCCGGTCAGGCTGGGTTACAACAGCTGCCACATCGTGTCCCGCTCCAACTAAAGCCTTTAACGACGGTACCGCAAAATCCGGCGTACCCATAAATACTACCCTCATAAGCAACACATCCCAGCTAAATTTTTAATACGCCGGACCAACGATATATCCCTCACGCTAATCCTCTGCTTGGATATTCCTTAGATTGGTCGCCAAATCTATAAAAAGAATGCCTTCAAGGTGATCAATTTCGTGCTGAAACGCTCTGGCCATTAAGCCTTTGGCCTTTACAATAAATTCTGTTCCATGGCGGTCAAGTCCTTTTACCTTCACAGATGCAGCGCGGGTTACATCGCCAATCAGACCGGGAACACTTAGGCAGGCCTCGCTGTCTGTTGCTTTTCCGTAAAACCTTACAATTTCGGGGTTAACCATTTCGATCAGCCCTTCGCCGGTATCCACAACAATTACACGCTTTGAAACCCCTATTTGCGGGGCGGCCAGGCCGACACCCCTGGGCTTGGCGCTGTACATCGTTTCGGCCATATTATTTAGAAGCTTAATGATATTGGGTGTGATTTTCGTCACCGGTTTGGCCTTTTCCCTGAGGATATCATCGCCAACTTCAACAATCTTGTAAACCGCCAAAAAACCTTACCACCTTTCTAAATCATCCCCTGCGGGTTAATGTCCACATTAACAGCCGGCTTAAAGACAGGGCGGCTTTTTTCCAGCGCGTCCAGGCACTCCAAAATAGCTACCTTAAGCAAGTTGCGGCGCGGCCCTTTTAGCACCAACTGCCAGCGGTATTGATCCTTGATCCTTTGCAACGGGGCAGGCGCCGGACCTAAAACGTCAACTAGATCACCCCGCCCGGAAATAGCCTTTTCAAGTATGTTCCTGGCCAGCCCGGCCCCTTTTCTGACTACATCTTCTTCCGGGTGGGTAAATAGCAGCCTCGCTAGAAAGCTAAATGGCGGATAGCCCAGCGAACGCCTAATGGGCATTTCATGGTTGTAAAAACCCTCACAATCATGTGATGCGGCTGTAATGATACTATAATGGTCCGGACAGTAAGTCTGAACAAGTACCTCTCCCGCCGAATCGCCCCGTCCGGTCCTGCCCGCCACCTGCGTCAAAAGTTGAAAAGTGCGCTCAGCCGCCCTAAAATCAGGCATATGCAGGGTGGCGTCGGCATTGATTACACCGACTAGGGTTACCCCGGGCAAATCCAAGCCCTTGGCAATCATCTGTGTGCCGATTAAAATATCGGCCTGCCCCTGCCGGAACAAATTAACGATCTTTTCATGCGAACCCTTGCGGGCCGTAGAATCGCTGTCCATGCGCACTATCCGCGCCCCGGTGAAAAGCCTGCGCGCCTCCTCTTCAACCTTTTGCGTGCCTACGCCAAAATGGCGGATATAGCTACTGCCACAGCGGGGACAAAGTTTAGGTGAAGTTGTCGTATAATTGCAGTAATGGCACCGCAGCAATCCGTCCAGGTGGTAGGTAAGGGAGATATCGCAATGCGGACACTTTAAAACCTGGCCACATTCGCGACATACCACAAAAGTGGTGTATCCCCGCCTGTTTAAAAATAGGATCGCCTGCTCTCCCCTTTCCATCCGCTTGCAAACAGCGTCTTTCAAGGAGCGGCTAAATATACCGCGGTTTCCCTCTCTCATTTCCTGCCTCAGGTCTACTATCCTCACCGGTGGCAGGGGCCGCTTCTCTATCCTATGCGGCAGCTTCAAAAGCTGGTAAGGGCCACCCGGCAAGGATCTAAACTGAGATTCCAGGGAAGGTGTAGCGCTGCCAAGCACAACCACCGCCCCAAATTGTTGGGCTCTTTTCAAAGCGATTTCCCGGGCATGATAACGCAAGCGGTCGTCCTGTTTATAAGAAGGCTCATGCTCTTCATCAATGACAAAAAGCCCCGGACTAGAAGAAGGGGCAAAAACAGCCGAGCGTGTCCCGAGGACAACAGGGGCCTGGCCTTCCTTCGCCCGCCGCCATTCACCATATCTTTCCCCTCCTGCCAGGGCGCTATGTAAAACCGCCACATTACCGCCGAACCGCCCGCGGAACAAATCGATCATCTGCGGGGTCAAAGATATCTCGGGAACTAGAATTACCGCTTGGCGCCCGGATTCCAATGCAGCGGCCACGGCCCGCATGTAGACCTCCGTCTTGCCGCTACCGGTGACACCTTGCAGAAGAAAAGCTTTAAATTTGCCCTTACCGATGGCTCCAGAAATCTCCTTGCAAGCCACCTCCTGCTCAGGATTAAGCCGGGGCAAATCGGTCCCGGCTTCCCCTTCCACACTACCGCCCGGTAGAAGTGGCGAATCGCCTGTGAAAACTTCCAACAGACCTTTTTCAACCAGCACATCAACCGTTTTCATCACTGTCTGCGCAGAAGCTGCGAGTTCCTTCCGGGTCAAGCCCGGACTTTTGACCGCTGCTTTAATTACGGCAATCTGCTTTGGGGCGTGGGGCATTTTATCAATAACTTCTCTAATCTTATCTTCAGGTAGCGCCGGGCGAAACAGCATCACCCTGCGGGGAGCTTTTACACCCAGCCTTGGTGAGAGGATCCGGCTCAAGGCCTCAGCCGTGCTGCAGATATAGCTATCGGCCATCCAGCGGGCCAATTCTAGCAGTTCCGGTGTAAATACGGGCTCCTCATCTATAATTTCCAATATATCTTTGGTTTTAATTGTGCTTTCGGGGAAACCGAACCCCACGACATAACCGGCTAGCTTCCTGCCACCAAAAGGCACCAGCACCCTGGAACCCACTACAACCCTTTCTTTTATTCCGGCAGGAAGATCATAATGAAACACCCGGTCGGTCCTGCGAGAGTTAATATCTACAATTATTTCAGCAAAACTTCTGTTTTTCTCCATAATATTCTACTCGCTTCTATTATAACAAAAAACAACCCGGCGATAAAGAACACCGGGGGCTTTACCCTTTTTTATTGAAGAGAAGAAGCGCATTGTCAAGAATCCGGTGGGCCAGGGTCAGCTTATCCATTAGGGGCAAAGGCTTAATAGTACCGTCTGGAAAAACAAACTTTACAATATTTGTATCGGCGCCAAATCCTGCTCCGGATTGAGTGACATCATTCGCCACCAAAAAGTCCATATTTTTCCTAACTACCTTTTGCCTGGCATTGCGCTCCAAGTCTTCAGTTTCGGCGGCAAAACCGACCAGTATCTGGCGCGTCTTATTTCTGCCCAACTCAGCCAGGATGTCGGGGTTTCTTGTAAACTCTAAAGAAAGGGTATCTCCCTTTTTTTTAATCTTTTGCCGCGCCACATCTTTTGGCCTGTAATCAGCTACGGCTGCCGTCTTAACAACTATGTCCGTTTCCGGGAAACGTTCCATAACTACGTTGAACATCTGTAGCGCAGTTTCAACCCTTACTATATCCACCCCACGAGGGGGCGTCAGGACAGAAGGACCGCTTATTAGAATTACCTTTGCCCCCTTGCCGGCAGCCGCTTCCGCCACTGCGTAACCCATCTTACCCGTGCTGCGGTTGGTAAGGTAACGCACCGGGTCAATAGGCTCTATGGTTGGCCCGGCAGTCACCATAACCGTCAGGCCCCGCAGGTTACCGGCGGGAGTGGCTAGCCGTGTTATGTTCTCCAATATAACCTCTAAATCCGCAAGCCTGCCCCGGCCTTGTGCGCCACAAGCCAACCTGCCCACGCCCGGCTCAACAAAATGGTATCCCAGACCTCTTAAGTCATCTATGTTACGCCGGACTACCGGGTTATTATACATGTTGACGTTCATCGCCGGGCAGAAAAGCACAGGGCAGGCAGCCGCCATAATTACTGTTGTAAGCAGATCGTCGGCAATGCCGCCAGCCACCTTGCCAAGCACATTGGCAGTGGCAGGAACAACTACCACCAGGTCGGATTGAGTTGCTACGTCCACATGTAAAACGTTGTAATGCGAGCTATGCTCGAAAAGGCCGGTATATACCGGGCGTCCGGAGAGAACCTGAAATGTGAGGGGCCTAACAAACTCCTGGGCGGACCTTGTCATGATTACGTGCAAATCAGCCCCTCTGGCTTTTAGATTGCTCACCAACTGGGCGACCTTAAAAACAGCAATGCCGCCGGTAACACCTACGGTAATATATTTTCCTGCCAGCGCGGGACTTAAATCCATTTGACAGGATCCACCTCTTTCTATACCCTTAAAGTCCCCTCCACCCCAGTAAATCCTCACCAACTTTAATCCATTTTTTTGGGCTTCTTATATGCAATCTTTTCTTGGGCAATTTCCATTAAGGCGGTGGTGACCGGCTTACGGGCAACCCCGTCATCCACGGCGTTTCCTCTCTCGGTAAGCGCCCTGGCCCGTTTTGAGGCCATTACAACTAGGGTATAACGACTATCGACTTTCTCTATAAGCTCATCGAGAGTTGGCTGGATCATTACAATCCTCCATATATAAAAATAGTTTTTTGTAGATTAATAAACACCATAGCTAAAGGATCTACATACTGATTAATTTCGCCAAGTAAGTTTTGAGGTAACGGGCCCGGCATTTTTCAGCCTTTATAATCGCCTGTGCCTGCTCTACCGCCCGCGCCACCTCATCGTTTATGATAACATAATCATATTCGCAGGCAAGTTTCATTTCTTCGATAGCGCAACAAAGCCGCTTTTGGATCTCCTCCGGGGAATCAGCGCCACGTGCATTAAGGCGCAACTTTAAATCTGCCATGGACGGTGGCGCCACAAAAATCAACACGGCTTCAGGTATCTTTTCCCTAACCTGAAAAGCCCCTTGAATATCTATCTCCAGCATCATATCGTTGCCCTTTTCCAATGCCTTCTGTATAAACGGGAGAGGGGTGCCGTAATAATTGCCGTAAACTTTGGCCCACTCCAAAAACTGTCCCTCCGCAATCATCCTTTTAAAATCTTCCTTTTTCAAAAAGATGTAATTAACGCCCTCGACCTCGCCGGTCCTGGGCGACCTGGTCGTTGCGGAAATAGATAAGCGCAAATCAAGGTTACCCTCCACGAGAGCCTTGCAAACCGTCCCCTTTCCTGTTCCGGACGGTCCGGAAAAAACCAGCAATAGACCTTTTCTTTCCACAGCTTGCCGCCCCTTCTTCTATTCAGCGGGCTCTTCGGTCTGTGAAGGGGCCTCCTTGGACACTAACCGGTGGGCTACGGTTTCCGGTTGGACGGCTGATAGAATCACATGGTCGCTATCAGCGATAATAACAGCCCGGGTACGCCGCCCATACGTTGCGTCAATCAGCATACCCCTGTCCCTGGCTTCAGTAATAATTCTTTTGATTGGAGCAGACTCAGGACTAACGATAGCAATAATCCGGTTGGCCGATACAATATTGCCGAAACCGATATTAATTAACTTGATTTCCATTTTGTTTCTCCCTTCTAATAAGGCTTATTCGATGTTTTGAACTTGTTCTCTGATTTTTTCCAGTTCACTTTTTACTTCAACCACCCAACCACCGATACATAGATCGTTTGCCTTGGAGGCGATGGTATTTATTTCCCTATTCATTTCCTGTATTAAAAAATCTAACTTCCTGCCCACAGGACCTTCCGCTACAAGGCAGTCACATACCTGCTTTAAGTGACTTTCCAACCGTACAGTCTCTTCGGTGATATTCGAGCGCTCGGCAAAAAGCACGGCCTCGGCTGCTAGCCGGGAGGCATCAAGACAGCCTTCCCGCATAAAATCATTTAAGCGATCTTTTAGCTTTTCCCTGTATTCCTCCACCACCTCAGGCGATCTATCCCTGATTTTCCTGTTTAACAAGGCCACCTGCTCTACCCTGCTTAAAATATCCTCCGCCAGCCGCTTCCCTTCTGTAGAGCGCATCATTAGCAGGTTTTCCAGGGCGGCTTTTACTGCTTCCCGGACGACCGGCCACCATTTTTCAACATCTTCTTCAGGCTCTTCCACCGAAAACACTCCCGGTAAACCGATTATATATTTTAACTTAATCTTGCTTTCCAGGTCAAGACTTTCCTGTAATTCTTTCATCGCATTATAATACGCCAGCGCCAGCGCCTTGTCAAATCTTACATCTGCTGCCTTATCACCACACTCCTCAATAGAAAAGAATACATCAACCCGCCCGCGGGCTATACCAGATTGAATCAGGCGCCTGACCCTGTCCTCCAGTGGGGAAAAAGAGCGTGGCAAACGTATGGCTGTCTCGTTATAGCGATGGTTAACTGCTTTCAATTCGATTACACATTTTTTTTCCGGCGTTGCAGCCTCCCCCCGCCCGTAGCCGGTCATGCTTCTTATCATTACCTTACCCCACCTTTTGCTACCTATTTTAATATTAGTCTTACCGTATTTTCTCTATTAATCCGGTGTTCCGGTCAAGCCCCTCCTTGATTTAAACATCCTATACATTTTATCATTGCCCCGTGAACATGCAACATTTTTCTTGAAATGTATACAATATTTCTAGGTAATGCGCATGTAAAATGTTGTCCCTAATATTCACGGTTCAAAGTCGCGTTAAAAAACCAACTCACCAAACTAGTTATAATAGCCCCCCAGAAGGCGCCCCAGAAGCTGTAAACAGTAAAGCCCGGAACTAGCCAGGAGGCAATAGTAAATGCAAAGGCATTAACTATTAAAATAAACAGACCAAGTGAAAGAACCGTAATTGGCAATGTCAAAAAAACAATTACCGGCCTTACCAGGGTGTTAACCAACCCCAGGACAAGCGCGGCTAACAGGGCTGTGAAAAACCCCTTGATTTCAAACCCCGGTACCAGGTAATCGGCTGCAAGCAGGGCCATACCGTTCAACAGCAAGGTAAAAATCCATTTCACTCGAATCACCCCCTAACATTACAGTGTCATACAACCCCATTATAATAACCTGTGGCCTGCTTTACCCAGCAGGCCACAGGTATAAATTATAAAAATACGGTGAGTAAGTCGATAAGCCGAGTTCTGTCGTGGGTGATCATCTGTCTGGGACGCCGATTGCCCGGCGCCTCTAGCGACCTAACCCGGGGACAACGACGGGCCGCCGTATCAGTCCCCCTATTTGGTCTTGCTCCAGGTGGGGTTTACCTAGCCGGCCGGTCACCCGGCCGCTGGTGCGCTCTTACCGCACCGTTCCATCCTTGCCCGGCACTCAACTTTTTCTATGGGATAGAAAAAGTTGAGTGCCGGGCGGTCTGCATTTCTGTGGCACTTTCCTTAGGGTCGCCCCCACTGGGTGTTACCCAGCACCCTGCCCTACGGAGTTCGGACTTTCCTCAGGCGCTTTACATAGCGCCCGCGATCACCTAACTCACTCACCATATATTTTTAACGATTTGACACAACACTTCCCCCGCCCAATGACCGATGGCATTTGAATGATATTTATAGCGTATTGTGTAAAACGCTATTAAATTATATCACCTTTACTTCTCCCAGTAAAGCATCCTACCGCAGTAACTGCAGAAGACCAACCCTTCTCCCTGTTTCAAAAGGCGAAGGTCATTGAACGGAATACCCACCCGGCATCCCCTGCAAATCCCTTTTTCTACACGAGCAAGGGGATCGCTAAACTTTTTCTTCATATCAATATACTTTTCCCGGAGAGCCGGTTTTATTTGATCAAACAGTTTTTGCCTGGAAAAGGGAATCTGATCCAACAAATCCCTTATATTTTGCTGGTCGGCCAGTAATGATCCGTGTTTTTGCCTATAATCCCCAACCTTTTCGTTCAGCGCCGTTTTCAATTCTTCTAACGTGGCGCGAAGTTCGTCCTGCCGCTCCATAATGGTTAAAATCTCATCTTCCGTCAGTTGAACCTTATCCTTTAAATAATCAAGCTTTTTGTTACTTGAGTTTATCTCCTTGACGTTGGTTATGCCCCCGCCATATAGTTTTTGCCCCAGGCTTTCAATTTGCTCATTTGCAGCGGTCACATCCATTTCTTTTGATCTCAATTCTTTTTTATTGTTAGCGTACTCCCCTTTCAATTTGTTGAATAAAACACGGTCTTCCTCGATTCCCGTTTTAAGGGCTCTTAACCCCCCTGAAATCTGTCCCTCCTTTAATTTTGTTTCCAGCGTTGCCGTTTGCACATCTAGCTCCTGAACTTCCCACAATAGTTTCAGCTCGCTCATAGTTATAACCATTCCTTTCGCTAACGCTTTAGGCACAAAAACGAAAATTACTTTAAGAATTACCTCCCCTTGGAGACTAAAAAAGATAGGAAGATGTGTTCCTATCCTTTATTAAAAATATGTGAAGGGGTCGGTATTGGTTCGAGATATAATAAATTCAACTTTAATGCCCGCTTCAGAACATCTATTTGCAAGGTCATTCTGCAGTGCCGGTAAAACAAGGACCTCGGTGCCGAAGTGTCCGGCGTCGATAAATTTCAGGCCGCTTGCAAGCATGTCCTGGGCCACGTGATACTTAACGTCCCCCGTAACAATTGTGTCGGCGCCTGCACGCAGGGCGTCCGGCCAGAAATCTGCCCCGGAACCGCCGCATACGGCGACCTTTTTAACTTTACTTTCCGGGGCTCCACCTAGCCGCACTACCGGCAGGGCCAGGGACGCCTTCACCTTTTCAGCAAACAGGCGAAACGAAAGCGGCTCTTCCAGCGTCCCCACCCTCCCCAGCCCGTGGGCCCGGGCAGCGTTTTCCAGGGGGTACAAGTCATAGGCCACCTCTTCATAAGGATGGACCCGCAGCATGGCTCGGACCACCGGGTCCAGCCTACCGGCAGGAACGATAGTTTCCAATTTGACTTCCTCTACCCGCTCCATTTCACCTGTTTTACCGATATACGGGTTAGTTCCCGCCAGAGGCTTAAATGTTCCCACACCAGTGGTCATAAATGTACAGTGGCTGTAGTTGCCGATCCAACCGGCCCCGGCTTCTGAAACAGCGCTGAGGACGCTTTCAGCATGGCTGACCGGGACAAAAAGCGCCAGCTTCACGTAGCGTTCCTGTCCTGTTTTATGTAAGACAAACGGGTTACTTAAACCCAACCGCGAAGCTAGCGCGGAATTAACACCCCCTACAGCAACATCAAGGTTTGTGTGTGCCGTATAGACCGTTATATCATTTTTGATCAAATAACCCACCAGTTCCCCGAAAGGGTGCTCCAAAGAGATTACCCCAGGTGGTTTTAGCATCAGCGGGTGGTGGCTTATGATCAGCCCTGCGCCCTTTTCCTTCGCTTCCTTAGCCACGCCCAGGTTAACATCCAGGGAAAGCAGGACCCTGTCCACCACACCACGGGGATCACCCACCTGAAGGCCGACGCTATCCCAGCTTTCCGCGAGCCGGCAGGGGGCAATATCTTCAATAATGTTAAAAATATCCCTGCACTTTACAGGCAATCTACCATCTCCCTGATCCTTGCGAGTTTTTCCTTTAATTCAATCTTCTTTTTTAGCACCGCATCGCTTTTGGCTATGGTCAAACCATCCAGAACCCGCTCTATCCGGTTTGCGATTTTATTTAAATACGGTTTTAAAAGGGGATCTTTTTTTTCCAAAAGCCTGGGGCCCAGTTCCAGCAGAAACAGGTCTTTTGTATCCTCCCGCCCGGGTTCGGCCACGATGACAATATAAATCCTGCCGTCATCTTCCACCAGCTTTTCATCGGTTATCTTCCAGCCTCCGGCCGCAAGCCAACTCCTTAAGCCTCCCGGATCCGCCATCGGCTGCAATACCAGCTTTTTTACCGTATCTAAAACTGCCGGCGCCGTTGACAGGATTTCCCTGATAGTGTTGCCCCCCATGCCGGCCAGCACAAGCACGTCGACCTCCCCCGGCTTTAGGGCACTCAGGCCGTCTCCAAGACGAAGGTCAATTTTATCACTTAGTTTGAATTCTTTCACCATACGCCCGGCCGACCGGTACGGCCCCAGGTTCAATTCAGTGGCGATTACCTGCGGGCACTTTCCGGTTTCCACCAGAAATATGGGAAGGTAGGCGTGATCCGTACCGATATCGGCAACAATACTGCCCGACGGAATATATTCAACCATTGCGGCAAGACGTTTTGCCAGGACCATGGATTCCCCCCGTTAGAGGCTTTCGTTTAAATAAGTATATTCTATTTTACACAAAAAGACAACGCGTCTTAAAACTAGACGCAAAAATGACCTGTTATTATTCTAAGCTATTTAAAATATTTTTAAAATAAAATAAAGCTTTTTCACAATGGTGACGATATAGATATAAAATGAATTAAAGGATCGGTTACCATGAAAACAAACCTGTTCGAAAAACTATACTACTTAAGTTTTACTTTGAAAGGTGATCCTGTTAAAGTCATTACATCAATAACTGACGCTTTTCGCCGGGCAATGGATTTTAAACAAGTGGCGGTCTACACTCAAACCCTGGAAGGACTACATCTACTCGCATCAAGCCCCGCCATGCTTTGCGGGAAAAAAGGGTATCTATGTTATGATATCAACATAGACGGTGAAAAAGCAGGCGAATTATTGATTGCTACTAAAAGAAATACGCCTGTGCAGGCTAGCCGGCGCAAAATCATATTCGCCTTTATCGCACAACTGGGCAGTTTGCTGAAACAAACACGGGAAGCACAGGCAGGTAAGGTGGAAGATATTTGCCGGTATAGAAAACTTCTCAATACCGACCAGTTAACCGGCCTGTATAACCGGTACTACTTCGAGGAAAGCGTAGATTTACTGCAAAAACAAAAGATTCAACCGGTGAGTATAATAATGATAGATGTCGACGGCCTAAAAAAAATAAACGACACGCTCGGTCACCGGTACGGCGATCAGATGCTGGCGGCAACAGCGTCACTGCTTAAAAGAACATTCAGAAAAGCTGATTTGGTAGCCAGGATTGGCGGAGACGAATTTGCTGTCATTTTACCTCACGCGTCACAAAATATTGTCGAAAAGCGATGCGCCTCTTTGTCCAGGAACATGGAAATATACAATAAGCAAAACCATTTTCCACCCTTGCGCTTCTCTTTTGGCGCTGCCACATCTACCGGACACACGGAATCTATAAGAAGCTTACTAGAGGAAGCCGACATGAAAATGTACGAGCAAAAGCGCAAAAACTATCAAAAAGCAATCAATTGCCTGCCTTTGTGTCCTCCCGTGCAGGAAATGCCAACAGCAGGTTTATACCGGTAAATATGAGTTAGAAATACTATTTACTTTGTCGGCAGACTTACCGTCCATTTTGAACGGTAAGTTTTTTTATTTATTAACAAAACTTATAAGAACGACTACCGTGTATAAAATAAATGAATAGTTCTTATAAAGGATTATCATGCATATTTATTGAACTGATCCCTAAATTTCATAATGTGGCTGTCATGAAGCTTCACAGGTAGCGATCATTAGTGGAACTCCAGCTTTAATTAACGCAAAGGCTATCAACTATTCATAAAGGAGGTGGTCAGGCACGGGTAAACTAACCATCCCTCAATTAGCACAACTTTAGTTAATCGGTAACCCTTTTTTCGCTGTTCGACGGATGGGGCCAAATGACACTATGCCGTCAAGCCATGTTTTTATGAAAGGATGTTCGCAATGAATCGAAAATGGATTATTATCAGCGCAGGTGTGGTCGTCGGCGCACTGGCTATATTACTGCTCAGACAAGGCAACCCGCCCAATATGGGCTTCTGCATTGCCTGCTTTTTGCGCGATATGGCCGGCGGCCTCGGCCTGCACCGGGCGGACACCGTCCAGTATATTCGCCCGGAAATTCTGGGTCTTGTACTTGGCGCATTTCTCACCTCCCTGTTTGCCAGGGAAACCCGGGTTGTGGGCGGCTCCAGCCCCCTTCCCAGATTTATCCTGGCATTTTTTGCCATGATTGGCATGCTGGTTTTTCTCGGTTGTCCCCTGCGCATGATCCTTCGGCTTTCAGCAGGAGATTTAAACGCTCTGGTGGGCCTTGCAGGTCTTGTGGCAGGAGTGGCGTTGGGAATTATCTTCCTGCGCAAAGGTTTTTCTTTTGGCAGAGCCATGCCCCAGAACAAATCAAACGGGTATATATTTCCACTTATTACATTTGCCGTTCTGGCGCTGTTACTGGCAAAGCCGGCGTTTATCTTTTTCAGTAAGCAAGGTCCCGGTTCCATGCACGCGCCCCTTTTGACGGCGCTGGTAGCCGGGCTGATTTTCGGTGTGCTGGCACAGCGCTCGCGCCTGTGCCTGGTCGGCGGGATCAGGGATTTCATCCTGTTCCGCGACTTTTATCTTTTATACGGCTTTCTTGCAATACTGCTGGTAACGCTGGCCGGCAACCTGGCCTTGGGTAGCTTCAAGGCCGGATTTTTAAATCAACCCATTGCCCATAGTGACGGCCTGTGGAACTTCCTCGGCATGGCGCTGGCGGGCTTCGGGTCAATACTTCTGGGAGGTTGCCCTTTAAGACAGCTAGTTTCTGCCTCAGAAGGCAATACTGACTCAGCAATAACAGTAATGGGACTGCTTGCCGGGGCTGCCTTTGCCCACAACTTCGGTCTGGCGGCCAGCCCGAAAGGAGTTCCCGCCGCGGGCCAGGTAGCTGTGCTTATTGGATTTGCCGTGGTTCTACTGGTGGCATTTGTTAATTCCAGGTCGTTATCCAGACAGGGGGTGCTATCAGGTGATGGAAATAAAGGATACACGGGGTCTACTCTGCCCTGAGCCGGTCCTAATCACGAAAAAAGAAATGGAAAAGCAGGGCAGCGGTACATTCCAGGTGCTGGTGGACAGCGCAGCGGCGCGGGACAACATAACAAGGCTGGCCAAGAACCAAAAGTGGGAAATTTCTATTGAACAACACGGGGAAGAATTCCTTTTGACGTTAAAGAAATAACCAAAACCCTGTCCCCCTTTTTGTGACCAACAGATTAATTTCCAGTTGGTCATTATTTTTCACAAACCGGGACATTTGGATTGCGGAAGCACAAAGGGACGGTTAATGTGAAAGTACGGAAACAAATGGATACTTTCATCCGTTCTACTGTGTAAAGCATTTTCATGGTTGTTCTTTTGTGTCCCCTTTGCGCCCTCCCTTCCTTTTTCTTTTAAACCATGCTAAAATAATGCCAAGAAGCGCAAAGCATCAAAGGGGGCACAGGGGGACGGTTCTTTTGTGTCGTCCTTAACGACACAAAAGAACCGTCCCCCTGTGCCCTAGCGTTTACAACTTGCTAAAAGTGAGGGGATCTAAATGACTAATCCGACGGCAGGAAACGAAGGGCAACTCGACAACCACAAAATTAAGGAAGATTGGGTTCTGGCGCTAAACGAACTGGCAAACCAAATTAAGCAATGGGTATCTGAACTTGGGCAAGTATTTACGCTAAGCGTACAAGAACGTATTATTAATAAAAGTGAGGAGCACATCGGGGAGTATAAAGCACCCATGCTTGTGATAAACACGGGGCACGGCAACATTGAGGTGCGGCCGGTAGGCAGGTTTGCCATAGGGGCGATAGGCCGTGTGGATATTACAAATAACAAATCCACTCATATGTTTTTATATTCAAGAAAAAACGGGTGGATTTCTATGGATAACAGAAAGCCATTAACAAGAATCGTATTTATTGAGCTTTTTCACAAACTATTGCCTAACATAAAACAGTATAATTAAGCCAGCGCAAACAAAATCATGGGAAATGCACACATACTTCTGACCCAGAATCCCCCGTGCATTAAAATGACTCATATTCCTCTAATACTTGGTAAGAAATTTTGATGTAAGGATAAGGTCACGGCGTTATCGTTAGCTAACGAGTTGCGTAGCATTGTCAGTTCTGTCCGAACCAAGCATCGGTGCTGTCAGCGCGGAGCATCCGCAGGGGCACGACATGCCGTGCCCCTACAAGGGGATGCCGCACTCTGAATCGCCCCTTTAACTCCTACTATTCTCAAAAAAATTCCGTCCCCGTATGGATATATCGGCTAAATTAAAACCTCATCGTTTGAGGCAATATTTAAGTATATCTCTGCCTTGAAATTATAAAAGTGTAGAGCCGGAATAATCCGGCTCTACACTTTTGTTTTACTGGTGGGCGATGACGGGTTTGAACCGCCGACATCCTGCTTGTAAGGCAGGCGCTCTCCCAGCTGAGCTAATCGCCCTGGTATGGTGACCCCTACGGGATTCGAACCCGTGTTACCGCCGTGAAAGGGCGGTGTCTTAAACCGCTTGACCAAGGGGCCATTTGAGAAGTGAGATGTGGGATGTGAGATGTGAGATCTCACTTCTAACCTCTCACCTCTCACCTCTCAACTGGTGGGCCCACCAGGATTCGAACCTGGAACCAGCCGGTTATGAGCCGGATGCTCTGCCGTTGAGCTATGGGCCCAAAAAATGGCTCCCCGAGTAGGATTCGAACCTACAACCTACCGGTTAACAGCCGGTTGCTCTACCGTTGAGCTATCGAGGAATATCAGCAAGAACTATTATACGATACTTTACACTAGTAGTCAATGCTTTGATCCTAAAGAATTTGCACTAAAATGTTAGCGCAATGTATTTAGCTAAATTAGTCAAAGCAGGGTATCCAGCACTGTTTTTTTAATCGAGGTAATCCTTTAGTTTTTTACTCCGGCTGGGGTGGCGTAGTTTGCGCAGGGTCTTCGCTTCAATTTGCCGGATCCGTTCCCTGGTAACACCAAACTTTTGTCCTACTTCTTCCAATGTGCGGGCACGGCCGTCGTCAAGCCCAAAGCGCAACCGCAACACCCTCTGTTCACGGTCGGTAAGCGTCATCAAGACCTCGTCCAACTGCTCACGCAGGAGGGTAAATGACGCTTCCTCAGCCGGGGCCCTGGCTTCATGGTCTTCAATAAAATCACCAAGGTGCGAGTCTTCTTCCTCGCCGATCGGGGTTTCCAGGGACACCGGCTCCTGGGCTATCTTCAAGATTTCCCTGACCTTATCTTCGGTGATATTCATTTCCCCGGCAATCTCCTCGGGATTTGGATCGCGGCCCAATTCCTGTAATAGCTGCCTTTGTACCCGAATCAGCTTATTAATAGTTTCCACCATATGCACGGGAATCCTAATTGTCCTGGCCTGGTCGGCAATCGCCCTGGTAATTGCCTGACGAATCCACCAGGTAGCATATGTGCTAAATTTGTATCCTTTATGGTAATCAAATTTTTCCACAGCTTTAATCAGGCCCAGGTTTCCTTCCTGAATCAAGTCAAGGAACAGCATGCCCCTGCCCACATAGCGCTTGGCAATGCTGACTACTAGCCTCAAGTTGGCTTCAGCAAGCCTTCTTTTGGCTTCTTCATCGCCTTCTTCCATACGCTTGGCCAGATTTACTTCTTCTTCTGGCGTAAGAAGCTGCACACGGCCGATTTCCTTTAAATACATACGCACCGGATCGTCTATACCAACACCTTCAGGTATGCTAAGATCCACTTCTGCTGCTTCAGATGGAGTTTCTAACGCCGGGCTTTCTTCAACAGGCTCCGCTTCCGCAACTTCGGAAACAACTTCTATACCCAGGCCGGCTAGCTTTTCATAAATATCATCAATTTGCTCCGGTGTAAGATCGGCCCCCTGGAGGCTGTCCATAATCTCATTATAAGTCAGGACACCGCTTTTTTTCCCCTTTTCAATAAGTTCCTTTACACCATCAAATACAAGCTCATCGCTCACACACTGTCCCTCCCCTCTCTAAGGCGCTTACTGTTGCCTTAAATCCGGCCCCTGCCGGTATTCCTGCAGTAAACCGGCAACGCGACCATGATCGCCGGTCTTTTCGGCCTCATCTATCTCCTTTAGCATCATCAGTTCACGCAACAAGTCGTTGCTTTGCCTGTGATTCCCGGATCTTTCCGCCTCCTGTATCTCTCTCAAAAGATCCCCCTTGCGATCCTGACGGATGCAACGATTAACGGACCTTATATAGGCTTTCAATATATGATCCGGGTTTTCACCGGGAATATCTTGCATAAGCAACCTGCTCAACACGCTCTGTTCTTCACTTTCCAAAATATTAAATATTTCTTCCGGCCGGTAACCGGGACGACCGGCCAAATCCATACAATGTTTAAATATATTATGATAGTATGGGGTTTTAAAAGGTCGCTCACCAATTTCGTCCAGGATCATTACCCCAAGGGAAGGATCGTCCAAAATCAGGCGTAAGATAATAGCCTCTGCTTTTCCCCTGGCATCCAGTCTTTCCACTTTGTGTAATATATTATGCATAGAATTAGCAATATTATCCGCATTTGACCGTTTTCCACCCAATTTTGCTTGGAACCTCTTAAATTCACCGGCAACCGTTTCCCAGCTCAAATTTAGTACACGTGCAACTGCTTTTAGACCCTCTTCTTTTTCTACGTTATTAGCCCCGGTCAGGCTTGGGAAAACCTGTCGCATAACCTCAAGTTTATCGGCAACCGTACGGTTAGGTCCCCTGCTTAACGCATGCTGTAGTTTGTATTCAATCAAGGGTAGCGCCTGCCCCACTAAGTCCTCCCAGGATTGCTGTCCATTTGTCCTTAGAAATTCGTCGGGGTCCTTACCGTCTGGAACGCTTACTACCCTGACCTGGCAACCATGTTCCTGCAAGATGTCAAGCCCGCGAACAGTGGCCGCAACACCGGCATTGTCGGCATCAAAAGCAATAACCACGTTCCTGCTATAGTTCATCAAAAGTCTCACATGATCCGCGGTCAGAGCGGTACCAAGCGAGGCCACCGCGTTTTTCAACCCGTACTGGTGAGCGGTAATGACATCCATGTACCCCTCCATTAATAAAACATACCCTGTTTCCCTGATGGACTGCCTTGCCAGGTGCAGCCCGTAAAGCAGGCGCCCCTTACTAAAAAATGAAGTTTCAGGTGTATTCAGGTACTTGGGGAGGGAACCATCCAGGACCCTGCCGCCAAAGCCAACCACCCGGCCTACCGCATCCCAAATTGGGAACATAATCCGGCTACGGAACCTGTCGTAGTACCTGCCGGTTCCACTCTCTGCAATCAGCCCGGCCATCAGTAGATCTTGTGGTCTATAGCCTTTTTTGCCCAGGTGTTCAATTAAAGAACTCCACCCGGGAGGAGCGAATCCTAACTGGAAACGTTCCAGGATTTCCCGCGTAAGCCCCCTTGCGGCAAGATATTGTCTTGCCTCTATCGCTGATTCATGATTTATTAAAACGTGGTAAAAATAATCCTTAGCCAGGCTATTTAGGTGTCGCAAGCCTTCTAGCCGGCGTTCTTTTTCCCGCTGCGCGGGGTTTTCGGCTGAAGGAAGGATTACACCGGCCCGCTCTGCCAGCATACTCACTGCCTCATAAAAAGCGATATTTTCTTTCATCATTAAAAACTTAAAAACGTTGCCGCCTGCGCCACAACCAAAACAATAAAAAAACTGCTTATCGGGCGCAACAGTAAAAGAAGGAGTGCGCTCATGATGAAAAGGACATAGACCTGTATAATTCTTTCCTTTTCGCTTTAACTGGACGTGGCGGGAAACCACCTCAACAATATCTGAATGTATGCGAACCGTATCAATTATATCATCGGGAATATAGCCCAACGGCAGATCACCCTTCCTTACAAACCAAACACGTCTTTATTCAACAAATTTACTTGTGGTCCTGCCAAACGCTTGTACATTAAAATTCGCCGCCGCTTATAATATTCCTTCAACTGTTCGACAATTTCTTTTATCGGATACCTTAAAATACAAACCTATAACTCTTCCCAGGGAAGCGGTAGAAAACATTTGTGGTAAATGCGTATAGCAAACCTATCAGTCATCCCTGCAATATAATCGCATACCGCCCTTTCTATACCTTCAGATTGCGCGCGTTGTAAATATTCAGCAGGTAAAATGCCGGGATGCTCCAATAAATATTTATACAGGTGCTTTATTACGTGGCAAGCCTTTTTTACCTCCCGCTTGGCCGCGGAACCGATATAAACATGCTCAAACAGGAAGTCCCTAAGCCGTTCGGTGGCCGCCCGGACCACCGGGCTCATTTTAATGACATCGGCTTCGTCCCAGTTGTTATTGATTAAATCCAGGACCATAACGTTAATCCTGCCGCGGTGCTCTTTTCCCAAAACATCCAGGCACTCACCCGGAATTTGCCCGGCGGTAATTACCCCTCCCCGGATCGCATCGTCTATATCATGATTAATATAAGCAACTCTGTCGGCAATTTTTACGATCTGGCCCTCGAGAGTCTCCGGCATGACCGTCCCGGTGTGGTTTAAAATACCGTCCCGCACCTCCCAGGTCAGGTTAAGTCCTTTACCGCCCTCAAGCAGGTCTACAGTCCGTAAGCTTTGTTCATTATGCTTAAATCCAGGTTTAAAAACCTCATTTAAGGCTTTTTCACCGGCGTGGCCAAACGGGGTGTGACCGAGATCATGCCCCAGGGCCACGGCCTCGGCCAAATCTTCGTTTAATCTTAGCGCCCTGGCTACAGTGCGGGCAATCTGAGCCACTTCCAGGGTATGGGTCAGCCTAGTGCGGTAATGATCTCCTTCCGGTACTATAAAAACTTGCGTCTTGTGCTTGAGGCGGCGAAAACTCTTGGAATGAATAACCCTGTCCCGGTCACGCTGAAACACCGTGCGGACACTACATTCCTTCTCGGGCTGTTTCCGGCCCCGGCTGGCGCTACTGAAACAGGCGTGTGGTGACAGGGTCCATTTCTCCATCTCTTCGGCGCGCAGGCGAATATCCATGCACCCACCCCATCCATCCCAATTTAGAATTGTAAAATTTATTTATTCTACGGGCAAAAAGGTATTCCTTCTGGAAAAGACTTTAGCCGCCTAATTACACGGGCGAAAAATTTAACCCCGGTAGCTAGAAAACAGCCGCCGGGGATTATACTTTATAACGGGCTCCTTTTCCGTAAGCCGGCCGTAGCTTTGGCCACCTCTAGAACGCGCTTGGCCAAAATTTTGGAGCGTTTTAACCCGGCGTCGTCCTCTTGTGAAGGCTGCTGGGCGCAGGCGCCCTGGTGTCCCGCGTCATCATCCGGGTGCCCGTCGCCTACCACAACCATCCCCTGGCACAACATCATGTCCTGAAGCGTCCGTACGGTAGTTTCCTGCCCGCCGAAACGGGATGCCCCTACCGCTAGCGCCCCACCCACAACATTTATAAGTGATTTTTCACTTCTCAAAAGTCTTGTTTTATCCCAAAAAGACTTGAGCTGAGCGGAAACCGTTCCAAAATACACCGGACTTCCCAGCAGTATACCGTCGGCCCGGCGCATCAGCTCAAAAACATCCGCCAAACCGGTGTTTTTGTAACACACCGCCCTGCATGGCGTGCTGCAATAAAGGCAAAAAGGAACTTTAACACCGGATAAGCTATCGCAAACTTGAATCAACCTAGTCCTCGCCCCCATGGCCTCCACTTCCCCGAGGGCAACGCCTAGCATAGCCGCAGTGTTTCCTTCCCTGCGGGGACTGCCGTTCAGGGCCAGGATAAACATTATCTATCCCTTCTTTCAACAATATTTCAATAAATTTTATGCCCCGCCTATTACCTTTAGACCTGGGACGGCCCGGCCAGGGGTACACCGGCCAGAACGGAATATTTGGGTCCCTTGGGGCCCAACTCACTGAGCATCAGTTCAACTGAGTTAACTTTCACCGAACTAAATATCTTATGTTCACCGGCGACCTTTTCCGCCCTTTCCATAACGGCTGAAAAACCCGTGGGGGAACGGAACCTTGCTAGCGTCAAGTGTGGAGAAAAACGGCTTTTCCCAGATTCAAAACCAAGCCTGCCCATTTCCTTTTGTACCTGGCGATATAACCGAAGCAAAGCGGCGGTATCGCCAGAAATGCCCACCCAAAACACGCGGGGCCGCGCCGGTCCGGGAAATACGCCTACACCTCCCAGGTCGAGACAGAAATTAGAGGCGCCCTTTACGGAGCGGTTCAAGGCCCTCGTTATGGACGACACCTGGTCCCCCGGTACGTTTCCAAGAAACAATAGCGTTAGATGGAGGTTTTCAACCTCCACCCACTTTGCGTCTGACGGCAAAATCCGGAGTTCACTCATAAATGACCCCAAAGAGCGCTTGACTTCATCCGAAAAATTAATTGCAATAAACAATCTCACCTGCCGCAAACTATGACCACCCCTTTAAAATAAGTATTTCGTCATAGCAGCCTAAAAATTCCTTCCCCAAACAAGATAAATATTTAACTTTTTTAAATTTGCCATTTTTCCAAATAAGATCAGAATTGCACTTGATTTATTAGTGGATAATAGCGATAATGTTCTAAAAAGCTCAAAGTAACCTGGAGTGGACTATGCTGGAATATATTTTAGTGTTATTGTTTATAAGCATTATACTAATGATTGTTTTATACCGTTTCAAAAACCGCATCCCGCTGCGCCCAAATATTATTTATTGCTCAGTGGTGATTTCCTTTGTCCTTGGCGCGTTTTTCCCTATGGCCATCTCCACCCTCACCCCGGGCGGGGTCGTTGCAATTTATTTCGCCTTAATTATCCTTTCCGCAATTGCCTTATGCTGGGTGGAAAAAAGGACATCCTTGAATGATTCCCAAACCGTTGAACAGTTTGCCGGACATGGAACAAAAACTGCTCCGTTATACAGAAGCGAAGCAGCCTTCGAAACATGCGCGACTGAAGATTGCACACCGGGAGTTGAACCCAACAACGACTCACATACCTTTGGTTCTGCCGGTGAGCCTGAAGCTCGACCCGAGATCGAACCCGAAATTAAATCCGAAGTCCAACCTGAACCGGAACCCGGGGAAAATAAACCAACTGCCGGTGAATTTGAATTGGAGGACATACCGGCAAACGAAACCCGGTCCGTGGAAGATCCAGCGGCAGATACAATGGATATAGTGGAAGACACGGCGAAAGACATCGCGGAAAGTACCGTCGAGAGTGTAACGGAAGATTCAGTGGAAGGTTCAGTGGAGGATATAGTAGAGGATATAAATGAAAAGCTACCTAAAGATATCAGCGATGTTGAGTATGACGACACTGAGCCGGAAGGTTTAGCGCCTAGTGAAGAACAACCGCCCGCCCGGCATGTCGAAGAAACGGAAGAAATAAAAGAAATAAGTAGAGAAGACGGCGACGCTGACACAGTGAACAGTTATGTTTCTGCGGGCTTTAAAGCAAAAGCTAAAGGTGATCCGGCAAGAGCTATTGAACTTTTCTACAAAGCGTTACAAACAGAAGACAATGTATACTTTACCGTTGCCATGGCCTTGGAAATAAGCGGGGTCTATCAGGATCTTGGTCAATATCAGCAAGCTGGAATGATTATAAACTCGGTTCTGGAGCAAGCAGAAATCACAAAGGAACCAGCATTGACACAAGATTTACAAAGCCGGCTTATTTTTTTGAAAGTTTTGGCTGAACTCCTGCAGGTAGCCAAAATGCCCGGCGCCCCTTATTCGAAGATACCTAATTTAATCAAAATAAAAGCAAATGTTGAGACAGCCAAGCGTTTAAAAGAATTTACTAAGGGGGTTGATGAAAGTGAAAAGTAGTCAAGAGATCCTGGGGTTACCGATCCTTAGCATCGAGGAAGGCAAACAAATTGGGAGTGTTAGATATCTTGTTTTAAATCCGCAATGGGGAAATGTAGAGTTCCTACTTGTAGAAGATGAAAAATGGTATTTGGGCCCAAAAATAATGCGTTTTGAAGCAGTCCAGGGTATAGGGGAAACTGCCCTCACCATCTTAAACCAGTCTTCCCTTTCCACAGTTGCGGAGTGTGCCG
Organism: Pelotomaculum sp.; assembly: GCA_022839445.1. Classification (GTDB taxonomy): domain Bacteria; phylum Bacillota; class Desulfotomaculia; order Desulfotomaculales; family Pelotomaculaceae; genus JALHFC01. The sequence goes on from JALHFC010000008.1 coordinate 22,010, forward strand.
GGGCAATGGAAACTTTGGAAAAAAACCTTTGCCTGCCGGGTACCAAAGTCCTGAGCAACAAGGGACGTTTTATCGGCTCAGTTAGTGAATATTATGTCAACGAGCAAAATGGTGAAATTACAGGTTGCGAACTGATACCGGTTGGCGGCGAAAAGCCGGCGGGCATTATCCCCAGAAACCTCATCCTCACTTACGGAAGCGAATTTCTAGTGGTTGAAGACGGCGCCGGCGATAAGGTGGTCATGGAACTACCTGAAGAAAAAGAAGCCAAAACAGCTGCACAGGAAGATAATTCGTCTTCCAGCTCCGCCCGGCAAACTCCAAAAGAAACTAAAACGGCTGCACCGGACAACAAACCGGCTACCGGCGCCGCCGGGCAATCCCCAAAAACTAATGAACAGCCCGTGGAAGCGCTGAAACATTTTGAGGAACAGCAAAAACAATATATCCTAGGTAAAAAAGTTACCATGCGGATAGTGGGCGACAACGGAGAAGTAGTGGCCGAGGAAGGGGAAACGGTGACTGAAGAAATAATCAAACGGGCTAGGGCCACCGGCAAGTATATCCAGCTCACTTTAAATACCCGCGACTAGCTGCCTAGAGAAAGATGGCACAATTATTTAAAAAAATATTGTTTTTGGTACTGGTCCTATTGATTTTGTCCGGCGCCGGTATAGTCGGAGCAGCCGTGGCCTTGGACACAAAAAATATGGGCGTCGTTAAACAAGGTATCAGCATAGGCGGTATACCGCTTAGCGGCCTTGATTTAACCGGGGCGGTACAAAAACTTGAAAGCGCTTTTCCCATAACAGCAGAAAGCAACCTGGAGTTTAAAGACGGGGAGAAAAACTATATCATAAATTTGTCCGTCATAGAAGGTAGATACGACCACCAGGCGATGGCCGAATCAGCCTTAAAATACGGCAATGAAGAAAACAGCGCCAGTCGCCTGGCTTCAGGCCTGCGTCTTCGTGCAGCACCGGTAGATCTAGTTGCAAAATTGGTATTTTCCGAAGAAAAACTAAAAGAAACCATTAAAACCATTGAAAAAGAATGGTATAAACAGCCGGAGAACGCAAAGGTGGCAATGTCGGGCGAAGAAGTAATTATAGTTGTAGAAAAAACCGGATACAACCTCGATTTTGAAAAAACACTGGTACGCGCACGCCAGGCGCTAAACAAGGGTAACTTACATATCGAGGCGCAAGGACGGATCCTGAAACCGGAATTAACTTCTAATTCCTTGGAAGGAATTAACACACTGTTGGCGGAATATGCTACAAATTTTGATAGCAGCGAAGTGAACCGGTCGCATAATATCGATCTAGCCAGTTCTTCAACTAACGGGGTATTTATGAAACCCGGGGAAACCTTTTCTTTAAACCGGCGTCTAGGACCACGTCTGGAGGAAACAGGATATTTAGAAGCCCCGGCATATATCGGAGGCAGCCTTTCCCTTGATTTCGGGGGCGGCATCTGCCAGGTCGCTACAACCCTGTATAATGCGGTACTGTTTGCGGAACTGGAAATTGTAGAAAGGCACTGCCACCCGTACCCCGTCAGCTATGTTCCACCTGGTCGCGACGCTACTATCGCCGGTGACACTCTCGATCTAAAGTTCACCAACAACCTTAACGCGCCGGTTTATATAGCTAGCCAATCAGAAAATGGCGAGCTGTCAATCAATGTTTTTGGAGTTAAAAAAGGAGAGGACCGTACCGTTAGAGTTGCATCCGATATTAACGAAATTATGCCCGATGTTATTATCACCCGTGATTATAGTCTTGAGGAGGGCGAAACTAAAGTAATATACTCGGGCGCAATCGGTTATTCCGTCCAGGTCCTGCGTGAGGTTATAGTAAACGGCAAGTTGGTGTCAAGAGAGCAAATCTCAAGCGATTACTACCCGCCTGTAAATAAAGTTGTCGCAATCGGCCCTGAACCGGACAACGAGGTAAAGTAACAGGGAGGGGTATGTAGCAAGATCATACTTAAATAATGTAGGGGCACGGCATCGTGCCCCTACAAACTTAGTAAATCCGCACATCGTTTACAATGTGCTGTAATCCTTCTTAACACCGGGATCAAGTTTTACCTTGGCCTGAGCTGCTGCGAGCCTGGCGATAGGCACCCGGAAAGGTGAACAGCTAACGTAATCTAAACAGATAACGTGGCAGAACTCAATAGAACCGGGGTCCCCCCCGTGTTCGCCACAGATACCGATAAGCAGATCCGGCCTGGTCTTACGGCCAAGCTCTACCGCCATCTTCATTAGTTTACCGACACCACAGCGATCCAGGACTACAAATGGATTGTCAAATAGTATTTTCTTGTCGAGGTAGGCCTGCAGGAATTTACCTTCCGCATCATCCCTGGAGAACCCCAAAGTTGTTTGGGTGAGATCGTTGGTGCCAAATGAGAAGAAATCCGCCCCGGCAGCTACCTCGTCAGCTAAAAGCGCTGCCCGCGGCATCTCGATCATGGTCCCGATCAGGTAATGAAAATCCACCCCTTGCTCTTTTTGCACATCCGTGGCAATGCCGACAATCATTTCCCTTAAATATTCAAGCTCTTTTAATTCGATCACAAGGGGAACCTCTAACTCAGGAATAGGATTAAAACCTTCCTTAACTAGCTGGGCAGTTGCCTGAAAAATGGCCCTGGCCTGCATGGCATATATTTCCGGGTAAGATATCCCCAACCGGCATCCCCTGTGACCGAGCATTGGGTTAAACTCAGAAAGGGAGCGCACTTTGCGCAATAGTTCCTCTTTTTCTACGATTTTTTCCTTATCTCCCCCGGTTAGCCGCAGCTCGGTGATTTCTACCATCAAATCTTCGGCGCTAGGCAAAAATTCATGCAACGGTGGGTCCAGGAACCGGATGGTCACCGGAAAGCCATCCATTGCCTTTAAAATGCTGTAAAAGTCCCCCTGCTGCATCGGCAAAAGCTTGTCGAGCGCGACCTGCCGCTCCTTTAAGTCGTGAGCCAGGATCATTTCCTGGACAACAGGCAGGCGATCTTGGGCCATAAACATGTGCTCAGTGCGGGTGAGGCCTATCCCCGCCGCGCCAAATTCCCGCGCTTTGGCAGCGTCCTTGGGTGTATCGGCGTTTGCCCTAACCCCCAGGGAACGGATCTGATCAGCCCAACCGAGCAGTCTTTGAAACGCAGGTGACAATTCGGGATCGATCATGGGTACCGTGCCAAGAATAACATTGCCTGTCGAGCCGTCAATAGAAATGACATCGCCCTGCTTAACAACCATGTTGCCAACTAAAAACCGTTTGCCGGCGTAATCAATCCGCAGCGCCTCACAACCGCTCACGCACGGCTTACCCATCCCCCTAGCCACCACAGCGGCATGACTGGTCATACCGCCACGGGATGTCAGGATACCTTGCGCGGCCACTATCCCATGGATGTCGTCAGGAGTTGTCTCCGTACGAACCAATATTAGCTTCTCACCTTCATGGCATAGTTTTTCGGCTAGATCAGCATCGAAAACAACCTCGCCCGAAGCCGCCCCGGGAGAGGCAGGCAAACCCCTGGCCACAACATTTAGCTTCGCGTCCGGGTCAATCCGTCGGTGCAGAAGGTGGTCAAGTTGGCCCGGTTCGATCCTTAATATTGCTTCTTCCTTTTTAATTAGTCCCTCATCAACCATATCCGCAGCAACTTTGAGCGCAGCCTGGGCAGTGCGCTTCCCGTTGCGGGTCTGCAGTATCCATAGTTTTCCTTGCTCAACGGTAAATTCGACATCCTGCATATCCCTGTAATGTTTTTCCAGGAGCATACAGATTTGCTCAAACTGCCTATAGATTTCCGGCATATCTTGCTCTAGCTTTGCAATCGGGTGCGGCGTGCGAATCCCCGCCACCACATCCTCACCCTGGGCATTGATCAGGTACTCGCCGTACAGCTTTTTCTCGCCGGTGGAGGGATCGCGGGTAAAAGCCACGCCCGTGCCGCTGTCTTCCCCCATATTCCCGAAAACCATAGCCTGAATATTGATAGCTGTCCCGAGGTTGTCGGGAATTTTGTTGATCCTCCTATAAACCACAGCCCGCTCATTATTCCAAGAATTAAAAACTGCATTGATAGCCATAAAAAGTTGTTCAAAAGGATCCTGGGGGAAAGTATGCCCGGCTTCTTTTCCAATCAACCACTTGTACTCCTCGATCACTTCCCGCCAGTCCCCGGCAGTGAGTTCATTGTCAAAATACACGCAGGCTTTGACTTTTTGGCGATCAAGGAATCGCTCGAACTTGTTATGTTCCACCCCCATTACGACATCCCCGAACATATTAATAAAGCGACGGTAGCAATCTAAAGCAAACCGCTCGTCCCCGGTACTTTCAGCTAAAGCGTTTACAGTATCGTCATTTAGCCCGAGGTTCAAAACTGTATCCATCATTCCGGGCATGGAAACAGGAGCGCCGGAGCGCACGGAAACTAAAAGAGGGTTGGTTTTATCCCCAAATTCTTTTCCCATCTTTTTCTCAAGTAATGCCATATTTTCCCTAACCTGTTCTTCCATTCCAACGGGAAACTTTTGTCCGAGGGCAGAAAACTCCTTACATGCTTCGGTGGTAATAATTAAGCCGGGGGGCACGGGCAGGCCGATATTAGTCATCTCAGCCAGGTTGGCGCCTTTTCCCCCCAGCAAGTTTTTCTTCTCGGCGTTCCCTTCTTCAAACAAATACACATATTTTTTATTTGACATGCCTTTCCCCCCTGTAATAGATCTCTAAAACGTTGGTCGCTGTTTCCTCTATAGCTTTGTTTGTAACATCAATAATATTGCAACCGGCTCTTTGCATAATTTGTTCCGCGTGGTCTAATTCTCTTAAAATGCGCTCCATGCTGGCATAGTCAGCACTCGAAGTAAGACCGAGGGTGTTTAGCCGCTCTTTCCTGATATCATGCAACTGCTTGGGCTTAATGGTAAGGCCGATCAATTTGTGAGGCGGCAGCGCAAAAACCTCCGCCGGCGGCGCAACTTCTGGAACCAGCGGCACATTGGCCGCCTTGATCCGCTTGTGCGCTAAATACATGCACACAGGTGTCTTTGAAGTGCGCGAAATACCTATGATCACAAGATCCGCCCGTTTAATGCCTTTTGGGTTTTTGCCGTCGTCATATTTAACGGCAAACTCTATCGCTTCGACCTTGCTGAAATACTCGTCGTCCATCCTGCGCACCAACCCCGGCTCCAACCTCGGCCGGGCTTGGATGATGACAGAAAGGGCATCTAACATCGGGGTCATTATATCCACTGTGGGGATACCGTATTTTGCAGCTTCGCTAACCAGCATTTCCTGCAACTCCGGAATTACCAGGGTGTAGGCGATGAGGCTATTAAAAGCGCTTGCCTCCTCAACGATTTCAGGTATCTCATGTGTATCGTTAACATAAGGCACCCTCCTGATATCCACTCCCCCATGGTTGAACTGGCTGGCAGCGGCGCGTGCAACTAGCTCCGCAGTTTCGCCGATTGAGTCGGATATTATGTATATAATTGGTTTATTATAAGTGGAAATACCATACACCCCCTTAATACCCTGATCCAAGATCTACAAACAGACGGGTGATATTAGTCTTGCTGAAGCGACCGACAACCTCTAGTCCTTCGCCCCCGTCCGGCAAAGTTTTTTTCCGTACTACGGGAAGGGCATCGACCTCGTGAGTTATTAGTTTCTTGGCGGCAAGCCATACCGTTTCTTCCGGTTTTGTAACCACAACATTAGGCATCCGGGTCATAACCACACCCACCGGCAGTTTGTGTATATCGTGACCGGCCAGGGTGGTTTTGAGCAAGTCCTTGCGGGAAACGACTCCTTCCAGCAACCCCCCGTCTTTAACCACAAAAAGGGTACCTACGTCGTCAATGAACATTGTTACTACAGCATCGTAAACAAAACAATTCTCATTTACAACAATTGGAACCGACTTGACACTATCCACCAACACTCCGTTAAGCTTTTCCGCTACAACCCGGTGTGGCGACTTTCCACTATGAAAATAACCTACTCTTGGACGGGCTTCCAGCAATCCTGCCATTGTCAGGACAGTAAGATCCGGTCTTATCGTCGCTTTGGTCAGAGATAACATCTCAGCAATCCGCTCACCTGTAACCGGGCCGCAATTACTTACAAACTCTAAAATGCTTTCCTGCCGCTTGGTCAGTTTCAAATTCACCGCCCCTTAAGAGCATATGTGCTATACTGTTTACGTTTTACAACATATAATATATACTATATTGAGGATTAATTCCATACTTTTTCAAAAATTAATTTCAATTATGTGCACATGGTTTTTTTATTTTTCTTACACTACTAGCTTACTGATATCAGCTACCTTCTTCACCAGATCAGCAATGTTCAACAGCAAGGCCAGACGGTTTTCCCTGAGCTCCCGGTCGTCCACCATCACCATTACGGAGTTGAAAAATACATCCAAGGGCGGCTGTAGCGTGGCGACAGAAGCTAGCAGGCTGCTGTAATCCCGCTTTTCTAAGTATATTCTTGTTTTTTCCTGCACCCCGGCAAAATGGTGGTAGAGCTCTATCTCGGAGGAATCCTCCAGGAGATCAGGCTTTACCGACCGGTTGGCAGTATTTTTGGACAGGTTGTTGGCCCGCATGAAGGCCGTTAGCAAATCACCAAAGGCCGGGTTACGGCGGAATTCGGCCAGGGCGCCCGCCCTCTGTAGGGTTTCACTGAAGTTATCATAACCCGAAGCCAGTACCGCCTCTATAGTGTCATAAGAAAAGCCGCGCTCGCCAAGTATGCCTTTTATCCTCTGCTTAAAAAACTCCGCCACTTCATCTTTTACTTTTTCCAGGCTGAGTTTGAACCGGACCTTGCCCTCGAAACCACGGTAGGATACCCGGACCAACTCATTTAGGGAAAGGGACATTTGCCCTTCCAAAATGATGTTGCTAATCCCGAGAGCCTGGCGCCGCAAGGCGTATGGGTCTTGCGAGCCGCTGGGCTGGATGCCGATAGCAAAACAACCTACAATAGTATCCATCTTATCGGCAACGCTAACTATTTTGCCGGGCAATGTTTCAGGGAGACGGTCACCGGCAAAGCGTGGCAGGTAATGCTCAAATATCGCCGTTGCTACCCCCCGGCTCTCACCGGAGCGCTCCGCGTATTCCCTGCCCATAATCCCCTGCAGTTCCGGAAATTCGTAAACCATGTTTGTTACCAGGTCGGCTTTAGCCAGGTAGGACGCCCGCAAGGCAACTTCCTTTTCCCGGCCGCCGATGCCCATTACACCGGACAGATAACTTGCTAGAGCACTCACTCTCTCCATCTTATCATAAACTGTGCCCAGGCTCTCCTGGAAAATAACTTTTTTCAATTCCGGCGTCTTTTCAGCCAAAGGTGTTTTTAGATCTTCCCGGAAGAAAAATTCCGCGTCGGCCAGGCGTGCTTTAAGCACCTTTTCATTGCCGGCCCGGATGATATCCAGGTGATCCGCAGCGCCGTTCTTGACTGCGATAAATTTTGCGAGTAGTTTGCCGCCCGTAACCACAACTGGAAAATAACGTTGATGTTCGCGCATTGGCGTAACCAAAACTTCCTTTGGTAGATTCAAATAATCTTTGCTAAATTCCCCCATTAAGGCCGTTGGGTATTCTACCAAGTTGTTCACTTCACTAAGCAATTCCTCATCCTCTTCAACCATTCCACCGGCGCCGGCAGCCAACTCCCTCACTTGCCGCCGGATTTCCTCCTTGCGCTCTAAGCTATCCACAATGACATAGTTATTCTTCATTTTGACTTTATATTCTGAAGATGTGTTTAAGATAACGGGTCCCTTGCTTAAAAAACGGTGTCCAAAAGTGGTCCTCCCCGCCTTTAAGCCGGCGAATTCAAATTCCACGATTTCTTCACCAAAAAGGGAAACCAGCCAGCGGATGGGCCGGGCAAAACGTACCTCTGTGTCCCCCCAGCGCATCGGCTTGGGAAAATGGAGCCCGCTAATCAGCGTCGGCGCCATTTCAGACAAAACCACCCGCGCCGGACAGCCTGCTTCCCGCTTAATGGCAAAAACATATTCGACATGCCCCACGGGCTTTTGGATCAAATCAGCCACCGCCACCCCCTGGCTCCTGGCAAAGCCTTCGGCTGCCCTGGTCGGAACATTGTCCTTGAAAGCAACTTTTACGGCCGGTCCCTTGACTTCCGTCTCCAACGATTCCTGGAAACCGGCCAAGCCCTCCACCAGTAGAGCCAGCCTGCGCGGGGCGCCATATGTCCGCACATGGTTAAAAGGCAGGCGCTTTTCTTTTAAAATACCGGAAGCCATTTGCCTTAGTTCATCTAACGCCGGGTCAATAAATCTTGCCGGCAATTCTTCCACTCCTATTTCAAGCAAGTAATCTTTACGGTCTGGCATATCTTACGCCCCCTTTTCTTTAAGCAGCGGGTGACCCATGGCTTCGCGCTGTTCCACATAAGCCTGGGCGCAGACCCTGGCCAGGTTGCGCACGCGGGCAATGAAACCGGTGCGCTCAGTGACACTGATCGCGCCCCGGGCGTCCAACAGGTTAAAGGTGTGTGAACACTTCAGCACATAATCATAAGCCGGCAGGACAAAACCTTTTTCTACGACCCTTAACGCTTCCTGTTCGTACATATCAAATAACTTAAACAGCATGGCAGTATCGGCCAGCTCAAAGTTATAGTGGGAATGCTCGACCTCTCCCCGGTGGTGGACATCCCTGTAAGTGACGCCTTCCACCCAGGTAATGTCAAAAACACTGTCCACCCCCTGAATGAACATGGCCAACCTCTCCAAACCATACGTGATTTCGGCGCTGACCGGACGGCAGTCGACACCGCCGCACTGCTGGAAATAAGTGAACTGAGTCACTTCCATGCCGTCTAACCACACTTCCCACCCCAACCCCCAGGCGCCCAGGGTAGGGGATTCCCAGTTATCCTCAACAAAGCGGATGTCGTGCTGGTCCGGGTCAATACCGATTGCCTTCAGGCTATCAATGTATATATCCTGCACATCATCGGGCGAAGGCTTCAATATAACCTGGTACTGGTAGTAGTGCTGCAACCGGTTGGGGTTTTCACCATAGCGGCCGTCCGTCGGGCGCCGGGACGGCTCCACATAAGCCACCCGCCACGGCTCCGGGCCTAGCGCCCGCAGGAATGTCGCCGGGTTCATGGTGCCGGCGCCTTTCTCAATATCATAGGGCTGCTGGACGATACATTTGCGCCGGGACCAAAAATTGTCCAACGTAAGGATGATTTCTTGAAAATTCATTTCATTCCTCCTTATTTAGTTTTGTAAACGGTAGCACCATACTTTTAGCCGGGTTTGCTAAACAGTTATAAAGAATTAAACTCCTGCCCCCGGTATCTACTACCAGGGACGGGAGTCCTTTCCCCGCGGTTCCACCCTGTTTGGACGCAAATCACCATTTTTAGCGACCGCGCCCCCCTTTCTAACGGTAAGCTTTACTGACCGGAACAGCCGACAAAAAATGCATTCGCATTACATTGCATACTCGTCCCGGCGTTCCTCCTGCAGCTCCGAAACGCCTTCACCAGACACGTCTTACCCGCTTCCACCCACCTCGGGCTCTCTTTAAAAACAAATGCCCGGATACTTTTTCATCATTGCCTATATTTTTTCTAACAATTTATCAAATTCCCATTATAAAGTCAATGCTTGCCCATCAAATATCAGATTCGTCTATTTTAGTATCAGGCGCTTTTTCCACCGGATCTACCCGGCGCTCAAACTCTAACGTATATTTTTTAGCCATTGCCGCCGCCGTGCCTAGCGCTCCCAGCACAGCTATCTCACTGCTGGCAAGGGCTCCGACAATTCCCAGCGCTCCCAGGGAGGCCGGGAATTCAAATACTGTTTCATCCCCTTTTTTTACTTTAACCCTGTAATCCTGTCCTTTTTGCAGCAGTCCCTTAAGTTGTCCCATTACTTCCTGGCCCCTGGCCTGAAAGCGTTCACCAAAATTACACCCTTTTTCCTCAAAGTCGATCAGCGCCTGCACCAAGTCCCCACCTGCGGCATCGAGGGCTTCTTTAGCTTCCCTATAACTAATACCCAGGCGCTCTCTTAAAATATCAATCTTTCCCAGTTCGCCGGTCATTTTAATCCCCCTTCCTTTTTATCTATTATTTACTCCCTTGTGGCTCATTTTTATTCATGACCACCTTTAATGGCCGGGGCAACACGCCCTATAAACACCAAATTTCACTTTTACAACCCGGGAGGCGTTATATATTTGTTCAAAAAAGCCGCCGACTTAAAATCTTGCTCCAGGTGATACTTTAGGTATTCATGCAAAAGGTATTTGATCCGGTTTCTCGCCCTACGCTCCACCTTAATCTGAGGCAACCTGGCCGGCGGCCAGCTCAACAAAACCTTTAGTGTCTCTACTACGCCCCTGCTGCACGGCGCCGCATCCGGGACATTTGGGCCACAAGCGCTGCATACCACTCCACCGGTACACGGGCTAAAAAAGACCTCCGTGCTGAATGGTTTCAGGCATTGGGCACATGACTCAAGAACGGGGCGGTAGCCTATCAACCCGACAGCCTTAATCTCAAAAGCCCGCACTAATAGCTCAATGTCCCCCGCAGCCATTAGCCGCAGGGTTTCCAAAAAGAGGGTAAACAAGTTCACATTTGGCTCCCTTTCAGGGGTGAGGGCATCAACCAGCTCAGCCAGGTAACTGGCGTAACCGATCATCTCCAGGTTCCCCTTAAGAAAAGAAAACATCTCTACCCCTTCACACTGGCTCACTGAGTCCAGTTCCCGGCCCCGGTAGATCAGAAACCGGGTAAGGGTAAAAGGCTGCACGGCGCCGCGCTTGCGACTGGTGGGCTTGGAAACACCGTGGGCCATCACCTTGATCTTGCCGTACTCCCTGGAGTACAGAATTAAGAGTTTATTCCCGCTGCCACAGTCCCTGGCCCGCAATACAACTGCATCTGCTTTGTAAAGTTTCATCAAATTAACCTCTTGCCCGCATCAATACTTTAAATGGGTAGGATAAATCGCATAATCATTATAAAATGTAATACCGAACCGAGCGAAACAAATATATGAAAGACTTCGTGAAACCCAAATTTATTCGGGAAAAAGTTCGGAATCCTGGTTGCGTAGATTAATCCACCGGTCGTATAGGCTACTCCACCCAGAAACATAAGTATAATGGCGTTGATTGGAAAGCTCTGCACTAATTTCACAAGTGGAATCAAAGCCATCCATCCCAGTGAAATATAAAATACAGTTGATATAGACCGATGAATCCCAGTGAAGAATACCTTCAATACTATACCCGTTAACGATAATGCCCAAATGGCGCCGAGCATTGTCCATTTCCAAATACCATCTAAGCCATAGTAAAACACAGGGGTGTATGTACCCGCGATTAACATAAAAATAGATATGTGATCCAGCTTTCTTAGCACACGCTGTTTTTCCGGAGTAGTCTTAACCCAGTGATACACCGTACTGGCCCCATACAGGATGATCACACTGACCCCATAAATCGTCATTATTATTAATTTTGAAGGGTTATTATGAGAAAGAACGATTAAGAATATTAACCCGATCAGAGCTGCCAAAAAGGTGACAAAGTGGGTCCATGTGTTAACCGGTTCTCTCATTACTGTCCCTCCTGGCATCTTATTACTAAAATATTGTATAATGTTTGAAGAAATATTTCTAACAATATTTTTGAAGCAAAGGGTGGAAAAACTTGCGAATAGTTGTTGGCATAACCGGGGCGTCGGGGGCAATATACGGGATTACCATTTTGGAATACCTAAAGTCTTTGCAGATTGAAACCCACCTTATCATTAGCCGGTGGGCACGGCATACTATAGAACTGGAAACTGATTACACCGTGGAACAGGTAGTTGCGCTGGCCGGTTACCACTACCGGGCGGATGACATGGCGGCAGCGGTTTCCAGCGGCTCCTTCACCCACGGCGGTATGGTCGTGGCGCCATGCAGCATGAAGACATTGGCTGCTATCGCCTGCGGCTACTCCGACAACTTGATCGCCCGGGCCGCCGATGTCGCAATCAAAGAAAGGCGCAATCTGGTTTTATTGCCCAGGGAAACACCCTTAAGTCCCATACACATTGAAAACATGCTAAGCCTGGCCAGAATCGGGGTAACGATTATGCCGCCGGTACCTGCCCTCTACCACCGCCCGGAAACGTTGAAAGATATCGTGAACCAGTCCGCGGGGCGGGTCCTGGATCTGCTTGGGATTGAGAACGACTTTTTT
>JALHFC010000009.1:0-554 GCA_022839445.1 Pelotomaculum sp.
CAGTCAGCAAATAAGACTGATCCCGGCACAACAAAAGAGCCCCGGCTGTTCCGGAAAACCCGCTCAGGTAGAAGCGGTTTTCCGGGTTAGTTATATAAAGCGCGTCCAATCCGGCGCCGATAATAAGCCTACGCAGTCCCTCGATTCTTCTTTTTCTTTGTTGCAAATAGTTTTCCCCCTATGCGTCGGCCAGCGCAACCGCCGCCCGCAACGCCAAAAGGTAGCCGTTAGCGCCTAACCCGCTGATTTGGCCTGAAGCTACAGGGGCGATCACCGAATGCCTGCGGAAACCTTCACGCGCGTATATATTTGAAAGATGCACCTCAATAGTGGGTATTCCTATTGCGGCTACCGCGTCACGCAAGGCGTAACTGGTGTGAGTGTAAGCGCCCGGGTTAAAAACGACCGCGTCCACATCCACCTTAGCCCGGTGCAAAAGATCGATTAGTTCCCCTTCATGGTTTGACTGCCGGCAAGTGATTTCGACATTAAGCTCTAAGGCCAGATCCGATAATTCCCCATTGATCTGATCTAGGGTAAGGGCGCCATAAACA
>JALHFC010000009.1:622-20295 GCA_022839445.1 Pelotomaculum sp.
AAGGACAATGGGCAAACAACTTGGCTTTAGACATTTTACCATGATTTGTTCATGTGCGCCAAGAAGAATAACATCGCTTCAAAACCGTCACATTAAAAACCGCCTACACCCGAACTGCTAAAAACTAGGGCAGGTAATTCACGCAATAAAAATATAGGCCGGCCGGCGCCGGCTTTTTCACCCCTGCAGTATAACCGTTTACCGGCCGCCGATCGTCATTTCCGCTACCCTTATCGTCGGCGCTCCCTTGCCGCCGAAAAACTGTAAATCGTTCCCCGCAGCATCGACATGCGCCAGAAAATCAACAACATTGCCGCCCATTGCCATACCGCGCACCGGCCTGGTCAACTCCCCGTTTTCAATCAGCAACCCGGCTACTCCTACGGAAAAATCGCCGGATATCGGGTTGGCGGTGTGCATCCCCATTACTTCCGTGACATACAAACCGTTTTTTGTATCCTTAATAATATCTTCACTAGAAATTGGCCCGGCTTCGATAAATAAGTTAGTCACACCGACCTCGGGGGTCCCTTTAAAAGTGCTGCGGATACCGTTACCGGTCGATTGAACACCGTCTTTGGCCGCTGTATAAGTGTTATACAGATAACCTTTTAAAACCCCTCCCTCAATTAAAACCGTCCTAGAGGTGGGAACACCTTCACCGTCAAAGGGCGCAGAGGCTATTCCACCCGGCATGGCCCCGTCGTCTATAACCGTAACTTTATCCGAAGCGACACGGGTACCGACTTTTCCAGCAAACAAGGAGCGTCCTTTTTGTACCGCCTCCCCGGTTAGGGCCGGACCAATTAGACCCAGAAATCCTGTGGCCACATACGGATCCAGCACAACTGCCGCCTTACGGGTGGCCACCGGGGCTGCCCCCAGCATTTGAACAGCTCGCCGGGCAGCCTTTTGTCCAACTAGATCCGGTTTCAACTGGTTGTATTTAAGGCTGAAATCAAGGGCAAAACCGGTATGGCTGTCATCACCTTCACCCGCCACCAGGGCTAGGTAGATGCCGCAATACGCTCCCCTGTAGCTCAATTTCATACCATGGCTGTTGACAACAGAAACTGTCACTTCCCCGTCCTGGTAGGACGAACTCTCAATAATTTTTACCCTCGAATCACAGGCGCGAGCAGTTTCTTCCATATATTTTGCCATTTCAATTTTCTTCTCTACAGTCACTGCCCGGATGGCCGGATCGTAAATGTCTAATTCAGGATAGGCAGGACCGGGCGGCGGCAGGTGGTGATAGGGATCTTGCGCTGTCTTCCCGCAGTTAGCCAGCGCCTGCCTGGTGGCATCTTCCACCCCGCCGGGGCTCAAGTCCGTGCTAAAAGAAAATCCGGTCCGTCCCTCCCGAAAAACCCGCAAGCCCATGCCCCGGTCTTCGGCTAGCTTCATTGTTTCTACCTGACCGTCCCTGACCTCAATAGTCAACTCCTTGGCGCTGCTTATATATGCTTCCGCCAACTGGGCGCCTAGTTGCCCAGCTTTGCTGACAGCAGAAGCGGCGGCATCCAGATAACAATCTTTTTTCTCCATATAACCGCTCCTTTTTCGTATTCCAAGTAGTATAATTCAATGAGAGTCAAAGTATTCCTTTTTTATGGGACATAAAAAACTGCCTTTACGGCAGTTCAATGCACAAAAAGTGGTGTTGTCAGGGCAAAAAGGTTTCTTAACGATACCGGCGCAAGCTCACTTACTGAAGCTTCCACAATCTGGCCGGGGTCTAAAAGCGCCATGATTGCGACCCGCTCCCCCGATACCTGTTTTGTATAAAATCCGATTATGCAAAACTGCATATCTTCCCCATAGACCTTCCTCGTTACAATGTCACCGATTTTCATTTTTATACCCCCTGCGCAACCAACGCAACAAACAATCCTTCCGGGCTTTCTTATCTTACTTTATAACATATGCCCGCATAAAAAAGTTGTGTATAAAAAAAGCCGGCGCAGTAACCCCAAATGAAACCAGTAAAAGAAATCTACTTTCAAAACAGTGAAGCAGTACATGGATCCATTAATTTAGATCCGCCTTATACTGCCGGACGTCGTCCCCTGAGCTGTTCCCCCAACGATAAGCTCCTTGATGGACATAGTCGGCTGGGCATCGCTTACGGGTATACCCTGGCCGTCCTTGCCGCAAGTACCGATAGTAAACCCCAGGTCACTTCCCACACTTTCGACGACACGTAAAACTTCGGGACCGTTACCCGTCAGAGTAGCTCCCCGCACCATCGGGCCTATTTCCCCGTCCCTGATCAGGTAACCCTCGGCCACTTCAAAAACAAAATCCCCAGTAGTGGTGTTGACCTGTCCACCCCCCATTTTTTTAACTAGCAACCCGTTTTTTGTCTCCCTGATAATTTTCGCCGGGTCGGTCTTCCCTGGAGCGATACAGGTATTCCCCATGCGCGGGATGGGCTTGTGCTGGTAAGACTCCCGTCGGCCATGGCCGTTTGACTGCCTGCCATCCTTTGTAGCAGTAAGGCGATCGTACATGAAGTCGGTTAATACACCATTTTCAATTAAGTTTACCCTACGGGCAGGCGCTCCCTCATCATCAAAACGGTAGGAACCATAGCGGCTATCTATTGTCGCGTCGTCAAATACAGTAATTTCCGGCGCGGCGACAACCTGCCCTTTCTTACCCGCGTAAACAGATAAATTCTTTTGGACCAGATCAGCCTCCAGGCCATGACCGCAGGCCTCATGGACCATCGTGCCCCCCGCCTCGGAGGCCATTACCACCGGCATCTTGCCTGCCGGGGCCGGTTTGGCCCCAAGCATCGCAACCGCCCTTCTTGCCGCTGCTTCAGCTACCGAATCCGGAGAATATGTCTCAAACAGCTCAAAACCACAAAAGCTACCTACAGCTTCATAGCCGGTCTGGATAAGCGGGCCGGAAGCCGCCACTGCGTTAACCATCAGCCTGGTGCGGATACGCTCATCCTCCACGTAGTCCCCTTCAGTGTTGGCAATAGTCACGTTTTGCACAACGTCCCCGTAGCCCACCATTACCTGTTTGATCTTCTCTCCGTTAACCGCCCGCGCAACTTTATCGGCCGTCTCTACTAGCTCCACCTTCCGCCCGGTAGAAACATCACCCGGTTTATCCTTAAACTGAAAGTCAACCAGCGGTTTTATTTTTTTAAAATCCAGGCTAATTTCTTTTTTTTCACCGGTTGCGGCATGGCTGACGATCCTCGCCACTTCCAGCAGACCGGCGCGGGAAAGGTCGTTTGTATGGGCGTAAGCCGTCGACTCCCCGGAAATAACTCTAATACCGGCGCCGATGTCGACACCCGAGTGTACCCGCTCTATTTTACCTGCCTCGCAACCAATTCCGGTACTACGCTTTTCCTCAATAAAGATATCAGCGAACTCACCACCCCTGGCAGTCGCTAGATCAAGGACTTCTTTTAAAACAGACTTTTCAACCAAAACTATAACCTCCCCAACCGTAAGGCGCCGGCGCCCCCCGGCCAATAAATTCGTATTATGTAGTTTGTTCTTTGCGCTGTGTAAAAATTCTATTGTTATCTACAACTAATATTCTAAACTTTACATAATTTTATAGATCACACTTATTCCCCGCGACCGCCGAAAGCACCCCCCTATTTCGAACCTGCCCATTTCCTTTGCTGGATTTAATTATACACACTTCTATATACGCTTGTTGGGGAGTTATTATTTTGCGGGCCTAAAACCGTATCAGGTTTTTTTTCCAGGGGCATAACGCCCGGGTACGGAGATACGGAACCTGGAACCAGGAAAGCATTGTAACGGCCGGTCGCCCAATTGTTAACCTGCTCGATCTTTAACTGCCCCTGTGGCGCTAGACTTGTGTAGGTAACGAGATCAAATACTGCCACAACCACACCTTCAAAAGCGGTAACCGTTTCTTCCTGCGCATTCACCTGCTTTTGCGCAGCCGCGCCTCCCCCATAACCTTTGATGTTTAAAGTCCTCAACTCGGACAAAACAGGCATATGCTCGACTTTTTCTATAAAGTTGTTTACGTTGCGGTAATTGCCGCAGACTTCGAACCTGGAGGAGGATTCCAAATATGTCCCTTTATCAATGACGTTTGACGGCTTAAAAGACACTACCTGCACGTCAGACTTCACAGCCTCTAATCCAATGTGGAGAAGCGCCAAGCCATCATTTATATCGTTGTCGAATAACGGCTTAATTTCACCTAAAATTCCCGCTACCATAACGGCTAGGTCACTTTCGCTTTTGTACGACGCAACTACATCTTCAGCTACCTTTACCCTGGATAGGACCTCTTCCAGTTTAGATTTAATTTCGCGGTATTCGCCAAACTGGGGTATTATAATAAATCTCAGCGCTAGTAAAGATAAGCCGACCACGAGGACGGCAGACACAAGTTTCTCGCGGAGCTTTAACCCGTGCCACATTACCGGTCACCCTCCTTAACCGTAGCCGTGATCTTAAACTTGTAAGCGGATTCTTTTTCATCTTCGCCCATTTCGTTTAGTGCAACTTTTGAATAATAAGGCATTTTACCGAGGTTATGTAAATATACCCCTACTGAAGGCGCGGTCCGCGAGTATCCATTTATAGTCAATGTGTTGGGCGTAGGCAAGGAGGAAACCGGTTGGTTTTCGCCCTGTCCGCCCTGCGCCGTCCCGGCGGTTTTTGCCTGGATCTGAGACTGCAACTGATATCCCGACAGTTGAACTGGTGGCGGCTGCGGCGCCGGAATAATGGCGCCCCCACCTTGAACCTGCCGATCTACATGCGATATATTGATACTTTCCAGCCACATATCGGTAGGTAAGATCTTGTTCAAATCCTCCAGCACGGGGGACCAGGTCACTCTATTGTCTAAAAGTTCCCGGTATTTCTGAACAGATTGCTCGTTGGCCAAGCGTTTATTTTTTATTTCCTCAACTTTTTTTACAGTAAATTGTATTTCGCTTAGATATTTTTCTTCTTGAGATATTTCCAATTTTATTGAGTGGATGTTATATAAAAAAGCACAGTACATAGCCACCAGGCCCACCACCGCCACAACAGCGGATGCTCTTATTGCCAGCGTCTTAAAATCGATGCTGACGTCCCTTTGTAGTTCGGGAGGCAAGAGGTTAATTTTATACACTATCCGGCCACCTCACGAAGCGCCGTTCCCAAAACAACGGCACAAGTAGGATCGTAAGAAACCGCTTCCTCCCTGTATTCCGGCAACCCGTATATACCCGGGGCGCCGGAATCCACCGGCGTTTCCATAGCCTCCGCGAAAAATTCCCGGAATCCTTTAAGCTTGCTGGTCCCACCGCTAATAATAAATCTTTCAATCGCGGCGGCGTTATACTGAGTCGCGTAAAAATCCAACGACCGGCGGATCTCACGAATCAACCCGGAAAGCCCATACCTTAAAGAAAAATCTACCTGCATGGCAGCTGTGGATGAAATAGTGGCATCCTCCTTACCCAGCAGTTCACCCTCTTCCTCTTTCACCCGTTGCGCCTCTTGAAAAGTAAGGCCGTAGTGTTCCGCAAGGGAACGGGTGAGCAGGTCACCGCCCGCCGGGATCGTTCTAGTAAATTGTAGAACCCCGTCACGGACAACCAAAAGCTGAGTTTTGGAAGCGCCTATGTCCAATATAGCGGTAGACGTTTCCAAACCACCGAAAACCCGCCAAAGGCTGAACGCTTCCAAGTCAATAGCGGCAATGATTAGTCCCGCCCTGGTAAATACCCCGTAATAATCATAAACGACAGTGGTTGGCGCGGCAACCAGCAACAGGTGTAGATATCTCTCACCTGCCCGGTTTGTTTCGCCAAGTTTCAGATACCTTATAGTTAATTCCCCCACAGCGGCTGGAATAAACTTCTCTGCTTCCAATCTGACGGTAGCCTCTAGCTCCCTGTCAGGCAATGCCGGCACATGGATGTGCCGTGTGATCGTCTTATTCCCACCGATAGTAGTAATCACTTCTTTTGTTTGTATACCTGAAGATAAAACCATATCACAAAGGGCGTTAACCAGGGCCTCCTCATATACCGCCTCACCCAGCTCGCCTACAGGCGCCGGTACTCTACAAAAAGCCGTCACTTCCGTCTTGCCGCCGGTTGCGCTTATCTCCACCATTTTAATTTCCCTGGTACCAATGTCCACCGCCGCAAACCGGGTCCTTTTCGGCGCCAGTTTGCGCAACAACCTCCCGGGAAGATCATTGGTTGTTTCTTTTTCCCGGCGCTTCCATAACCATTTTTGTAGAAATCTCTTCAAATCATTATCCCCCACCCGAACAACCGGATTTTAAAAAACAGGATACTTTTCTTTCCAGGAGGTTACTTTCACAGTTGTTGTTATCCACCTCGGAAAAACATTTGGCATTGATTGATCCCCGGTAAACACCGAGTCGGGACCGAATTCTATAACATCACACACCACGCTGCCTTGCACATGTGACCCGCTTCCAACGGTGATTGTACCGGGACAGTAAAGTAAAGCATAGACAGTGGAACCATTGCTTGTTTTTATCCCATTGGCGCTTTCAAAAGAAATAACGGCAAGGCTATCGCCTTCGCCCTCCATTCTCAGCTCCCCATTTATCGTTACTTTCCCTCCGGCTATAATAGCGCCTTTGCCGGAATATTCGCCGGTTATACTGATGCTGCCGGGCGTATATGAAATCCCGTCAACCCCAAATGTTCCGGCGAGATCCCCGGTAAGGACGCGATCGGCGTTTTTAGCGTACCAGTTTTCTTCCAGCACCGGGAAACCGGCGCCTTCGCAGGTAATACTGGAATTAATCAAGCAATTTTCACCAAGTTGGGTCAAAGGCGATTTGACCCAAATACCTTTTGAAAAATCAATAGGGTCATACATTTCACCCTCTACCTGGATGGTCCGCCGCGCGCCCTGGTATTCTCCCAGCGATTCTATATAAAAACGTGTAGGGTTGCCTGCGCTGGAAGTCCTTTTGAGCTTTACAGCGGTTATTGTACCGCCGGCATATCCCAAAGCCTGTATAAAAGTTGCTTCCTTATTTAAGTCTAAACCTTTTAACCAAAACGGATCATATTTTATTTTCGCCATCGCTTTTTCGATACCGGCCTCAGCGATGTAACCGGCCTGGGCAATTCTTTGTTCATCGAATGAAGCTTGGCGGCTCTCGCTACCAAGAGTTAGCATAGACGAACCCATCAAAAGGACCAGCAGCATTATCATCGTAACCAGGATAAGCGCCTGGCCGGAATCATTACTGGCAGCATTTTTCACGACAAGGCCCTCAACCTTATTATTTGAACCAATGTTACCGGCTTTACCTTGCTACCTTGTTTTTTTGCTGTAATTGTTATCTTTACCAACCTCACCGACCCGGCACAAGATGAGACATCGTTTACTTCAATTCCCGCCCCATCGATATAAGCAAATCCGATACTTTCAATGTCACTAACCAAGGGTTGGGGTACCGCTCCCTGTTCCTGCCGGTACAAAGCATTTGAGGAGCAGTAGTATTTAACAACTTTTCCCCCCGAATTAATAAAGAAAAGGTTATTACTGTTGCTGGAGACGGTGATCTTGCCGGCGCACTTCAGTTCCCGGCCTATACGGTTTTGCGAAATGCGCAGGCTGTCATACATGTCAACATTGTGTTCTCCATGTTTCCAAAAGATGTGGCCCTGCCCAAAAAAACCCCAGGCCGCCGTGAATAATATACCGAGCAACATGATTGACAGCATCAATTCAACCAGGGTAAAACCGCGCTCGCCTTGCAAATATCCCACGGTTTTCACCTCTTGGTAAAGCCGGTAGTCAGAGCAACTTGTTTTGTCGTGTCTCCTTCTTTATAGAAAACAACCACGGTTACCGTTTTATTTAATTCATCGAAACTCGAATCATCAATCGATATGGTATATGTAAAGCCACAAAAGCAGAAATAATCACTTTCAGATGAAAACTGAACCGGCGTTGTAATCTCCACCACGTTGTTATACGTTTCGTTTTTTAACTCTTCCAGCTTGCTTTGGGCAAGAGCCAGTGCTGTTTGATGCCGCCCGGTATCGATATTCCGCCGGGCTGCCAGGGCAAAACTATTCATCACCGCAAAAAGGGTAGTGGTTAGGACCACAAACGAGATCAACACTTCTAGCAGGGTCAGGCCACTGTCGTCTATTTTAATTGCTAATTTCAAACTGTCACCACACTATTCTCATATGGTTATGGTGGGGCCTCGCCAATCCGCACACGACCTATCGTGTCAATTATGATATACAAACATTTTCCCGTTCCCCTGTCCTGCAAACAAATATGCCCGCCTATTCCGCCGGAAGGCCTTCCGTTAGCCTGAAAATACAAGGAGTTGTAGTTATTATTAATATTATTGCTGGTTAAATTTGCGTTATATTTGACTGTAGGGGTGAGCTTTACCATTTTTTTAGTGAAATATTTGTTATCTAAAAAATATATCAAAACATATTTATCGGCGCCAATAAATTGAATTTTAAACTCGGCTTCGTGTTTAATAGCATCCTGTTCTATGGAACGTATATCTGAAACCAGTTCCCTAGCCGAGGTGTTAAGATTGTAACGGCCGATAGTTTTACCGAAGTCCGGCAATAAAACAGTAAGGATTATAGCGGTGAGGCAAATGACTATAATAATTTCTATATAAGAAAACCCTTGATTGCCATCTTTAAAAATGGTCATAAATAAACCCTACCTTGCGGCTATGGAAAAGATGCCCCCTCCGTTTGTGTATCGTTTTCTTTTGGATTTGCAGATTCTGTTACACTAATTTCATCTCCTGCTCCTTCCGAGGGACCCTTGGAATACAGGAGATAAGATGTGTCGGTTACTTTCTTATACAGGTAATTTCTACTCCACGGATCTTTTAAATTTGTCACACCGTAAGATTCCAGCACGGTTTTGGCTCCTGCCACATCCGCCGGTACTTTACACTCAGGGTTAGCAAGAGGGTCATACAGGTGGGTGTTCAAAATGGTCTTCATTGATTGCAACTCTAAAACAGCCCTTTTAATCTTGGCCTTGTCGGCTTGCTTACTCATGGCAGGTACAGCAATAGCCGACAGGATACCAACGATAACTAGTACCACCATCAACTCAATTAAGGTGAAACCGCGCTCATTGCTCATATTTTAAATCATGCCTTTCATTAATCTGCTAGTCAATTATGTTGAAAACGCTAAACATTGGGAGCATGATGGAGAGAATTATAAAACCTACCACCCCACCAAGACCAATGATCAAAACCGGTTCGATCATGGAAGACAGCCGTACAACTAAATTTTCCACTTCTTTCTCGTAGAAACCAGCGATCTCTTCAAGAATCATGTCCATAGAACCTGTTTCTTCGCCAATTGCCATCATCCTGGTCACCATTGGCGGAAAAATACCGCTTTTTTGGAGAGGCAACGAGATACTATGGCCTTCTTCGATGCTTTTTTCCGCATCTTCGATACCTTTTACAACTTCATAATTCCCTGCAATATTTTTAACCACGGCAAGGGACTGAAGAACAGGAACACCGCTTTTTAAAAGAGCGCCCAAGGACCGGCAAAAACGGGAGATAATAATTTTTCTTACTAGCGGGCCGTATACCGGAAGGTTAAGGACTACTCTGTCCTTAACCTTTGCGCCCCGGCTAGTCCTGATAGCATACTTGTAGCCAAATACTACGCCGGCTACCAACAACAGCACTATTGACCAGTACCTTTTCATTAAAACACTGGCTGCAATAATTAGCTGCGTAGTTAGCGGGAGCGGCGCTTCCATATTATCAAGTATTGTTACAAATTTCGGCACGATAAACACCATTAACGCTACCACAGCTAAAACGGCCACCACTGAAACAATGGCGGGATAGGTCATGGCCGACTTGACCTTTTCCTTAAGATCATGTTCATTTTCAAAATTTTTGGCTAGGCTCTCCAACACATCATCCAGGGCGCCGCTTATTTCCCCGGCTTCAATCATACTGGTAAAAATAAGAGGGAATACACTCGGGTGTGATTTGACCGTATCGGCCAGAGATATTCCCCCTTCAAGATCCTTTACAACCTTTTTGAGAGTCTCTTTCATCGTCTTGTTGTCGCACTGGCTGATAATAATATTAAGGGATTGTAATATAGGAACACCGGCCCGCGTCATTACAGCAAACTGGCGGCATACAACGGCAAGTTCTTTTGTGCTTACTCTTTTTTTCCATAAAGCGTCCGGTATCAACAGTCCGCTAGGTAGAGATACCTTTATCTTGAAAACAAACAGTTTTTGCCCTTTGAGAAGGGCAATAGCCTGATCCCTGTTTTCCGCCCTAACATTTCCCGAAACTAGTTTGCCTGATAAATTACGGGCCCGATAAAAATATTTTTTCGCCATAATCATGCACCGCTTAAGCGTTTTTTTAAAGTAATTTAGGCATTAATTCGAATCATTTCATAAAAGGCTACATATCGCTAAAACTGTTAACGTTTATTATATCAACCTCATTAGCGTTTCCGGATCAAGCGCGCGGTCTAAAGCATCTTCCTTGCTAATGACTTTTTTTAAGCAAAGGGATCGTAAATCCGCATCCAGGGATTGCATGCCATATCTCGCGCCGGTTTGGATCTGACCGGCTATCTGGTGGGTTTTACCTTCCCGGATTAGATTACGGATAGCCGGGGTAGCAATCATTACCTCCGTGGCCACCACCCGGCCCGGTTTATCAACCCTGGGGATCAGTGTTTGCGCTACAATGCCCAAAATGGTAATGCTTAACTGCGCTCTAATCTGCTGCTGTTGATAAGGCGAAAAAGCATCAATGATCCGATCTATCGCCTGGGTAGCGTTGGCAGTGTGAAGGGTCCCGAAAACCAGGTGACCGGTTTCAGCCGCGGTTATGGCTATTCCAATAGTCTCCGGGTCCCGCATCTCACCGAATAAGATAACGTCCGGGTCTTGACGCAGGACCGCCCGCAAGGCGCTTGCGTATGTGCAGGTATCCTTACCTATCTCACGCTGGTGAACCAGGCTTTTTTTATGTCGGTGAACAAACTCGATGGGATCTTCCAGGGTAATGATATGGTACCGTCGCTCCGTGTTGATCAAGTCGATCATTGACGCCAGCGTAGTCGATTTGCCGCTGCCGGCAGGGCCGGTTACCAACACTAGACCTGCTGGCTTCCGGCACAGCGCCGCCAGCGTGTCCGGCAAACCAAGCTCCCGGAAAGAAAGTATTTTCGCGCCAATCAAGCGGCCGGTGAAGCCAACGCAGCCCCGCTGCTTGAAAGCATTGACCCGGTAATGGCAAAGACCGGGGACAGCGTAGGCAAAGTCCAGTTCGCCTACTTCCTGAAATTTATCGTACTGAGCGCTAGTCATAATCTGGCGTATTAACGAGTCGGTATCTTCCGGCTTTAGTTTGCCCGCACCTGCAACTTCGGCGCCCGGCTTGCCCCGCCATTCGGGCGCGTCCAAGGGTAGGATTTCCCCGCAAAGGCGGAAGGCGGGAGAACTGTCGACAGTAATATGGACATCGGAGGCACATAACTCAAACCCTAGCGCCAGGATTTCATCGGCAGTCATCTTGGACACCTGAACACTCCCCTATTATCATTAACATTTAAAAACATGATCTTATTGCCAAAACCGTTGGCCTAAAAGCACTTTTTAAGGTAGTTGCAGCCGCCCTTATGTTCCGTCTACGTGCACTACCCTCATTACCTCCTCAAGAGTCGTAAGGCCGCTCAAAGCTTTTTGGACACCGTCCATCTTCAGGCTGATCATCCCTTCGTCCAGGGCTTCCTGCTTTATTTCATCAGTTGAAGCATTTCTAACTATCAACCGGCGTATTCCCGTGGTTATCGGCAGCGTCTCGTGAATCGCCAACCGCCCCTTATAGCCCGTGTTTCCACAGTTTTCACAACCGGCGCCCTTATACAGGGTAACCGGTTTATCTGCATCAATACCGATAAACAACCGCTCTGGAGCATCCGGCGTAAGTTCATACGGCACACGGCATTTCGTGCAAATTAATCTGGGAAGGCGTTGCGCAAGCGTAACCAGCACCGATGAGGCCACTAGAAACGGCTCAATCCCAATCTCAATCAGCCGGGTAATTGCGCCGGCGGCGTCGTTTGTGTGAAGGGTGGATAATACAAGGTGACCGGTAGTTGCCGCCCGCACGGCTATTTTGGCAGTTTCTCCGTCCCTGATTTCACCAACCATAATCACATCGGGATCCTGGCGCAAGATAGCACGCAACCCTCTTGCAAAGGTCATTCCCGCCTTGGTATTAACCTGTATTTGGTTAATACCCTCCAGAGTGTATTCTACCGGATCCTCAATAGTAATAATGTTCTTCTCCAATGTGTTTATCTCATTTAAAGCAGCATAAAGGGTAGTTGTTTTTCCGCTACTGGTCGGCCCTGTAATCAAGATCATCCCGTATGCGTTTTTAAGCATTGCAGCAAACCTGTTAAAACCCGCCTGCCCAAAACCAATTTGTTCTATGTTATATGACAACATGCTTTGCTTGTCCAAAAGACGCATTACTATTTTTTCTCCATATACCGTAGGTAGGGTTGATACTCTCATATCTATTTCCCTAACCCCATACTTGAGACGAATCCTGCCGTCCTGGGGGACGCGCTTTTCAGCGATATCTATATCCGACATAATTTTTACCCTGGATATTACCGCTGAACATATTTCCTTCGACAGCATTGTTATCTCCCTGAGCATACCGTCAATCCTGTACCTGATCCTGACCCGGTTTTCCTGTGGTTCAATATGGATGTCGCTGGCGTTTTGCCCGATGGCCTGGATAAAGATAGAGTTTACTAGCTGCACAACAGGCGCCTCATCTGTTGCTTCATCCACTAAGTTTACAGTCCTGGCATCCGATTGACCGGACAACGGTTCGAATTCCTCATAAAACCTGTTAAGATCCGGAATACCATAGTATTTATTAATCGCTGCGTCAATTTCGTCCACGTTAGCCTGAACAGGCTCAATTTCACATCCCGTAAGCAAACGGAGGTCGTCTATGGCCAAGACATTCATTGGTACTGCCATCGCTACCGTCAGACAGTTGCCTTCTTTATTAATAGGCACAATCTTGTACCTGTGAACAATTTGTTCCGGTAGGACTTTTAGAAGGACGGGATCAAGATTTTCCAGCTTGATCTGCCGGGTGCCTGTAATTTCATTGATGGCATTTTCAGTGGCCATACCCAGCTTGACCAGGATATTGCCCAAACGCTCGCCCGACCGTGACTGGACACGCAACGCTTCCCACAACTGTTCCTTTGTGATGATACCCCTTTCAATCAGTTGTTCACCTAAAAGCTTATTTGATTTCTTAGGAACAGCAGACACGTAGCCAACCCCCAACAAGTATGTTTCTACATTTTTCCCTATCCTTTTCCACAATGATTTCAAATCTCCTTTTTATGATTAAATAAAAATTTAAATGAACATAAAAAACAGGTGACCGCCGGTCACCTGTTGAAGTCATTATTGACGCTGATTTTCGCAGAATTATATGATATTTTGCATTTCCTTATTAAAAAATTCAACATATTTACTTTTATCAATACCCCGAACAACCGACACCCTACCGATCCTTTCCGGGAGCACAAAAGTAAGCCGGCCACCCGATACTTTTTTGTCGCGTTGGAAACAACCAAGCAAACCTTCGGGCAAAAGTCCTTCCGGCAGGTCTACCGGTAGCCCGGCCTTCCGGATCAAGTTTATAATGCGGGTAGATTCCTTTTCGGGCAGTATCCCCATGTTAACCGAAAGCCTTGCCGCCACCGCCATGCCAATCGCTACCGCTTCCCCGTGGTTGAAAGCCAAGTATCCGGTCAACGCCTCGACAGCGTGCCCTACAGTATGGCCAAAGTTTAAAATGGCGCGTAACCCATGCTCGGTTTCGTCTTTCTCCACCACGCGCGCTTTGATCCGGCATGATACCGCCACGGCATGGGCCAGGGCTTCCGGATCAAAATTTTGCAGTTGCTCTATGTTTTCCTCCAACCATTCAAAAAATTGGTAATCGGCAATTACCCCGTGCTTAATTACTTCGGCTAGCCCGGACCGGATTTCCCTGACCGGAAGCGTTGCCAGAGTGTCCGTGTCGGCCAGCACAAGGTCCGGCTGGTAAAACGCGCCGATTATATTTTTGCCCCGGGGGTGGTTTACCGCCACCTTACCCCCCACACTGCTGTCCACCTGCGCCAGCAGAGTTGTCGGGACCTGTATAAAAGGTACCCCCCGCAAGTACGTGGCGGCCACAAACCCGGCTATGTCGCCGGTCACCCCGCCACCCAGGGCAATAACAGGACAGCGCCTGTCCAGCCCGCAAGTAAAGGCTAAATCGTAAAGTATTTCAGCAGTAGCCAAAGTCTTATGAGCTTCACCGTCGCCAATTTCCCCTGTGATAACCTCAAAGCCGTTTTGGGCAAGGCTTTCTTTAAGAATTAAGCCGTACTTGCCGGGAATTTTCGGATTTGACACCAGCAGCGTTTTATTTCCATAGTTAAATTCTTTCATGTAGCTCCCCAGGTTGCCCAGTATCCCTCTCCCGATATAGATACGGTAGCTGCGCTCCTCCAGGTCGACCATTACCGTTTTCATCAAATTATATTCCCTTCCGACAAGTAACGGCATATTTGTTCAACCACCTCGTCCACACTGTGGGCGCCGGTATCGATAGTAATATCCGCTACTTTGTAAGACCTTTCCCGTTCTTTTAGCAGGCTTAGTATATTTTCTTTCAAATCCCCTTTTAAAAGCAAGGGGCGGGTTTTTTTATTCTTGACACGCCTGTAAATAACCTCGGGCGGGGCTGTAAGGGCAACCAGCACACCATTTATTTTAAGGTTGCTAACGTTTTGGGGATTTAAAACCATACCACCACCCGTAGAAATAACTAGATCCTGCTTGCCGGCAATTTTTTTTGCTAGTAGAGCTTCTTCGGAGCGGAACCTGATCACCCCGTCCTTTGCAAAAATCTGGGCAATAGTCTTTCCTGTAACAGCCTCGATGGCAACGTCGGTATCTATAAACTCACGGTTTAAGCGGTTGGCCAGCCGGCGCCCGATTACCGTTTTACCGGTCCCCATAAAGCCGATTAAAACAATATTTTTCAAATAATTTACACCTGCCTAAGATAACAGAGGTACCTTTCCCAGTTCTCCTTTAATTCGGCCAGGCTGTCGCCACAACATTTTTCCAGGCAAACTACCGCCAATTCCCATGCCACGACAGCCTCGCCGATAACACAAGCCGCAGGCACAGCGCAAACGTCGGAACGCTCCACCGAGGCCTGAAAAGGTTCTTTAGTGATCAAATCAACGCTACGCAGCGGGCGGTAAAGAGTCGGGATCGGTTTCATTGCCGCCCGGATCACCAGTGTTTCCCCGTTGGTCATCCCGCCCTCAATACCCCCGGCCCGGTTGGTCCGGCGGTAAAAACCTTTGTCCTGCGCGTAGAATATCTCATCCTGGACATGGGCGCCCGTTTGCGCAGCAGCGGCAAATCCCAGACCAATCTCAACTCCCTTGACGGCCTGGATGCTCATCAGCGCGGCAGCCAGGCGGCCGTCCAGCTTCCGGTCCCAGTGGACGTAGCTGCCCAGACCGGACGGAACACCACAAGCCCTGACCTCAAAGATTCCCCCCAGCGAGTCCCCGTCCTCCCTGGCTTTATCAATAGCCGCAATCATCCTTTGCTCTGCTGCGGCGTCGGCGCAAAGTAGCCGTGATGAAACCAGCCGCGCCTTTAGCTCCTCATTTGACAGATCGGCAGCGCACGTTTTTTGGCTCCCAATCTGAATCACATGCCCGGTTATCTCAATCCCCAACTCTTCTAAAAGCCTGCAGGCCGTACTTCCCACCGCCACCCTAGCAGCGGTCTCACGGGCGCTGGAGCGCTCCAGTACGTTGCGGATGTCCGTATGCCGGTACTTCACGGCCCCGGCCAAATCAGCATGGCCGGGGCGGGGGCGTGTAACCACCCGCTCGTCCAGCATAGCGCCCGGTTCCGGCGCCATGCTTTGCGACCAGTTGGCCCAGTCCTTATTTTCTATGCACAAAGCAACCGGGCTGCCCAGAGTTAAACCGCCACGCACCCCGGACAGGATTCGGGCAGTATCGCTTTCAATATTCATCCTGGCGCCACGGCCGTAACCGCCTTGGCGCCGGGCAAGCTGCCTGTTGATATATGCGCCGGTCAGGGGCAGGCCCGCCGGCAACCCTTCCACAATAGCAACGAGGGCTGCCCCGTGCGACTCCCCAGCAGTAAGGTACCTGAGCAAAATTTTATTCCTCCGGTTCACTAAATATGTCTTATCGCTCTACCCCTTGCTATAACATTCCTTTTGCAGTGCCTTCTTCATCACTTCTACCGGCGCGGGCTCTCCTGTCCACATCTCAAACGACAGGGCGCCCTGGTACAAGAGCATACCCAGACCGCTCACCGTAACCGCCCCGGCCTGGCCGGCCTTTTTTAAAAACACAGTTTCTAGCGGATTATATACCAAATCGTAGGCTACCTGCCCGGTTCTGAACAGGTGGAAGGGGAGCGGCACGGTTTGCAAAATGTTTTTTTCTCCGCCAGCAAAACCACCCCGGAGAATAGGCCCGTTCCTCAGGTTGCTACGATGCATTCCTATAGATGTTGCCTGAACCACCAGGTCGGCCTCCTGCAATAGAGCACCGGGCAAAGTTTCTGATTTATTTTCCGGCCAAGGCGCAGTTTGCGCCTTGACCCCGGTATTTTTAGCAATATAACCGGCCAGATCAACGGCCCGCCGGCTGGAACGGTTTGATAAAATAAGCTTTTTTACTCCAGCTAGGGCCAACTGCGCCGCCACTGCCCGCGCAGCGCCGCCCGCCCCCAGGATCAAGGCTGTCTTGCCGGCGGGAATAAACGCCGCTTCTTCTTTTAGGGAACGCAGGAATCCCCTCCCGTCAGTATTGTCCCCATACAAACGCCCCGCGCGGTTAACAATAGTATTGACGGCACCAATTAACCTTGCTTCACCGGATAACTCGTCTAACAAAGAAAGTGCTGCTTCTTTATGGGGAATAGTTACGTTGACTCCTGCTAAGCCAAGGGTCCTGATCGCTTCCACGGCTACCACAAGCTGTCCCGGCGCGACCACGAACGGCAAGTATATGTAATCTAATCCAGCGGCTTTAAAGGCTGCATTTTGCATTGCCGGTGAAAAGGAGTGCTCTAACGGGCAACCGAAAATGCCGCATATTTTAGTGCGGCTACTGATCCCACTTGCCATACAAGACCTCCGGTTTGTTTTTAAGACGGGCCAGCACGATTTTTTCCAAGGGCCGGCTGATAAACCGGGTTCCCCAAAATTCCTTTCCAACCATGGGCACCACCAGGATTGTGTAAAGCCCAGTCATGTTTCCCCCGAATATATCGGTAAATATTTGGTCACCGATTAGCGCTGTTTCATGAGGTGTTGTCCCAAGTATCTTTAGGGCGCGGCGAAATGGCCATACAAATGGCTTTACTGCCCGGTGCACGGCCGGCAAATCCATCGTCCCGGCAATGGTCTCGACTCTCCTGCGGGAGTTGTTGGAAACGATGCCAAGCCTCAAACCATACCTCCGGTATTCGGAAATCAAATCCGACACTTCCGGTTGGAAACTAGTCGAGTCCCTGCGGACAATCGTGTTATCAAGGTCAAATAGAATCCCTTTTAGGCCAAGGCTTTTTAGTATTTTGGGCCTGACTTCCAGGATCGATGAAACATACATCTTTGGGTATAGGATCTTTAACAACTGGCGCCCCCGATTCATTGTTATTTTCCGCCATCCCCCTGGCTTTTTCAAGGTCGACCGGCGTGTTAACATTAAAAAACATTGTATCAATATCGGCAAATGCCTGTAAATACTTTTCACTTATAAAATTTACCCTTACATGGGAATAAAAATCCGCAATCTTATACTTGCGGGAAGCTAAAAATTCTTCAATAGTTTGTATACACCCCCTGCTATAAACGGCAAAAAGGGGCTGATAAAATATACCGTGTTGCGGGACCACGGCATCATAACCTTCTGATTGCTCGATCATAAACCGCGCCAAGCTAGAGTTTACAAAAGGCATATCACACGCGACAAACAAGCATTTCTCATGAGACGATCCTTTCAAAGACGCGTGGATACCGCTTAATGGGCCGCCTCCTACGATCAAATCAGGTAAAACTTTAAGACCAAGCTTTCTTCCGGCATCTGCGCTTCCCCCGCTGATTAGGACCTCATCAAACACCTTTGCCAATTCGATAGCAACACGCTCAATCATGGCTTCACAACCGACAGCCAAAAACGCTTTGTCAACGCCCATGCGCCTGCTTTTCCCCCCGGCCAGGATTACCCCGGTGGCCTTCACCATTACCAGTACTCCTTCCCGAATTTCATATTATGACAAATGTCGGGTTGTTGCTTTTTTTATACCATTATCTTCTCCAGCAGACGGCAAAAATCCTTTAAAAAAAGTTTTTTCGACAGGACATGCACCAATACGGCTACTACAGTCATATGATAAATTGCACGCGAATTGATAAAAGGCTACTTTTGATCAAGATGACATTGTGTTAGTTATAAAAAATTAAAGAAATCTTTAATTTATCTAAAAGGGAGAGGATTAATTAATGCTACCGGGTCTCTGGACTTTGACCGTGGTATCACTGCTTAACGGGCTCCTGTTGCTTGTTTCATACATCGCTAACAACACTTTCCCACAACCGCTTTCCGAGGTGGAAGAAGCAAAATATCTCCGTCTTTTAAAGCATGGCGACGAAGAAGCGCGCAATGTCCTGACAGAACGGAACCTGCGCCTGGTGGCACACATCGTGAAAAAGTTCGACAGCACAGGGGAAGATCCAGACGACCTGATTTCCATAGGCGCCATCGGCCTGATCAAGGCCATCGGCACCTTCAATCCCAATAAAGGAACCAGGCTGGCTACCTATGCAGCCAGGTGCATAGAAAACGATATCTCAATAACAAGGGCTAGCGTAAAATACTGAAAAAAAAGGAACTATCTATTTGTTCCGGAATTTTGGCCACTATGGTAATTTGTATACCTTTTAAGCCGTTCCGACCGGGCCGGCTGCGGCCGGCGACTATTACCTGGGAGACTAATGTCCTGACAAGGGCTTTTTTATCATCAAATTCCAAGCTGCTTAACCTTGACAAAATCTGTTTTGAAATCAGCCTCAGCTCTTCCAAACCGGCCACGTGCCTTTGAGCCTCGCCTAAAACTGTTTCTAGTTCTTTTTTTCTGTTTTCCAGCCTTTCTTTCCTTCGTTTCAAATCAGCAAGCTTGTTTTTGGTAATCGCGTCTAATTCAAACAACCCCAAAGCAAGTGAGTCAAGAATGTTACCGCGTCCTTTATCGTTGTTTTTTATGTGTTCTTCAATTCTGGCAAGTTCCTGTCTCAGCTCTTCCTCTCTGGGTTCTTCACTGATGACTTCTTTAGCGAGCGCGTCAGGATCGTCCAGCCAGACTTGTATTTGCTCCCACACTGCGTTTTCAATAACCACTGACAGCAAGGCTTTCGCGGGTACGCATCCTATATTTTTAACTCCTTGGCTGCTTTTGCGGCAGGTGTACCGGCGCTCCTTTTTGTCCCACCATTTCGTGTAGACACCG
>JALHFC010000115.1 GCA_022839445.1 Pelotomaculum sp.
GTTTCTGTCCCGCTATTATATAACATGCGGGCGCGGTAGTCATCAATTATCTTTACCGGCCTGCAGTTCTTTTTTCAGGTAATCTATTGCCTTCACCGGACCAGGGTCGATGCCGTAAAGAGCCGCCAGGTAGACACTGGCGTAGTCCCCAATGTAAATCAGCGAATATAGCCTGGAAAGGATTCCTTCACCTAAAGCCCAGACCTCGGTATATCCGTCCACGACGTCTTCGATCATCTTTTTCGTGATTTCAAAGCGCTTTTGCACGCGGGGATGATCCTGCCCGTCCCTTAACAGAATAACGTGGATTCTTTTTAAAATTTCCAGGGGGAACTGGAAGCCGACGATTTCATTGTGGTTCAATTCCGGCAAAACGTTCCAGTAGGCCGGCGCCTTGGCGTTTTCATTAACTTGCCCCTTCCAGCGCTGCGCCACAACCCCGGTAATGCCGGGCGTGCCCCAGATCACCGGTATTTTATTATGGAGCTTGCGGGCTATTCCCTTGGCCGGGTTATCCCTTTCGGGGGCATCCGGCCCCAATTTTTTACGCAGTTCCTTAATATTACCGATCATTTCATTTACTTCATCGGCTACGCCGGGTAACATCCCCAACCTTTGCAACACCTGCAAGGTAGGCAGGAATAGAAAGCCGGTCGCCGCCCGGGGGGAAATGCCGCCGGGAACACCGATTACCGGAACGCCGTCCCTTTTTGCGTATTCCCCCAGCTTGCCGCCTGCAGTAATAACAATGATGGAGGCCCCCCTGGCCCGCGCTTCACCGTAAGCGCTCAGGGTTTCCTCCGTGTTTCCGGAATAACTGACGGCAAAGACCAGCGTGTCCGCTCCCACGAATTCCGGCAGCACGTAATCCCTGTTCACAATCACGGGTGTCGAAAGCCTACCTGCGGCGTAGGTCCTTAGCAAATCACCGCCAATAGCTGAACCACCCAGACCGGTTACAACTACATTAGAAATGGCCTCGATTTCCGACAATTCCACCTGGCCTGCCAGGTCCTGGTAAGCGCTGCGGCATTGCGCCGGCAGTCCTTCCAGCGCCGCAAACATACCCGTGGAATCAATCCGGCACAGCCCGTCCACGTTGTCTAGGTCAAAACCTTGTGCCATTAATTTGGCCTCCTCTCAATTCCTGGATTTTATTTTCGGCCGGGGGACGTACTTCCAGCACGTCTTCGACATAAGCCCGCAACACCTCGGCCACGCCCCAGGCCTGGGCAATGCACCCCCGGGGAACGGCCGGCTCATCACCGTCGAATATCTCGGAAATATATCCGACCCCGTGGTCTCGCAGCTGGTCGTGGAAAGGTGAAACAAACCGCCCGGCTTGAATGCGACTGGCCGCACTGTAGCCATGCGCCCGGCGGTAGGCGGTGATGAACGGCCCCATGAGCCAACTCCAGGCCGTTCCCTGGTGGTACGAGCTATCACGCCGTACCCGGTCGCCCATGTAAATCCCCTTGTAAGCAGAATTCCAAGGGGTGAGGCTGCGGATACCGTAGGTAACGTATAGTTCCCGCCAGACCTTTTCCACCACTCGACGCACCTGATCCCTTGTGAGCATTATTTCCGGAAGGCTCGCCGCCAACAGCTGGTTGCACCGGACACTGCTGTCCACCCCCTCCGGAGAGATTACATCGTTTAGGCAACCCGCGTTTTCATTCCAAAACTTTTGCAAAAAACTACTTTTAATCTTACCCGGCAGGGCTGTGAAGAGAAAACCTTTTCCAAATATATGGCTCAATTTTTCAAACACACGGACGGCATTGTACCAGAGGGCATTAATCTCTACGGCCTTACCGTGCCTTGGAGTCACTACCCAGTCGTCTATCTTGGCGTCCATCCAGGTCAGCTGGATATCCGGGGCGCCCGCGCTCAAAAGGCCGTCTTCGTCCATACCGATATTGTACTCCGTGCCCTCCATATACCAGCGAATAATACCTTTAACCGTGGGATAAACCTGATCCCTTACAAAATCCAGGTCTCCCGTATAGACAAGGTATTTGTAGACGGCGTTGACAAACCAAAGGGAGGCGTCCACCGTATTAAAAACCGGGTCTACGGCGCCGTCAAAGAAGGCGTTTGGCAGCAGACCTTTTCTACACAAGCGGACGTAAGTGATCAGGATCTCGCGCGCCTCCTGAAAGCGGTTGGTAACAAGGGTAAGGCCCGGCAGGGAAATCATCGTATCCCTACCCCAGTCGGCGAACCAGGGATAACCCGCAATCACAGTCTTTTTTCCCGTAGTCTGCCGTTGGACGATAAAAGCATCCGCCGCCCTCACCAGGCGCTGCGCCAAGTGGTCGTCGTAACCGGCCTTCCGGACAATTCCATCAAGCCTGTCCTTTTCTTTTTGCAACAGTTCCTCCCCGTTTACGCTGTCGATCTCACCGGTGGTAGCAATAACACTAAAAGTCATGCCTTCCCCCGGTTGGAGCGGAATGGCAAAATAGCCGGGTATATAAACATCTTCATAAGGGTGTTCACCGCGTTCTTTTTCACCGGCATAAGCTATCCCGTTATACCAATAACCGTCCTGGGCATAAGAACCGGCAGTGCAGACCAGCAGAAGCGGCGGGAGTTCCTCCCTACCTTTTATGGAGACGCCCCCGGCAATCGACTTCTGAGCAAAACTAATCTGGTCTTCGCTGGTGTTGAAGTGGTGGCCCCGGCAATTAATCATCGGGCGTAAACTCAGCAAACCCGGCTCGGCGCCGTTTTGCACGCGGTATAAAATAACGGTTGTGTTTTGCCCGTGCACCATAAATACCGTTTTTTCCAAGAAAATATCGCCGAAGCTATATGTAAATGTGGGAATAGGATCCGCCTTGACCTGCTGGAGGTGGATAAAACCAAGCTCAGCAAAACCAGACCGGTTCTCGTTGGCTGCCAATATATATGTGCAACCCCCGGCCACAAAGCGCTCGTCCAATTTGCTTAAGTGCACCACCCGCCAGCCGGGCGGGTTATGGGCGGCAACCAGCAAACCGTGGTATTTGCGGGTGTTGGCGTTGATGATGGTGCTGGAAGCGTACCCGCCGATACCGTTGGTCACGAGCCATTCCTTTTCCGCTCCATGCTCTAAAGTACGCCAGTCACTTTTACCAAAATAATACACGTTGTTCCCCCCTTCCCCTAGAATAATCAAGCAACAGTTACTTTATACCCATAACAAACTTCTCCAGCGCTTCTACAACGCCGTCACCATAAGGCGCAAGGGTTACGTAGCCTGCCTTTTGTTTAATCTCATCCCTGGCGTTAGCCACTACAACACCTAACCCGGCGTAATCCAGCATCTCTATGTCATTGTAACCGTCACCCACCGCCATCACTTCCTCCCGCCTGACCCCGAAATATTCGGCCAAATAAGCCAACGCCTCCCCTTTAGTGGCCCGGGGGTGTGAAAATTCAAGAAAGTGGGGCTTTGATTTGGATATGTGCATTTTACCCTGGTAAAGCGGGGCTAATTCAGCACACAATTGATCGAGCTGCGGCTCGCTGGATATGGTGAGCAGCTTGGTGGGATCTCGATCCAGGAACCGAAGCAGGTCCCCCACCACCTCGGCCTCCACCCCGGCAATAGAAGCATACCGCCTCCCCTCAGGAGTATCGCGCTCCACTAAGAGGCGGTCATCCACATAAGCGTTCAGGTGGTACCCCAAACGGTGGACCCGTTCAATCACCTCCCTGGCATAAGCCAACTCTAACGGCCGGTACAAAAGAACTTCACCGGAAAAGGAATTTTTTATTAAAGCCCCTTGATAAGTGATCATCGGGATATTTATTTCCAACTTCCGGGCAAAACGCGCCGCCGACGGGTACATACGGCCGGTAGAAATGGTAAAGTGAATACC
>JALHFC010000116.1 GCA_022839445.1 Pelotomaculum sp.
GCTCCCTTTCCCTTGCTCACTTTCCACCCAGATCCTACCACCATGCTGCTCGACAATTTGTTTGCAAATAGACAACCCAAGTCCTGTTCCCTGGGGTTTATCGGTAAGAGTGTCTCCAACCTGTTTGAATTTATTAAACACTTTTTCCAGGTCATCTTCAGCTACCCCGATACCCGTGTCAACAACGCCCAGCACTATGTCACCGTCAACCCTTCTTGCTCTACAGGTAACCGAACCGCTGTCGGTGAATTTGATTGCGTTGGAAATAAGGTTGATCACCGTTTGGATCAGCCTGTCCCTGTCCCCCATTATTTGCGGTAATCCTTCTTCTATGCTCTTAACCAGTTCCAACCCCTTTTGTTCAAAAAGGGACGTGGTGGCGGAAATTGCCCTGTCAATAACCTCTTCCAGACAAAGGGGCTCCATTTTCCATTCAATTTTACCGGCCTCCATTTTGGAGAGATCCAGCACATCACTGATCAGGTTGGTTAGCCTTTGGCTTTCTGAAACAATAATGTCAACGTTGCCGTTTACCTGTTTGATAGCTCGGTTAACCTTTTTGTCGGTGGTTTTTATTTGCGGAAAAACCACTTCTTCCAGCCTTTTCTTTATAATTTTAGAAAAGCCCAGTACGGATGTAAGCGGTGTCCGGAGTTCATGGGATACTGTGGACAGAAAATCGGATTTCATTTGATCCAGTTCCTGAAGTCTTTTATTTTCTTCCAGAGACAGCCTTGCCTCATATTTTATATGGACAATACAGCCCCCTAGTTCGTTCTCACCATTAAATACGGCGATAGCCCGCTCCCTGCAGGTTTCATAGCCGCAGGCGCCACAGTTTAGCTCGTCTTTTTCTGAATGTTTACCGTCATATTCAAGGATGTATCTAAGTTCTTCCGCAGTGGGTTCTTTTTTATGGTAATGGACATTGTTCCACGTTCTGGTAAACTTATTTTCTTTAATCAACTGATCAACAATTTCCAGCCACTTTTCAAACTCAGGCGCCTGGATGGTGTTTTTCACCAGCACGGAATACCCTTTATACTCTTTGACTAAATTTTCCTGTATGGCCCTTTTAAACCTTTTCCTGGTATATTCTGAAACAATGCGCCTATTTTCCCATAAATTACCTGAGACGCCCAAAGCCTTACCTAAAATGCAACCTTCGCAGTATAAAATATCCACCAGAAGAGGGTACCCAATTAGGTTACCATCTTTGGTTGCCTTGCGGGCCATGCCTTTTAAAAATTTTGTGCTGCGGTCTTCACCTTCCACAAGCAGGTAGTTATTACTGATAATATCAAACCCCGGCTCTGTGCTATACTGTTCCATAGTTTTGGTAAGGCCTCCGGAGATAGGGAAACTGGTACCATAAAAAGGCTGTACTCCATCAAAGTCCGATTCCGGCAGGTTCGCGGGAACGATCCCCCGGCTGTCAAGAAGGGTGATCAGTTCCTCAAAGGTCATTTTTTCCGCATAAAGACCAAATTCCTCATCCAGCAATTCTGATTTTTTAGCTAAACAAGGGGTAGCCCCCACTATAGCGATTTCATCACCGTTCCAGTACCTTACGATCACGGCCTGAGCTGCCATAGGACTTACAATCGGCGCAAAATTATTTAACAGTTCCGGTGTGTGCTTTTCAACATAGTTCATAAGCGCCGGGCACGGGCTAGCGATCACATTGGTATTTTCCCTACCTTGCTTCTGTAGCAGGTCATTTATGTAATCAACGTACAACTTTGTAACAACATCGGCGCCAAAACTTGATTCATATACCAGTTCAAACCCCAACTCTTTTAACGCTGTACAGAACTGTTCCGGGGTGCAATTATATTTTTTTACCGCCACAATCACATAGGAAGGCGCCAGTATCAGGGCGGCTTTTTTGTTTTTAAGTATGTTTTCTACGCCCTCAATACTGTTTCTATATTTTTTTGCGCCCTTGCTGCAAACCTTAACACAAGCGCCGCAATTTAAACAGCTTTCCTCAATTATCTTTGATTTACCGTCTTTAATCATGATCGATTTGGTCTCACATACCCTAAGACAGGCCGAACAAGCTTCACATCTTTCCTGATCCGTATATACAATTCCACTTAGCATAATCTTTTACTTTCTCCCCTCGTAACAATTTGATCAAAAATCCACTGCCGTTTGAATTGCTGTAAATATTTAAAGCCCCAAAACTTCCCTGGCCTTTTCAATTATTTCATCAGGATTAAAAGGTTTGGTCATATAGATATCGGCCCCCGCCTCGCTCCCCTTCTGCTGATCGTATACCTGTCCCTTGGCAGTAAGCATGATAATATAAGTATCGCTGATACCCGGTTCTTTCTTTACAATTCCGCAAACTTCAATACCGTTCATTTTAGGCATCATGACATCCAGAAAAACCAGTTCTGGCTTTTTATTTCTGATGATATCCATTGCTGCTTCACCGTTATTGGCCTTTAATAATTCCACTCCTTCATCCTCAAGTTCTTCAAGGGTTTGTTCCAGAAGAATCCTGATATGGGGCTCATCATCAACAATCAATATTCTTGACACTTTTTCACCTGCCTTTTGTTAAATTATTAAACACCTGATCATGGTTTCCAGTTGAGGATATTTGTTTATTGGTGAAATAATGTTATTGCAAGAAAATTCTGCACAAACTACAAAAATCCTTTTTTTTAGGTAGCACAGGGGGACGGTTCTTTTGTGTCGTCTTCGACGACACAAAAGAACCGTCCCCCTGTGCTTGCCCCTGTGCTTGGGAAGAATAAGTTTAATTTCGAGGTTTTGGCGGCAGGAAAAACAAACACCTATTTAGAAACTTATCATCAAAAACCTTAAAAGGGGAGTGAATTATAATTTGGATAGTATGATGGCGTACTGCGGCATCCCGTGCGGTGAGTGCAACGCATATAAAGCCACGGTAAATAATGACGATGCTTTAAGAAAACAGATATCCGAGGAATGGAGCAAAATGTACGGGGCAGATATCAAAACCGGGGATGTGAACTGTCTCGGTTGCAAATCCGATGTTAACTTTAGCTACTGCGGCATGTGCCGGATCAGAGCCTGTAATATTGAAAGGAACACGGGCAACTGCTCCGAATGTGCTTTATTTAGTTGTGATATCTTGGAAGAGGTATTAAATCACGCTCCTGAGGTGAGGGAAAGACTGCAGCAATTGAGGAAATAATCCGAGGTGGACAAGCGGACATTCCTCCGAAGGAGGTGTGTCCCCTTTCCTAAAATTAGGGGACATTCCTCCGAAGGAGGTGTGTCCCCTTTCCTAAAATTAGGGGACATTCCTCCGAAGGAGGTGTGTCCCCTTTCCTTAATAGGGGGATCTGAACACAACTTCATGTGGTCCGATATTTCTTAGTTGGATTACAACAACCCGCTCATTCCGTTCATCAAATTCATTTAACAGGCTGAAGGTAACCCTAAAACTCAAGTTAATTGTTGCTTCCCAAACCTTTTTGTTACTCCCCTCAACATATTTGATTCGAAGAGATTTGGGGAAAGGAATTTGTTCCTTTATGCAAGAAATAATAGTTGGAAGTATCTTCCAGTGAAAATGTTTCGCGATTTGGACAGGCAACTTTTCAAAGTTCCTTTCAAATCTTGAAGTTTCTTCAATTATCACATTTATTACACTATAAACTCGATCCACTATTTTTTCTCCTGGACGAAATCATCCCCATCCGGAAGTATTGCGCAGGATTTAACCGGTGGTTGTTGTTCTTTTTCAAAAATACGGTGTTCTAATGATTCAAAATACTCATCAGCGGAATATCTTTTCACATTTCCGTCTTTTATATCCTGTTCAGCCAATTCAGATTCCCGGTTCCAGTCAAAATC
>JALHFC010000117.1 GCA_022839445.1 Pelotomaculum sp.
CGCCCGCCAATTCCCTCACTCCATCGTAACCTCAAATAGTTTGCCCCATATGTAATTATACCAACCACACCTAACTTGTCCAGTTAAAACGATAAAAGTAAGTGGCATATCGGGGGAAAATATCCTAGAATAAACGCCGGTTGGATCCCGTTTGGATATGAACACCTAAAGTGGGCGATAATGGTCAATAAAAAAGCTAATTTCGGGCTAGAAGGAATCAGCTATTTCTTGTAGAACTTGTAACATAAGATTTCGGAATTTATTAGGCGGCCAGTTTCCGGTTGTCGACGGTGGCTGGCTGTTCCTTATTTTACAAGTGTGCAAGGGGGCGCTCCCCCCTGCGCCTCACAGGACTGATTCGTTAATGTGGAACAAGGAAATTAGACGAGGCATTACAGAAGCAATTCCAATAGTTTTAGGGTACCTGCCCCTGGGGTTTGCTTTCGGAGTGCTGGCCAGGGAAGCCGGGATGTCCGCCGCCCAAGCTGTAGCGATGTCCGTCGCTTAACCGATGAAACCTACGCGGTAGCTATGAACCACTACCAGGACCACCCTGCTACCGCCTCCTACCTGGCAGGTTTAAATATTACCTCCCACCTGGGATGGATCAGCGGTACACTTCTTGGAGCGGCGCTAGGCAGCTTTATTACCGATACAAACCGGTTGGGTTTGGGCTTCGCCCTACCCGCCATGTACATTTATCTTCTTGTCTTGATGATCAGGCGCCGGACCGATATCTGGGTTGCAGTATTTACAGCAGTAATTTGCCTGGTCACCGGGCGCCTCGTTCCAGCAATGCTGGACAATCTTTCAAACCTGATTATAGCCACTGTCATTGGCGCTACTTTAGGAGTGATCATTAATGGACAGCGCTAGCATCTGGATCATGATCATCGGGGTATCTATAGCAAGCCTTGCGCCCCGTATCTTTCCGGTAGCATTTTTTTCCCGCTATGAATTTCCTGCTATTGTCAAGGAATGGCTTTCTTATGTAGCTCCAGCGGTTTTGGGAGGACTTACGGCTTTAAGTATCCTCGCCCCCAGGGGGGAGATAGATATCAGCACACGAAACTTGTATATATGGGCATTTTTGCCGACAATTATAGTAG
This sequence comes from Pelotomaculum sp., assembly GCA_022839445.1. Taxonomy (GTDB): domain Bacteria; phylum Bacillota; class Desulfotomaculia; order Desulfotomaculales; family Pelotomaculaceae; genus JALHFC01. The sequence goes on from JALHFC010000117.1 coordinate 1,110, forward strand.
CCATCAGGTTCAAGAATCTTTTTTTTACCTTGCTTGTGGGCATCGTAACAATGGCTGTCGTCTATAACGTGCTATAAAGACGACCCCATCTCCTTATAATCTTTCAGGAAATATAAAATAAAACGTGGCCATTTAATTCCCTGGCGCATAGGATGGTGTAGGAAAACAAGGCAGGCATTGTGCCTTTCTTTGTTAAACTATAAAAGAGGAGGAATAAAAATGGCTTTTGGCGCAGGCGGAGCAGCAGGCGGCGCGGCAGGCGGAGCTTGCGGGGGCGGAATTGGTATGGGCTTTGGTAGCTGGGCTTTTATCCTGTTCTTGATCCTGATCCTTTTAGTATTTGGGATCGGATTCCTATTTGTTTAAACAAGGAGGTTTTTAAATGGCTTTTGTTGAGGGAGGCGCTGCTGCCGGCGGAGCAGCGGGGGGATGTGGAACCGGCCTGGGCTTTGGCAGTTGGGGTTTTATCCTGTTCCTGATCTTGATCCTTCTGGTGTTTGGCTTTGGGTTTATTTGCATATAATACGCGCTAACCCTCTGATCCAGGTAGAATATGGGACTGGATTACGGGAGGCTGCTTATAGCCAAAAGAAGATAATACTGCTGAAAGGAGGCCGTTACAAACGGCCTTCTTTTTATATGAATTTTAAACCTGTCCCAATTGTATTTAAAAAAAGAGCCGCCTAGTTGTGGACTCTAACGATCCTGGCTCCAAGAAAGTTGTATTTTTGCTCAAGCCGCTCGTAACCACGGTCTATATGATTTATGTTCTCTATAACAGTCCCGTTTTCAGCCGCAAGCGAGGCCAGCACCAGCGACGCCCCGGCCCTCAAGTCACTTGCCTCGATACAAGCCCCGCTTAGCTTATCCACGCCTTTGATGATCGCTGACTGCCCCTCTACCTTAATGTCCGCCCCCATTCTGCGGAGTTCCCCAACGTGCTTGAAGCGGTTTTCAAAAACAGTTTCAGTAATAACGCTGGTCCCCTCAGCCAGGCTCAAAAGGGCCATCATCTGGGGCTGCATATCGGTGGGAAAACCCGGGTAAGGCATTGTTTTTATATCTATTGACTTTACCCGCCCGTTGCCACGTACCCTAACGAAATCATCTCCCACAGTAATTCCGACACCCGCCTCGCGCATTTTGGCCAGCAAAGGCTCAATGTGCTCTGGAATCACGTTCGTCACCGTTACCTCACCGCCGGTTATAGCCGTTGCTACAATATGTGTCCCTGCCTCAATCCGGTCAGGTATGACAGAGTGCACGGCCGGCTTCATTTGGCTATGGGCGACACCTTCTATTTTTATATTGTCGGTCCCGGCCCCTTTCACCCGCCCCCCAATTGCATTGAGGTAATTCTGCAAGTCAACTATTTCCGGCTCCTTAGCCGCGTTTCTGATCGTAGTTACTCCTTCAGCCAGGACTGCCGCCATCATCAGGTTCTCAGTCGCCCCTACGCTAGGCAGGTCCAGGTGGATGTCGGCGCCGGTCAACTTCTTTGCCTCGGCCATGATGTATCCAAACTTTTCCCGGATGACAGCCCCCATCGCCTGTAAACCTTTTAGATGCAGGTCCATGGGCCGGCTACCGATTTGGCAACCGCCGGGATATGAAATTTTAACCCTGCCAAACCGGCCCAACATCGCGCCTAAAACAAGGTTGGAGGCACGCATGCGGCGCATTATTCCCTCCGATATTTCCAGTGGCTCGATATTTGAACTGTCCACTATGATTGTACTTCCTTCGTTAGTTACCTTCGCCCCAAGGTAATGTAAAAGGAACTTCATTACTGATATATCCCTTAGCCTGGGTGCTTCGTGGATTGTACTGACCCCCGCGTTTAAAATACATGCTGCAAGGACCGGTAAAGTAGCGTTTTTTGAGCCGCTGGCGCGGACTGTTCCTTCCAGGCGGTTGCCACCTACAATTAATAGTTTTTGCACTATTGACACCTCCGCCTATATATCACCAACAACATTTACCTCCAGTTCCAGCTCTACGCCAAATTTGCTGTGCACCGCTTCCCTGACCTTGTCAATTAGGGTCAGCACATCCCGGGCTGTGGCCCAACCCAGGTTTACAATAAAGTTGGCGTGAAGGTCGGAGATCTCGGCGCCCCCGATTCTCATTCCTTTTAGACCTGACGATTCGATTAAGCGCCCGGCAGAATGCCCCGGCGGGTTTTTAAAAACACTTCCCGCGCTAGGAAAGGTTATTGGCTGGGTCGAGCGGCGTTTATGACGATATTCATCCATCTCTTTCTTAATTAAATCTTTATCCCGGCGCCGGCAGCAAAAGGTAGTTTCAATTACTATCCAGGGCTCGCGCCGTAAAACACTTGTGCGGTAACCAAAATCCATTTCTTCTTTCGACTTTCGGCAGTACTCGCCTGCCTGACTCAGCAAAAGGATACCATGTACCAAGTCCCCGATCGAAGCGCCGTTGGCGCCGGCATTCATTGCCAGGGCACCGCCTACAGCACCCGGGATACCGGCAGAAAATTCAAAGCCACCAAAACCGGCATCCTTCGCAGTAGCGGCCACATGAGCCAGTTTCGCGCCTGCTTCAGCAACAACCCGGCTTTCTTCGATCCAAACCCGGCCCAAACCCCTGCCCACCTTGACAACAACGCCTTTGATCCCCCTGTCTGAAACCAATAGGTTTGATCCGGCCCCGATAACAGTTAAGCGTATCCCCCGCTTATGAGCGCAGGCCACCACCCTTTGCAGTTCTTCACGCCCAACAGGCTCCACAAACAGTTCTGCGGGACCGCCTATACGCCAGCTCGTATACTTTTTCATGGACTCCCCGGCCTTAACCCGCCCGGGTAAAATTTTATTTAGCTCCAGGTAAAAGGCTGCACAAGTCAATTCTCTGACGCTCCTTTAGACGGTGAACAAGTTCTACCCCTGCATTATAAATATCACCGGCGCCCATAGTCAAGATCATGTCGCCAGGACGTACCGTCAAAAGCAGGTGCTCTACAATTTCCTCCCTTGTGGGGAGATAAATGACCTCCTGCCCCCCGTGCTTTTCAATAGCTGAAATAATTGTTTTGGCTGAAACACCTTCGATAGGCCGCTCGCCGGCGCTGTATATTTCGCTGACAATAATAACGTCCGCGTCTTTAAATGCTGCCCCGAATTGCTCCCCCAAGATAGAAGTCCTGGTATACCGGTGAGGCTGAAAGACCCCCACTATCCTTCCGTTTTTTACCTGCCTGGC
>JALHFC010000348.1 GCA_022839445.1 Pelotomaculum sp.
ATTTCCTCCCCTTTAAGCCCCAGGGGGTAGCCCTGCCCGTTCCACCACTCGTGGTGTTTCAAAATCCAGTCGGCAATAGGCGCCAGATCCGGCGCCGTCATGGCGATGCGGTAGCCGATTTCACTGTGCCTCCGCATTTCGGCAACTTCCTCGGGATCAAGAAACCCCTTTTTAAAGAGGATGCTGTCAGGGATCCCCACCTTGCCTATATCGTGAAACTGCGCCAAAAGGCGCAAGTCGGCTATTTTACTTTCAGACAGGGAGATGGACCTGGCTAGACCGGTGACAAGATCCTTCAGGCGGTCGGCGTGACCTTCAGTAATAAAATCCCTCACCTCCAGCGCTTTCATCATGGTTTGGACGATAGCGCTGCGGGTGCTTTGTTTGCGGTGCAGCTTTTCCCGGCTCATGTTATAATCCGCTTCTTTAAACACAATGTTCAGACTTGTAAACACATCTGTTTTCACAGCAAAACCAATTGATATGCTAAGAGGCGGCGCATCATCCTGGGCGTTGCCGTTATACCTGGCGATAGCGTTCTTTAGCCTGATACCGGCATTCTCAACAATTTTACCATCACCATGCAAAAGCACCGCGAATTCATCACCACCAATCCGGGCAATAATGTCGTCTTCTCTGAACGAATCCTTTATAACAATCGTAGCCGCCTTGAGCAGCAAGTCTCCGGTGTCGTTGATTAGCTTGAGACCGTCAATGTCACATACAATGATTCCGACCGGACATATATGCTTTTCCCCGAACAGGCGCAACTCTTCCTCAAAATAGGCCCGGTTATAGAGCCCGGTTAAGGAATCGTGCAGGCTTAAATATTTCAGCCGCTCTTCCGTTTGCTTGCGCCTAGTGGTGTCGCGTATGGACTCGATGGCGCCGATAAGATTGCCTTCGCAGTCATACAGCGGCGAGGCCTTGCCCCACAAATAGACCCCCTCCCAGCCCAGCATGGACGGTATAAAAACCTCACCGAATACTGTCTCATCTTTCCTTTCGGTGTATTCATATTTCAACTTTGTTTCCCTGTCTTCAGAAAAAATAAGATCAATCAATATGGGCCTCGGTTCGCCGTAAAAAGGAACCGCGTAAGCGTGACCGCCTTTACCAAGCATGTCCTCCTTGCCGACCCCTTGGTCAATGACGAAGGTGGCGTCGGGAAGGAACTCGATTATGTCCAGCAGCTTCCGGTTGGCGGCGCGCAAATTTTTTTCCGCCCTCTTGCGCCTGGTAATATCGGTGACAAATGAATAATAATAAAGAACAGACCCGTCCTGATCGCAAACCTGGTGAATAAACGACTCCACCGGTACCCGCACGCCGTCCTTGCGAACTATCTCTTTTTCGTAGCGCTGCGGCTGCCCGGTGCGCCGCAGTTCACCGAACACCTCGCTCATCTTTCCACGCCACTCGACCGGAGTGATTTCAGTAAGCGTGGACTTATTATATATTTCTGTTTCTGTATAGCCGGTGAGTTCGCAATAAGCGGCGTTATAGTACAGCAACCTGTAGCCGGCGTCGATAATACAAAAGCATTGCGAAGAGTGCTCAATAATTTTTTCAAAATCAAAGGGATGAGAAAACATTAAAAGGCCTCCTGTCTATACTGGTCAGATTGGCTGCTTGGAAGTCAATAATTTTTTCAAAATCAAAGGGATGAGAAAACATTAAAAGGCCTCCTGTCTATACTGGTCAGATTGGCTGCTTGGAAGAAAATAAGGGAAAAAGGACGTTCCCTAGGTCCAAATGGCCTGCTTTAAGCCCATTTCTAGCTATATTTTCCGGCGCAAACATTATATGTTGTTTCGACAATATTCGCAATCCCACCTTTTTAAATAAAAATTTCTTTAGGATTATTTTTTGTTAAGTGGGAGATATAACCAAAAGTTTTTTAATTCCAAAAAGGATCTTCTATTATCCTTGTTGAAAAGTAGTATAGCACATTTAAACAAATAAGACTGTTTTTACTTAAAGCCCTTATGCCCGAAAGAGAGGGATTTTCATGTTGTCCGTTGATTTTAAAAAGACTTTCTATTTTTCACCCCTCCCCATTTGTATCCTCCAGGACGGTTTGTGCCGGATGGTCAACCCTGCATTTATCCGCCTTACGGGATACCCGGAAAAGGAACTTTTAGGGGCGCCTTTTATCAAGTTGCTCCACCCGGAAGACAGGGCAAGGGCTGAAGATAAGA
>JALHFC010000349.1:0-1050 GCA_022839445.1 Pelotomaculum sp.
CGAGGAACTGGACAGCCGGTTTGCCATGGCCTTCGAAAACAGCGACCAGGCGACTGCGCTTGAGGAAAGGTACGCGGTCAATTTTATCAGGGTGGCGGAACTGTGGGAAAGCAAGCAGGGTTTCGAAGAAAAAGGGCGCAAGACCAAGGCCGGCACTATCCTGAGCGCCTGCCGCCTGCTGGAGCGGGAAAACTTGCTAAGGATCATAGATGAGGACCGGGAAATTCGCACGACTAAAAAACTTGACGACCTGATGCTGAATTATTATCTTAACGACAGCCGGGTAGAAGAGATTAATGGGTTGTTTGAAGGAGGGGCTGAGGTGGATGCCCAGGATTAACCGAATTAGAATTGTGAATTTTTCCTACAACAATGATTCCCGGCACATACTCGACGAAACCTTTAACTTCCACGGTGGGGAAAATGCCCTGTTAAACCTGGCTAACGGTGGCGGCAAGAGTGTGCTGGTCCAACTTTTTCTCCAGCCGGTGGCGCCGGGCGCTAAAATCCAGGGCCGTAATATCGCGGGCTTTTTCCGCAAAAAAAAGCTGCCCGCCTACATTATGATTGAGTGGAAGCTTGACGGAGCCGGGGGGTACCTGCTTACCGGCGTAGGGATGGGAAGGATCGGATCAGGTATTTTACCTTTACCTCTAAATATACGGGCGCCAACGCCTTCGATATCGCCCATATCGCTTTTGTGAGCCGGAACGGCGGTGTTCTGGAGGTGGCGCCTTTCCGGGAAGCCAGGGAGATGATGGCGGGAAAGGAAAGAAAGGACCCCTTTTCCTTTGGATATTTTCCCGAAGAAGACGGGGAGCGCTATGCCAAGCACCTGGCTGGATTTGGCATAGCCCAGGATGAGTGGCGGAATGTCATCGCCAAGATCAACGACAGCGAGGGTGGCCTGGAAGAGATTTTTCAAAAGTGCAAAAATTCCGGGCAGCTCTTAAACGGCTGGATCATCAAGACCGTGGAGAAGGCCATGTTCCGGAACCGGTCGGAGGCGCGCCGGCTGGAGGAAATGTTGGAGAACCTGGTCAAAGAGGT
>JALHFC010000349.1:1139-1825 GCA_022839445.1 Pelotomaculum sp.
GTTTTCTGACTGCTGAAACGGGGTCACTCCAGGAAAAATACGAAGAAAACGGGCAGCTGATTGAGGGTTGTAAGGCGGAGGAACTGCGGGTGCAGCTGGAGGAACGCTCTAATGACTACTGGCTGAGGGAGTCCGGGCACAGGGAGGCCATGAGAAGACTTACTGCGGCTGAGGAAATGAGCCGGAAAACGGAAGCGTCCCTGCAAGACGCCAAAGTACGCGGGAAAGTCATGCAAGCTGCCCGTCTAGCCGGGGAGAGCAGCCGTAAAGGGGCGGAACTCTCCGGTATTGAGGAAAAGTTGTCGATTTCAAGGGAACAGTACGATACAGACGGGCGGTTGCGGAGCCTGGAATACTCACTGAAAATAGCGTTTGAGCAAACCCTGGAGACAATTGTCGCCGGCCTAGCCGGACTGCTTGAGGAAAAAGCGGCAAAGGATGGAATTGTGGACGGGGCGGAAGAAGAACTGCGGGGAATTGAGGGAAAAAAAAGCCGTCTTGATTCTGAAGTAGGAAGGCTGGAGGAACGAAAGAAAACTTTCGAGGACTATGAAAAGGAAGTGTGGCGGAAGCTCGGTTTTACCCTGAGAAGAAACCTCCTTGGGGAAATGGATGCCTTAGAGATCAAAAAAACCGGGGCGACGCTGGAAAAGGCCAGGGATACCCTTTTTGGGAATGGTGAAAGG
>JALHFC010000118.1 GCA_022839445.1 Pelotomaculum sp.
CCCCAAAAGGGGACAGTCCCTCGTTATGTAAACTAGCTAAAGCAACTTGAAACAGAAACAGGGTCAACTGCCATTACGGTGGTTGGCCCTGTTTTCTTGTTCAGGGATGCAAAGAGTACTTTTTTGCTATTCCCCAATACCTAGACCTACCAGCCTCTAATACCGCTCCACAGCGCGTAAGCGTCAAACTGTACCCACCTGGTTCTGTCTTTGAGTTTGTAGGATAATCCGCTGGGAATTACGTTGGTTGCTCAATGGTCTCTTCCTAAAATAGCCAAAGGCACATTCTGAAGTAAAAGCACGTACCATCTTGTAAAGAACCATAAGAACAAAATATTTTCTATTTACATGGTTCTTTAGAGGAAATCAGCGGTAATATATCGAATTTCTAGAGTATGGATAACGCATCAAATGCTGCCACAATGACCATAGAAGAATTTCAAAAGCTGTGTTCAACTAGAACAGCAAAACGCCGAAATAACCGCTGGAATAGTTTAATCCCCATGGCAGGCAACAGCATCTATACAAAAATCGAGCTGTACAGTATAAAGGTATTGGTAAATAATGGTTGGTAGGAGAAGGGAATATGAAAACTAGATCACAATTGGTTTCTGGACTGGTCTTGGTATTTTTTTTCATCTTGGGTTGTATTCTGCCACCAGCTCGAGCCGCAAGCAACGTGCTGCCACCGGAGGAGCTAGAGATGACCTGGCAGATTACGGCCAGTGCGAACCGCTTCTGGTTAAGTCAATCCACCCGAGAGAAGGATGGCAAGGTTATCGCCCGGTATGAGGGAAATGACTCTATTTCGCTTCATTTAGCCGGCACGACCGTTTTGACTAATGCCACTGGGGCCTGGAGTCAGACACCTTATTTTGAACCAGTGTCTAATAATAATGTTTACTCGAGAAGTTGTCAGGGGGGTGGGACTTCCACTGACTGGTATCTTAATGAACTGACAAAGTGGGACCCGATAAAAGGAAATAAAACCAAAGAATTTGAGGCTACCATGGTAAATAACTGGCAATATCACTGGCCCAAAATCGGACATCCGGATGCCGGCGACAATCCCATCGATTGGTTTAAACTTATCCTTCCCCAATCGGAGAAGGAACCCCTCCGTTACCAGATGTGCTTGGAACCATTTTTTTTCATTGACTATGATACTGCGGACGAATACTTTGAGACCAGCGGTACTTACCAGTCCATCTGGAATGATTGGGAGGGAGGGGGTTCCAGATCCGGGGAATTGGGGAACCATGCCGGGTACAATGCCCCGAGTTTAGCCAATCAGGCCTGGCATGACCGGATCGAAACCCATCCTGATGGTAGTTTGCACAGGGGCGAATTAACCTTCAGCGACGGTCAGTTCCGGGATAAAGGCACCATCCGGCATACTTTAAGCGATGAATTCGGGCAGGCCTTTATCGAGATCACTTTCGAAATCAACCGTAAACCGGGGATAAAGGCTATCCAACCCAACCAGGCTCTAGGGCGTTATGCCTACCGGGATAAGGACGACTATGACCCGGCTACTCATTTTGTAGCGGGCAAGGACACGGTGGTTCAGGTTTTCCTGCCCGATGAAGTGAAAATAGGCGAAGTTAGCAACCTTGAGTTGGACATTTACCGTAATGGCAGTAAGATTGCCACCCTTACGAATCCTAAAAAAGACAAGGACAATAATGCCGGCATTTTTATCCCCCGGGACAGATCTGCCTGTGACTGGGCTGCCGGAACCTATAAATTTGTCGCTCGGTTGGATGATTCCGAAAAGACCTTAGATGGTGTCCAGTTCCGAAAACAGCGAGATTATCGGATCCTGGCCGTGCCGGTCAAGGCTAATTTCGGTGGAAGGATTGTGGAACCCGGCGGCAATGGGATCAATGGTGACAGCCTGCTGCGGAAGCTTTACCCCCTAGCCGACGACAATGTCAAGTGGATACTGTCGGGTAAAACGGCGGATGCCAGCCGCCCGGCTGCGGATCTCATGGGATCCGAAGGGTTGGTTGCACTCCGCTGGGAACTGCAAAAATTACAGCCCCATAAGTACGAGGGCACTCCCTATGATGCTATCATTGGGTTTATCGCCGAGCCTATCCCGGTTGTCAACAATAATAATCAGGTTGAAGGATATGCGCTCGGACAGGGTAAAAAGCCTATCGCCACTGTCGCTTTGTACGAAGATTATGAGACTACGGTAGCCCATGAAATTGCACATTTTTTCGGTGTGGGCGATGAATACAATAGCGGCAGCGGCGGCATCGGCCGCTTTAACCTAGCGCTTAACCCCCCGCCCTTTGGTTTCAAGGGTGAGGATCTGTTTACCTTTCAACCGGTAACCAGTCCCGCCCAGGAGGTTAAACCGGCCCCATTCGGCTCCGGTTCCTTAATTTCTAAAGACCTGCACCCGTATGACGTGGCCAGAAGCAAGCTGTTGCCGGACTCAATCAGTTTCATGGGTTCCGATGCCCTGCCAGCGCAGTACTGGACCAGCCCGGCTATCTGGCAGCACCTGTACAATTCTCTGGGAGCAGCGGACCCGGTTTTGCAGCAGCATACTGCTTCGGTGTCCCCGACGGGCTTGGTGCTGGCAGCTTCAGGTTGGGTTGACAATACGGGCCAGCTACATTTGTTAGATCCATGGTTCACTTATCCGACCAATGTGTCTATCCCCCTGGAAAACGGCAGCTATTCTATCCGAGCCATTGACGGCAACGGTGAGATCCTAGCTAGTCAAGGCTTTACTCCTTGGTCCCTGGGAATACCAGGTTCGGCTACAGCGTGGTTTGATGTGGATGTTCCTCTCCCCTCGAATACCAGCCAGTTGGAGATCCTGGCCGGGGAGACGGTGGTTCAGACGATTCCGGTCAGCCTATATCCCCCGACTGATCTGACCATACTGTCGCCCGCGGGTGGTGGAGAGGTATCCGGGCTGGCTGCTATTACCTGGACCGCTAAGGACCCGGATGGTGATAGCCTTTACTATAAGGTGGAATACAGCTCCGATGGGCAAAATTGGCTGGTGCTAAGCTCTTCCACGACTGAAAATCGGCTTGTTCAAGACTTTTCAACCCTGCCTGGAGGAAGCCAAGCCTATCTTCGGGTCACGGCCACCGATGGTATTAACACCGCCCGGGCAGTGAGTGATGCTTTTTCGGTGCCGGTCAAGGCGCCCCAGGTCTATCTCCAGTCTCCGGCCAGCGGTGCCAGCCTAGCTGCGGCAGAGGGGGTGTTGTTGGACGGTCGGGCTTATGATCCCCAGGAGGGATGGCTCTACGACACGGCCAGTCTGGTATGGACCTCTAATAAGGATGGTGAGCTGGGTCGTGGCTCCCTGGTGTATGTCGACAACCTGTCGCCCGGCACGCATGTGATTACCCTGCGGGCTACTAGTCCTACCACCGCCCAGACGGCCTCGGAAAGCATTCAGCTCACCATTACCGGGGATAATGGAACCGGTGGGGACACGCCCCAAGATCTAGGCACCGAAACCAACGTGCCCCTCGACAAACGCTGGACGGTCAAGTTTAGTGCCCCGGTTAATCCTATTACTATCACCGGTAATAACATCCGGGTTACCAATGCTGTTGGCAGCCTTGTCAACGTTGAGGTGCGTCCCGGAGAAGATGGTCAATCAGCGCTGATTTTGCCTCCGCCGGGTGATTATCTCCCTGGTCAGAGCTATACCATTACGGTGGGCAAAGGCGTTAGTTCCGCCACCGGCCAACCATTAAAGTCATCTTATATGAAGCGGTTCAGCAGGCCAACCATTAAAGTCATCTTATATGAAGCGGTTCAGCATGGTAAACGCGGACTGACACAGGGGGACGGTCCCTTTGTGTCATTAGTAAAAGTCCTACTCGTTTGCAAGGAAGGCCGGGAGGTCCCACGTGGATCGCCCGGCTTGTTTGCTTTACAAGTGGCAAACCTTGGTGGCAATCAGTAAGCGTCAAGCAGGCTGGTACCTACTAAATATAGGCATTACCAAAAATCACCTTCGGCAATGTTCTTTACCTTTTTGTACTGTCTTCGGATCAGCTTTTTAAATTCCGTATCCGATAGGCCATCACCCATATCCACTCCATATTCCGAAAGCATATCATAAAAATATTCGGCATAATTCCTATCTTCCCGCACCATTTTCTTGTAACGGGCTAGAATTTCGGTCTCAAAGTCTAGTTCAAATATATGCCGGGGAGTTTTGCCTGACAGGTATTCACTTACCAGTTCCATCATATAATCAATATTTTTACCCATATCAGTTTTCCTCCCAGGCGAATTTTTTCAGATTTGTATCACCCGGTTGGGGGGTGAATATCTTTTCCGGGATAGCTGCACTACCGGGTAGGAAGTCTGTAACTGAAGCTATGTAACCCGCCCTTCCCAAATTAGGGGCATTTGTAAAAATCCATGACGCCCATCAAGGAGATAACGCTCAAGATATCTCCTCTGGGATTTCGCGTAATGTATCGCTTTCCCAAGAAGGGTGTATATGGTACTTTAAAAATAGGTCAGCCGGCTCATTGAAAACTAGGTCACTTCCAAACAAAATATGGTATCCTTTTAGCAGCAACTAAAAGGAG